>JBJEDT010000036.1:0-1619 GCA_051872335.1 Bacilli bacterium | reverse complement strand
TTTATAAGGAAAGTGCTTTTAATGCATAAAAATAAAAAGAGTGGCCTAATTTTTTTAGGTCACTCAAAAAAGTATCTTAAAGATTTAGTCTTTAAAATATTCTTTAGGTATAAATTTTTCTACATCACATCTTTGGCAATTTAATGTTGGTACTATCTTTTTAATTTCTTTATGAAATCTTTTCTTTCCAAATTCATTATAAATATAACTAGGTACTGGTTCTTCAAATCCGCATTTTAAACATTTTGTTAATATTTCTTCATCTGGTTCATTATCGTCTTCAAAATTATAATTTGGGTCTAATATGTCGTCTATTAATTCTCTTTTTCTTTTCATATGTATTTTCTCCTTAAAAGTAATTACTCTTTAAGTATAACATATTTGTTTTACATATTGGACAGATAAGTGGATCAACATTAAAATTAACTATTATTTTGTTACGCCATTTATTCAAGTATTTCTTTAATTCAATTGATTTATCGTTAAATAATTTTAGAAATGATTTATGACATTTAGATGTATTGCAGTAAGCACCATAAAATCTTATATATTTAAAATTGGGTTCTGGTATATGAATAATTAATCTAGAAATAAACTCATATGCATGTATCTTTTCTATAACAATTTTGTCATCTTCATGTCTTTGATACCAAAAAGTAATATATGTTCCATCATAATCAATTATTCTAGATTCTGCCATAACAGGTCTAGATACATATCTTGTAACATATTTTATTAATTCTACATAACTTTTAAATTTTGATTTTGGTGCATACACATAAAATCCGTTAGTTTTACTTAAATATAAACCGTTCTTGATTTTTCTAAATTGTTCTTTACCAATATCTTTTTCTAATAAATCTAACAATACTTTCATAAATCGTTTACGAAATGAAGAATAAGAAAAGAAATCAACTTTAACAAGACCTGTTTTACTAACTCCGCCATCTAGTAAAATCATATGAATATGTGGATTCCAAATTAAACTTCTACCATAAGTGTGAAGTATAGATATAAATGCAGGTGTAAGTGGATTTTTTTTATATTTTTCTTTAAACCAATATTTAATTGTAATTGATGCAGCATCAAAAATGTAATTAATTCGATTTCTATCTTCTCTAAAAAATTTTCTCAATTCTTTAGGAATAGTAAAAACAACGTGTCTATGTGGATGTTTAAATAGTTTTGAAAAGATAGAAATAGTTCTAGATTCATTATATTTATTACCGCAAGAAGAACAAAATCTAGATTTACAAGTATTAGGAACAATAAGATTTTTATGACAAGTAGGACATTCGTATTCAGAATAGCCTAAATCGAAAGTTTTACATTGTAATATTTTCTTAACATTTTTATGAACGATATTTCTGATATTTAGATTAGGGAAATTATTTAGAAAAGAATTCCACCAATCAGAAAAAATTTGCTTGATAGTAAATTTAACTGTTCTATCTTTAATTTTATCTTTATATTTAACAAAATCTTTATCATCTTCGGTACAGATAATATTAAAATTCATATACATCATCCTTATAATATAATTATAACAAAATAACAGATAAAGAAAAACATCTCCCATAGGAGATGGCGATGAAACGAAGTTTCATTCATTTTTTATT
>JBJEDT010000035.1:0-1654 GCA_051872335.1 Bacilli bacterium | reverse complement strand
TTATATTATTTCTTTTACAAGTTTCTATATAACTTTTAATATTTGCATAATATCTTGCATTTTCTAAATTTTTAAATTGTCCGGATACTTTCATTTTTGTTTTAGAACTTCTTAAACTTCTTTCAGATAAATTATTTGAAAAATCTATATCAAATCTTATTATCCACATTAGATAATTTTCTTTGTATTTTATCAATCTATTTATCAATGCTTTCTCATCGCTACCATAACATTTGTTGTAATCTTGTTTATTTGTTTCTTTTGCAAACAAGATTATTCGATCATATTCTTCCATACAAAAATCTATAAAATCATCTTCAAAATGTTCTATATCTTGATTAATATATTCATTTCTTTTTTTATTAGTTTCCACAAGGAAATTAATCATTTCATTTAACCATTCATGATTTAAATTCTCATTTAATGATTTTAAATCTCTTAATAAATGAACACAGCATTCTGCATTTGTAAAATCATAAGCTTTATTATAGTTTACTGTATTATGATCATGTATTACAACAGTGTCTTTATTTAAATTATTAAGAATACCATCATTATCTAATGTTTCTTTATTTTTCTTTTCATGGGCAGTATAATAAGCTAGATTTTCTGTACCATAAAATCTTAAACAAGCATTTTTTCCATTTATTGCAATTACGGTATCGTCCCAATTTAATTTCTTTTGATTTATAATTTTGACTTTTAAATCATTCATAAAAGTATTTAATTTATCAGAACAATTTTTTTGCAATTTTACTAAATATCCTTCACTTAAATCTAACTCATTATTAGAAAAGCCTCTGATTAGGTTTCTAGTCCTATTAAAAGATACACATCCTTCATTTATAAGTGATATAGCAATTGCTTTAATATTATTACCATATTGATTTTCTTCTTTTAGTTCATTAGGAATTGGAACATTTAATAATTGATTACATTTTTGACATTTATACTCCATAAAATAATGTCTTATTTTCTTTACTCTTACCTCAATATCAAATTCATCTTTTGTCCTATTACCAACAATATTAAGTTTTCCACCACAAGGACATTTACTTATTTCATGATAATAGTTATCTGTTATTTCTTCATCACTAAATTTAATTAATTTATTTTTAGAGTGACCAATTTGTCCACCAATTTTTTTGCCACTTTTTTCTCTTAAATTAGAAATTCTTTTTTTCTTATTAATTGGAGTTTTACTGGTAGGTAATCCAGAATTATTACTATCTAAATTGAGCATTTTTCTTAATTTTTCGTTCTCTAACTTTAATTTTTCATTTTCAAGTGATAGAGATTCAGTAGCTTTATTTACAGCTTTGTTAGTAATATTTTCAATGTTTTTTTCTAAATAATTATATTTTCTTTGAAGTGATCTATACTTCTCTTTTCGAACAGCAACAAGATCTTGTAATGAAACAATTTTATTTTCTAAAATAATTACCTTATTTTGTAATTTACTAACAGAATTTTCAGCCATAAATATCATCACCTTTTATGGTGTAAGTATTACATAAAAAATCATATAAATCAATAGTTTTTATGCATTTTTTAAAATTTGTTGATAGGGCAAAAAAACAAGCAAATCTTAGCCTTGAAAAATAAGAACTAAAATTTTACTTGTTGATAATATATTAATTTTAGTGTCAAATAG
>JBJEDT010000034.1:0-1682 GCA_051872335.1 Bacilli bacterium | reverse complement strand
CATAATAACCTCTCATTCCTTTCACTTCGTTCAAGGCACACATAGTGATGAAAACTTGAACAAAATTTATTTTATATATATAATACAGTCTTTGAAGGAGTGTGCACTACAAAGCACGGTGTGGTGAGTTGCAGACTTCCTGTAACTCTTTGGATTAAACCAGCATAATAACCAGTGCAAATGTGATTGTTTCAAGCACACATAAGTAGTCCTTTAAGGCTGTAGACTAATCATTGACTTTAGTTAATTCTTAGTGTTAATCACATAGACAACTCACTCCTTCAAAAATATTTTGAAAGGAAGTTTTATTTATGGAAGTTATTTATAAAAAAACATGTGGCGTTGATGTGCACAAATCTTTTATAGTTGCTGTTATTTGTGACTCAACTTCCATCACGCCTAAATACTCACGAAAACGTTTTTCTACCTTTAATAATGATTTAGTTCGTTTTAAAGATTGGCTAATTGATAACGATTGTCAGAATGTATGCATGGAATCTACTGGAAAGTATTATGTACCTGTATACAATGCATTAGAAGGTTATATTTCTAATGTCGTCGTTGCTAATCCTAAATGGGTTAAAGCTATCAAAGGTGAGAAAGACGATAACAAGGATGCAAAATGGATTGCAGACTTGTTTAAAATGGGATTAGTTCGTTCTTCTTATATTCCATCTAAAGATTTTAGAATCTTAAGAGAATTTACAAGATATCGCTATAAACTTACTAATACCAAATCATCTGAGAAAAATAGATTCACTAATGCACTTACTGTTGGTAATTGCAAATTAGATATGGTGTTCACCGATATTTTTGGCAAATCATCTCAATCTATTATTGATATCATTTTAAGTAATGATAATTTCTCAGATGAAGATATTATAAATTGTATTAGCAAAAAATGCAAATCTTCCAACAAAGATATCTTATCTTCTATTAACGGAATACAATTAACAGACGAACAAAAACTAAGAATTAAATTTGTCAAAGAACATATTGATTATCTTAATAATCAAATAGACAAATTAGATAAAATAATTGATTCTTTAGTTGCACCTTATGAATCATACATTGATTTACTTTGTACGATACCTGGTATTGATAGAAAATCTGCAATTAGCATTTTATCAGAAATTAGTAACGATATGTCACAATTTAATTCTCATTATCGTCTAACTTCTTGGGCCGGTCTTGCTCCTGGTTGTAATGAATCTGCTGGCAAGAAGAAGTCTGTTAAAATTTCAAGAGCTGGTGTTTATCTTAAGCCTTATTTAGTCGAAGTTGCACATTGCGCTGTTAAAGATAAATCAAATTCTTACTATGCTAAAAAATTTGAGAAAATTTCCAAACGTAGAGGCAAGAAACGTGCCTATATTGCTATTGCTAGAAAGATTTTAGTTGCTATCTATCATATGTTTGAAACTGGTGAAGTTTGGAATCCTGTTGATTTAATCTCTGTTGAAACACCAGTTGCAGATAGAATTAAATATACTAAAAATAATTTCAACCAATCACTTAAACAATTATTATCTTTAGGGCTTACATCTGAAGAATTAATTAATTTAATTAACCAGAATGCCAATAAATTACCTGTTTAATTTTTGACTTTTCTTGGGGTAAGGGGAAGTCTGCCCTTTTTTACCTAGTTTTATAAAATAAATTTTATTTTTGTTTTCAGACTA
>JBJEDT010000033.1:0-1683 GCA_051872335.1 Bacilli bacterium | reverse complement strand
TTGTGAATTCTTAGCGAAAATTTTATATATTTAGGTAGTTAATTTCAAGGGAAAATTTTACATATTTAGATATTGCATTATTTAAAACAAAATATATAATAAAAAATGTTATTTGAAGGTCAAGGCAACGCTGAGGAGCGACCTGAGTATCAAATAATGATTAAACGAAAAGGAAGTCATTCGAGCTTCTTTTTATTTTCACTTCCTTTTTCGGTAATCCCTAATCGTTAAACCTCAGGGGTTTGGGGACTGGTCCCCATTTATCTTAACATCATGTTTTTTCGCCAAGGATGACTTTTTGGAGGAATCACTTTTTTTCTTTCAATAGGTTTATCATTATCTAATTCTTTTTTCATAGTTGTATCTCTGCCTTCAATTTCAACTAATAAATAAAAATTATTTTCTATTTTGCAACACAACTCAGCATCGTAAGTTAATATAACTATACATTCAGTTTTTTTCATATAGCTAACTACTTCTCCTGTATCGATATCTACTGGAACATAGTATTTGTTTTCAAATTTAATTGATGATGCATTATCAATTATTCTTGTTGTTCTTTCTGATATTATCAAATTAAGTTCTTGTTCTGAATAATTATTTTGTTTCATCATAGAATTTTTTTCATCTATTTCATAAGAAAATTTTTTATTCATTTTAGGAATAAATACTTCATTTAAATATCTATTTGCCTCATCAATATTAGTTATACCTTCATGCCTTAATTCGGCAATTAATCTATTTTTAAAAGTCCTGTTTTCTCTTTCAACATTTGCTTTTGATGTAGCAACACTAGTAGTTATTAATTCTATTCCCAATTCAATACATATTCTACCAAATTGAGTAGTATTTACTTCATTTTCTTGGTTTGAGAATGTAGTTCTATTGTCTGTTTTTATTCTTTTTGGAATACCATAATTAATAATAGTATTAAATAGTAATATAAAATAAGCTCTTGTTATTTCTTCATATTCAAACCAACCACAAAGTACTTTTTTAGTTCCTTTATCAACAGCTAAATGTAAATGTGATACCACATCACCAAACCATATTTTAGGAGACGCGTCCATTTGAACTTCTTGCCCAAAAGCATATCTATTACTAGATCTTCTTATATGGGCTTTTTCAAACGCAATTTGTCTAGACTGAAATAGTTCTACTTTTTCTTCTTGAATAACTTCGTTTTTATTAATTGCATTATTCATTTTCTCGTTGTATAATCTAATTGTTTCTTTATGGGCGACTGGGGAAATTATATCGTCATTAAGAAAATACATATACAAAGATGAGTATGAAATATCATATTTACCTTTGTATTTTTTGTTTTCTGAAAGTTCATCATAAAATGCTTCAAAGTTATAATCATAATATTCATTTAGATATAAATCTTCAATTTCTTCGATAAATTGTCTATTTAATTTATTAGATGGAATCTTTCCTTTGTTTTTATGTATAAAGCCTTCTTTTCCTTGCTCATTATACACTTTTATTAAATTATAAATTTGTTGTCTAGATTTATGAAGTTCAAACATAGCATCTTTTCTAGTTAATTCACCATTAATTACTTTAGCAATAGTTTCATATGTTTTTCGTTCTTTCTCGTTTAGTTCCACATTATTTCACCTCGCTTTCTTGCTTAAAAGCGAGGTATATTATATAACAAAAGTGTAAAATTTTCCCTTA
>JBJEDT010000032.1:0-7409 GCA_051872335.1 Bacilli bacterium | reverse complement strand
TGTTACTCTATAAATGTTAATAACAATAAAACGGAAAAAATAAATAACAGTGTAACAATAAATGATATTGATAATATTTCATATGTCATGCTGAAAGAAGAAACAGAGGGAGGATATATTTATTATAAGACAGAAAACAAAGAATTAATACAAGAAATAATAGAAGCACTTAATAATATAGAAATTGGAGAAAAAGTTGATGTTATGTTTAGCGATAATGGACAATATTATATAATTGAATATTATGATGGGACAACATTAACATATTATTTCCAAAATAATTACTATAATAAAGATAATGTAAATTATAGAACATATAATTATGAAGAATTAAGAAAAATTAAAATACCAGAAGAAATTGTAAATAATTGATTAAGAATATAGATAAATTACAATTTATATAGACGACTATTTATAAGTATTATTTATGCTAATAATATACAAAAAAAGACTAATATGTTAAACATATTAGTCTTTTAATCTTGTTCTACATCATCAAAAATTGTATCATCAAAAAATTCTTTTAAAGTGACGTTGAATCCTTCACATATATGCAATAGTGTTTTTAGGTTTATCAATTCTCTTTTTCCATTCATAAAGTATGAAAGTGTAGAGGCAGGTACACCAGTTGCTTTATATAATTTCCAAACATTCATATTGTTTTCTTTTAATAAATTATTTATTCTTTTACGAATTGCCGTTGAAAGTTGCATAGCATCAATTCCTTTCTATATAAAAGTATACCAAGAAAAATTTTTGTTATACTTGCTAAATGTGAAGAAATCAATAAAAAACTTCACTTTTGCTAAGTAATACACTTGTAGAAATTTGGAATATATGCTATACTAAATAGTAGTTGCTAAATGTGAAGAAAATTCTTGTTTTTTTCCAAAAAATACAATTTTCGACAAACTTTTCATTTGCTATTTGCTATAATTAATTATTATAACTGATAGATGGGGAGTGATGAATTATGAATGTTGAAAGAATTAAAGATTTACAAACTCGAACTATACAATTATTAAACAAAACAAGAACTAAAATGTCTATATTCGCTGAAGAAAGAAAAAAAGTAGATGACTTTTTGAAGCAAAATAGAGAAGATGAGAGATTTCTAGATGAGTGGGAGGCTTTTGTCAAATATTTTGAAGAAAAAACGAAGGAGAAATAATAAGAATGAAAAGTACAGGAATTATTCGTAAAGTAGATGAACTTGGAAGAATCGTAATTCCAAAAGAAATAAGGGATAATCTTGAGATAGCAGAGGGCAACGGATTGCAGATTTATGTAGATGGAAACAAAATAATCTTGAAGAAAGATGTTTCGAATTGTTTAATATGTGAAAATGAAAAAGATTTGAATGAATTTTGTGGAAAATATGTATGTAAGAAATGTATTAATCAAATAAAAGTAATAAAATAGTATATTTTTTTATCCATCTTGGTGTCACATTAGCAACAGAAGGAGTGTTATAATGAGCGAAGTTTTAAAGATTATAATTGCAGATGATAATACGAGTATGGTTAATGTAATGAAAGGATGGATTGAAGAAAACGATAAATACAAAGTTATTGGCATAGCCAATGATAGAGACTCTGAAAGGAATTTAATTGAAAATCTAAAACCTGATTTAGTAATAACAGACCTAAAAAGAAAAGGAGACTGGGGTGGGCTGGATATAATAAAAGAGTATAATAATAAAGAAAATTCTCCACTATTCTTTATCGTGTCTGCAGGAGTATATGGATATATTGATGAATTAAGAGAAATCGGGATTAGATACTTTTTACCTAAACCATTTAGAACAGAAGATTTAATGGATAGATTATCATATATATATAATGATGTATATCCAAGTGCTATTGTAGAAACAAAACAAGAAGTTCCAAATATTAAAGATAGAAACTTCTTTGATAAATTAAGAAAAATATTAAAAAAACGAATGAGATAATAGACATCTCATTCGTATTCTTTATCTGTATCTTCATATAAATCATCTAAATTAATATTTAAAGCAATACAAAAGCCTTTTAATTCATAATCTTTTACACTTTTATTAAAATGTTCTATTCTATGAATATCTGTATGGTATATAGTTAAACCTAATAATTCTAATTTAGCACTTAATTGTCTTTGAGTTAATCCACGAAGCTCTCTGTATTTACGAAGATTTTTACCTATAATGTTTAATTTTCCATTGATTTTTTTTATTTTCAACAAACTCACCTTTCCTGTTATTACTATTGCAACAATTTTATAATATTATTCACAAAACCTGTTGCTATCATATTAACAAGAGGCTATTTTTTAAAAAGATTTCAAAAAAATACCAGTTTTTTAGCAAAAAAGAAATGGGGAATATAGCCCCATTATGATCTATAAAACTATTTTTTTAAATATGTAATAATACCACTTATAAAATGTTTTGGAGAAATAAGCATATTGTTATTATAATCATCAATGTCAAATATTAAGTCAAATGACTTTTTTGTTGAAAGACGATTAGCTGTATCTATACAGCTTCTTAATCTCGATTGAATTTTGCTAGGTGAACAAGAATATCTTAAAGACATCATAATATAAATTTGTTGCATATTGTCAAGTAGGTCAACATCACAATAAGTAAGTTTAATTATATCAGTCAATAACTTGCTAGATTTTAAATATGGATTGATGTTTAATTTCCTTAAAGTATCATTCCATTTTTCTTGAGGAAATTCATCCATAATTAAATCTTTTTGAATAGATTGTATAGTATTATTCAATAATTCGTCAGATGCAGGTTTAGGAATAATTCTATATACTTTTTTTGTATTGTATAAAGAATGTCTTAAATATGCATCTCCTGATATAACTACAATATTACATTTGCTTTCTGTGCCTTCATATTCAGACAATGTGTTTATAATATCGAGTCCATTTATCTTTGGTAATCCTAAATCTAAAAATAGAACATCAGGCTTAAACTTTTTGTACATTTCTATAGTAGATTCTCCATCCTTGGTATATGCGATGATATCTACATTAGTACATTTGGAAAAAATATTCTTATAATACTCAAATATTTCTTCGTTATCTTCAGCAACCATAATTCTTGTAACCATAAGCGTACCCTCCATATTTTTGCTAAAGAAAAGTTCTTTTATTGGTCAGATTATATCATAAAATCAGTTAAAAATCAACAAACAGCTAGAGAACAACGAAAAAAGTAAAAAAATGGCAAAAATATCTAAAACGAACAAAAAACGAACAAAAACACCAAAATACACCAAAACATACTACTTTACACCATTTTTAGCAAAGTTGAAAAAAATATGATATATCATTCTCTAGGACAATAGTCTTTAATGTTAGGAAGAATATTCAGATGAGAAATATCAATGTACCAATGATAGAATGAATATTAGCATTACATTATTGACTATTGTTTTTTTTAGGAGGAGTATATATATGAGTGGATAGGAAAAGAATTAATATAATTAAATAAAACTCAATAAAATGAATTCTTTCTAATATTAACGACATTGTCCAATTTGAAAAGATTGGAGAATGGTTATATGGAAAGAAAGGATTATTTAGAAGGGAGCCTTACAAAAGAAGAAAAATCTTATTTAAAAAAAATAATACTAAATACAAGAAGAAAATATATAAGGGATAACTATGACTTCATTAATGATATAAATGTGGATTTGTGTGATTATGAGGATATTGAGGCAGAATCAGTATTGGAGGCTGTAATTAATAAATGTGAAAAAGAGATTGAATCAGCTGTTGAATTTGAAAAAGTTATTTCAAACAATAAATTGTATAAAGTTATAAAAGCATTGTCTTTAAAAGAAAAGATGATGCTTTTTTCTTTATATAAAGAAGACAAGCCTATAAGTCTGATTGCAACAGAAATGAAAATAAGTAGAACAACAGCTTGGAGAATCAAAACAGATGCATTAGATAAAGTAATGAAAGCTTTAATTGGAGGTGGAGACAATGTTTAATGATTTTAATTTAAGTGATGAAGAAATAATAAAAATTATAGAAGATTATAATCCTTTAATAATAAGTAAATCAAAGTTACATTACAAATTTGATGAAGATTTATGCCAAGAGATAAAGTTAAATATATGGAGGGAATTATCTAAAAATAGAAAAAAATAAAAAAATTTAAAAAATTTTTCAAAAAATGAAACATAGAGCAAAATTTTTGGACTCCTATGAGCGAAATGTAAAGGAGGTGTCTATATGGAGTCCAAATCAGAAGAGTTAATTGATCTTGATACAGCAATTGCTTATGCACAATTAGCAGTACATACCTTACAACATAGTGGAACAGAAATAAATGCAAGAGAACTGCGAAGTGAGATTAAAATGTTACATAGCAAATTTGGGACAAAAGAGGTTAAAAGACTTGCCAATGTTATTGTAAAGGGGAAGTAAAATATGAGGTATTTTTTAATAATAACATTATTGTTTATCTCCTTTGCAATATTCATTGGATTAAAGAAAAAGCATAGGAGATATAAAAAAGTAAAACCACTCAGTAAGATGACTAAGAAAGAATTCAAAAAAGCAATGAAAGATTTAGAGATTAAGTAGAGTTGTATTTTGGCTCTATTAGTTTCTTTATATCTAAAAGTTGTTAGTAAAAAGTTAAGTAGAGGTAGTTTAAAACCTATGAGAAGTAATAAAGAGTTAATTATTGAATTATATTTTGAAAATAAATTGAGAGTGGTAGATATTGCAAAGCATCTTGGAATTTCAAAGAGTGCAGTTACGCAAGTTTTACAAAAGGATACTAGATATCCTGAAGAAAAGGAAATTAGGAAAAAGGAAAACAAGAGCAAAAATAGAGAATTTACAAAACAATATATGACTTCTAAAAGAAAACAGAAAAGTTCGGATACAGATTATGTAATATTAAAAAAAGCTCACGAACAAGCAAGTAGAGAGTTGTCAGGTGGAAGAAAGCCAATAAGTAATAGAGCTTTTAGAGATTGGAATCCATCAATATATGACTTTAATTCAAAGAGTCAGAGTTATGTATTAAAAAGAGGAATTGTTGTAGGCAGTGATGTGCCTAAACGTATTAATTGGAAATAAGGTGGAGGTAAAAATGCAAAAACAAGTAATAAATCAAAAGATTAAAAATGCATATATTATTGGAAGTATTGAATTACAAGCATTAAAGAAATTATTTAAAAATAATCTTATTACTGAATATAATTACAAAATGCTAAAGGAAAAAATTATAAAAGAATATCATATTTTAGCATGAAATGATTTGAGAAAGAATTAAAAGAGAGTTATAATACAAACTGGGAAGACACAGTTGGATTGGAGGAACCGTTGCAGGTAAAAGTAATAAAAAAGGTCGATGGTAGAATCGATAGGAAAACTGGGAATGTCTATAACGAAAGATTGAGAGTATGTGCATATTGTAGAGTAAGTACAGATTCAGAAGAACAAAAAAATAGTTATGATTCTCAATTAAAATATTACAAGGAGAAGATTACAACTAATTCAAACTGGTCATTTGCAGGAATTTATGCAGACGAGGCTATAAGTGGTACACTTGATTATAAAAGAGATGACTTTATGAGAATGATAACAGATGCATTAGAGGGGAAAATTGACTTGATAATGACAAAATCAATTTCTCGTTTTGCAAGAAATACTGTAGATACATTAAAGTATGTCAGAAAGTTAAAAGAAAGGAACATTGCAATAATCTTTGAAGAAGAAAATATAAATACATTGGAAATGGCAGGAGAACTTCTTTTAACTATATTAAGCTCTATAGCACAACAGGAAAGTGAAAATATTTCAACTCATGTAAAGTTGGGATTAAAAATGAAAATGGAGAGGGGTGAACTAGTAGGATTCAATAATTGTCTAGGTTACAGATATGATTACAAAACAAATACAATGTCTATAAATGAAGAAGAAGCAGAAATTGTGAAATATGTATTTAGAAGATATTGTGAAGGAGCAGGATCAACAGTTATTGCTAGAGAATTATCAGAGCTAGGGCATAAGAGTCCAAAAGGTGAAAATACTTGGTCAGAATCAACTGTTAGAGGAATAATAAGAAATGAAAAATATATAGGAAACGTTCTAATGGGAAAAACTTATACATTAGATCCTATATCACATAAAAGAGTTACTAATATGGGAGAAGAGGACAAGTATTATATAGAAGAACATCACGAGCCAATAATACCTTTGGAGGTTTATGAAAAAGCTCAATATATTCTAAACTCTAGAAGAGTAACTAGAGAGACAGGTAGAAAAGGAAGTAATTATAGTAGAATGTATCCTTTTAGTAGTATGTTATATTGTGGATTCTGTGGCGAACATTATGTAAGAAAAAATTTATATCCACATACAAACTATTCACAAAGAGCTTGGCAATGTATGAAATATGTAAAGAAAGGCAAAAGATTTTGTCCTGATTCTAAAATACTAAAAGAGGAAATAATAGAAAATTGTTTTGTAGAAGCATATAGAATATTAACTAATGACAATAAAGAAATTATCAAAAATTTTATTGATAAAATTGACGATATACTAGCTCAGAATAATGCGAAAAGTATAATTGAAAAATTAGAACTAGAAAAACAAAATTTAGAGGACAAACAAAATAAGTTGTTAAATTTAGTTTTAGATGGTACAATAGATAAGGAAATGTATGCATCAAGAAAAGATGAATTAAATAAAAAAATTAAGAAAATAGAGAAACAGCAAGAAGAACTGTCAAGAGATGTAGAAGACGAAGCAATAATGAATTCTGGTAGAAACAAGATAAAAGCCTTTTTTGAGGAAGAGGATTTAAGACTTGAAGAATTTGATGAAGAAATATTTGAAGCACTTGTACATAAAGCTATAATAGGAGAAGTAAAAGATAATGGAGAAAAAGATCCTTATGTAATTAACTTTGTATTTAAAAGTGGTTTTGAATATGATAAAATAAAGGCGAAAACTGATAGCTTAATTTCTAGTGAAGAGGTACTTATTTTACAATTTGATAGTTTTCAGAATTTTGTTTCATTTGAGAAACAACCTGATGGAAGTTTACAGAAAAAATTGAAAACGAAGATAACAGTCAAAGTCACATTAAATAACTAATGACCTGTTAACAATCAACAAACAGGGTAAAAAACACCTTTCAACGATGGGGCTTCTAGTCACGTTGAGTGCTGTGCGTTGCTATTATCATATTGAAAAAGTATCTTCGGATACTTTTTTTAAAATAAAAATTTACACAAATTACATCGAAAATATTGCAAATTATTAATTTTTGTACTATTATATAAACAAACGATTATCTAAAAGGTGAAAGGAGAAAAAGTGTTAGTATTTAACGAAGAAGCACACGAGGCAAGAAAAGAAGAACTTATGAAAAAGTGTTATGAATG
>JBJEDT010000031.1:9269-29132 GCA_051872335.1 Bacilli bacterium | reverse complement strand
TATGTACTGAAAATAATTCAAATGGAATTGCATACTCTAAACTTTTAAAAAAACAGTTTCCTAATGTAAAAGTTATTATTATGACAGGTATTTTGGATTTGAATTTTATAAATGATGCAAAAGAGGCTGGAGTTGACAGTTTTATATACAAAAATATTAGTAAAGACTCCCTTATTATGACTATAAAAAACACTTTAGATGGATATTCTATGTATCCTAATGATAAAAATAATTTGTCAAAAAATAATATATTATCTGACTTAACTGATGTTGAATTAAAAGTTCTAACTTTATATTGTAAATTATTAGATAGAGATGAAGTAGCAAATAAACTTGGAATATCTACAAGAACAGTAAAATCTTATATTTCCTCTATTTATTCAAAAACAGGTTATGATAATTTGGCTAAACTTTCTATCTTTTGTGTATCTAACGGATTAATTGTTCCTAACCTTGAATCGCCTGAAGAATAAGCTAAAAAATAACTGCTAACAATAGCAGTTATTTTTTATTGATACATTAACCGAAAATTGTGGAACTGTTGAAACATAAAAGTACCCTTTTATTTCTTCTACTTTTCTTCTCATACCTTTTATTCCTTCATTTTCTGTGATAAATTCATTTGGCTTTTTACCATCATTTGTAATTACCATATATGTTTCTTCTAATGTTTCTTTAATTTCAACAAATATTTTTGAACTTCCTGCGTGTTTTATAGCATTTGTTGTTGCCTCTCTTATAATTTCAAAAAACACTTTTGCTTGTTTCTCGTTTTCTGGTAATTTGCCTTTTATAATAATATTAGTTCCATTCTTTTTATGTATTTTTATCAAATTTTGTAAATTTGTATTAGGATCTTCTGTATCTTCTATATCTATAAACATCTTTTTTATCATAAACTTTATTTCATCAAAATTTTCTTGTTTTATTTCTTCTCTATTTAAATATTGTTGTAATACAGAAAGATTTTGCCCTAGTAAATCGTGATATTTATTTTTTATTTTAAGTAAGTTTTTCTCTTTTTCTAAATTTTCTATGTTCTCCATACTTGATACTAATTCTTTATTATTAAGTTTTATTTTTTTATTTTGCTCATCTAATTCTTTTTTTAAACTATATTCTTCTGTTATATCAAATGCTATTATTTCATTTTGGTTAATAATAAATAGGTAATATTTTTCTTCAACTTTGACAACATAATTTCCCTCCATTTGTTCTTCACTTTGCTTTATTATGTTAGCTATATAGTTTGTTCTTATATTTAATTTATTCAAAATCGCATACATTGTATTGTTTATTAAAACACTTTTATTACCTTTTAATACTAAAATCCCAAAATCAGATGAATCTATTACTTTTTTTATAGAAAATTGATTTATTTTTTCTTCTTTAATGTATTTAAAATACATATATATGAAAGATATTACTTCATATAATAAACTCGTAATTGTAACTAATAATAAAATATCAAGAGAAATACTTTTTTCAAATATTAGTGTTAATAATATTATTATTGCTACAACATATTCTATATAATAGTCTATTAAGTTTTTATCAATTATATTTGTTTTAACTATAATTTTTATTGTCTGTGCCACTAATATTAAAGATAATATTATTAAAATAGCAATCATATTTAACTCTCTCCTCTTAATATTCTTACTTCTAATTTTGTTTCTTCTTCATTATTTTTCTCATCTATTACAGTTATTCTTTCCAATTTTAGTTCTTCTAACTTTCGTTTAAATCCTTTAATATTTTTATCAAATAGATACTTTAATTTTATGTATGTATTGTTTACTTCTATATTTAGTATAAAATTAACATCTTTTAAGTTGTATATTATTTCAAATATTATTTCATAAATCGCTGTTGTTTCTCTACTATTTATTTCAAAATTATTTGTTTGTAATACGCCACCTACATTTAATGTTTTTACTTCTGTTAAAAGTTCATTTATAATAGTTTCTATTCTTTTGTTGTTATATTTTTCTTTATTATAATTTGAAATTACTAAACTACTCATTCTTTTACAATAATTGATTAGTAGCTTTATCATATACATTTTTTGTATATCTACTTCTGTCATTTCATCTAGCATTTTATTTATTTGTTCTCGTTTTTCATCTATCTTTTCATCTAGTAATTCTATTATCTCTTTTTTTATTTTTACTTCATAAATTTTCTCTTTTATTTTCTTTTGATTTTTTAGTAGTTCTTCTTGTTTTAAAAGTTCTTGATTTGTATTTTCTAGTTTCTTTTTAAGATCATTTATTTTACTTAAATCCTTTTCTTCTACTGCATATCCACCCTGTATTGATTTTACATTTTGAATTTTATTTTCTGCTTTATATTGTGTTTTGAGTTCATTGTTTTTAATGTCTTTTCTTATATCTTCTTCTACTTCTATATAATGATTTGTATTGATTTTTTTAGCTCCATCTTTTGATATTATTTCTATTGGTAAGTTTGAATTTAGAAAAATTTTTCTATATCTAAAATTGTTTGGTATTAACTTCAATCTAAAAAGAACTTCTAACCCTATGCAAAATAATGTTCCAATAACTATTGCCATATTTGTTTTTTCTATAAACCCTATATCTAAAACATATGCTACTGTATATATTAATCCTAGAATAATAGGAATAAATGGAATTATAATTTTCTTTTTATCTTTTTCTGCCATACTAACTTTTACAAGATTTTTTACTGCCATTATTAGTAATAAAAAAATCCATATACAAACTAAATAATATCCCCATTTATGTATATAATCATTATTTTCATTTAATATTTTAAATACTAATTGGTGGCTATCATTTGTTATTACTAACAAAAATAGAATAATTGATATTCCTATTGCTATTATTCTTTTTTTATTATTATCACGTTTCAATAAATAGTCACTGCAATTATAATAGAATGTGGGTATAAATATTAATGGAAGATAAAATAAATACCACATATAATGATTTATACTTCCTGTTGTATAATGTTTAAATACTTTTATTATCATCCAAAATATTAGGCATATTCCTATTGAAAAAGTATATTTTTTAAGTGTTTTGTCAAATACTCTTAATATTAATGTTGAAATCCATATTGTAAATATTACTAGGAATATTGCTGATTGTTGAGCGTGATTCATATTTTCCTCCAATTTTCTACCAAAATACATCTTTTTTTGTATTTTATCATAAAAATCAGGAAAAATAAATATATAAACGATTCTAAAATTTAAAATTATTTAAGTTCGCAGAATATTTTATATGCATATTTAACTGCATTTACAAAAGTGTCTTCTAACATTTGATCTTCAACATCTGCAAATTTAGTAATCATATTTTCAATAATTAATTGCTCTTCTTTTGAAAAATCTTTTAAGTGTTCTTTTTGATAAGCAACTGCCTCCTTAAACTTATTTTTATACTTCTCACTTGTTTTCATCTTTTCTTGAAAATAATCATAATATAACTTTCTTAATTCTTTTTCTTCCATCTTTTTATCCTCCCTTTGTTGTGTGATATTAACTCTATTTTACTTTATTTTCAAGTCTTTTTTACTTGTTTCAAAGTTTTTCTGAAACCCTGAAATCTTTGAGCAAGTGAAATGGTGTATTATCCCCTTCTGTCATAAAAATAATACACCAAAACGAAACCCCTCATCCTCTCGCTTCGCTTATGGTAGTCTAGTATGTAGATTTATATCTACTACTGATGCTGACATATGTCTTTGTGCATACTTGCCCACACTTTTTACATCAGTATATCCTCTTACAAGTTTTGCCTCCTGAACTCTTTTTTTATTGTGAGTATACGTCACGAAATCTCACCGACACATATATTTCTAATAAACTGTTAGAAATACTGCAGATCATTCTAATGCGACAGCTGACCAAACTTTTCTCTTTCTTATTTTATAACGAGTTTATGGCATCTCTCGTTACGAATGAGAAAAAACACCTATAAAAAATTTATAGATGTTTTTCTAATTCTTATATATTCAATTACTCTAATTCTTCCTCTTCTGTGTTTTGTATGCATTCTTCAACTACTTTTTTAAGTTCTTTATAATTGTATGGTGTTATATAAACCTCAATTCCATCCATATTATCTCTAATAAAATCACTTTCGTTAATTTTCATTTTTATAATATTAGACATTACTTCTCTTTTTTCTTGATTATCTGTCTGTTCTTCCACGAATTGATTTATTAAATTTCTAATACTTACATATGGATTATTAAACAAACATTTTTCTGTATAATAGTCGCCAAATTCTTTTAACATTTCTATTTCTGCAAATGGATCTATAAGATAATTATTATTTAAAATTATATCCATATCGTAGTAATACGGACAAAAATCAGTATAAAATACCATATCAAAGTTGCCCTCTTTATCTAAATTGACATCTGCAACTCTTTCATCTCTGTATATTCTTTCTAATATTTCATTTTTATATCTTGCTATATTACCATAGTCATTTATATTAATTACATTACTAAACTCATAGCAATCTTTAATTCCATCTTCTACAATTTTATTTGCATAGTGTCTTATCATCTCATCTTCTGTCATCTCTATTTTAAATTTTTCCAATTAATCCTCCATAATGAATCAGAGAGAGTTCAAAAACTCTCTCTATCTACATTCCTGTTCTTGGTAGCTTTTTAACCTCAATTTCTTTCTCATAAACTTTTGTTATGTGATCATCTTCATCCCAAACCATATATGTTTTGTTATACCCCTCTATTCTTGTTTTATTTGTAAATATATCATCATTTTGTACATTAGAATTTACTCTTACAAATATATATGGATTTATAACTGATTCAAATCCCACATCAACAGTTCCAAAGTCAGCTTTGAAGTCTGTTACATACTCATCCGCTTCTAATTCTAAATTAGAAAAATCTATATAATTATTTACTTGTGTATTTAGATTATCTTTTAATAATCTATAATCATTTTTATTAGTTTTATAATATATAGAATAATTCAAGTCTTGATTATATGTACCAGTTATTAGTTTTGCAACTCTTACATAGTCAGTTGGCAATGAATCTATCCAAGTAAACTTATCTAATGGTACATTACCTGTATTTTTAATATGGAAATCGTACTTTATTTCTTGATTTGCTGTTGTCTGTATTATACCTGTTTTTTCAATATCAACATCAGGTTTCTCTGATTCGTTTGTAATCTCTACATTTACAATTTCTTGATGCTCTTTTATTTCTGCAGTAAATGTATTTTCATTTAATAAGTACCATTCTCCTGATTCCACCTCTTTTATAAAATAACAGCCTTTATCAAGTAATCTTGTAATAGCAGTTCCATCTGCTAATGTAGTTATCTCATCAACAAGATTATTATTTAAATCATAGACTTCGAACTTAACATTCTCAATTGGACTTCCTGCATCTTTACCATTTATAAAGTTATCATCTTCGCTGGTTTTTATAACCTTAATCTGACCTTTTATTCTTTCATTTGTTATATCTAGTCTTGAAATTATATCTGTTGAAACATCAACTTTTATAATATTTTCATTTAAGATATGCATATTATCTGTCTTGATTTCTTTTAAACGGTACTCACCAATAGGAATACGAGATGTTATAGCATATCCATTACTATCTGTTACAATAGTTTCTACAACTTCATCATTAGAATTTATAACTTGGAATTCAACTCCTTCGAGTTTAATTTCTTTATCTTCGCTATCAACTTTATATACTTCTATTTGACCTTTTAATTTTTCATTTGTTATTGTCATCTCTGTTGTTTCGTTCCATTTTATATCAGCCTCATATGTTTCTTCTGATAGTTTATATATTTTATTAGTTTTTACTTCTCTTATGGTTGCTATTCCAGTTCTGATGTCCGAAATATAAGCAATTCCGTTTTCGTCAGAAATAGCTGTATATTTATATCCATCTTGATCTATAATCTCAAACTCTACATCTGATACAGGTAGTGTGTTATCATCTAAATCAACCTTATATATTTTTAAGTTGCCCTTTTTATGCTCATTTTCAAATTGTATAGTTTTTATTTTATCCTCTTCAACTGTTATAGTCTTTACTTCATCATTTAAAATATATTCCTCATTAGTTCCAAGATTTACTTCTTTTATTTTATAATTTCCAATAGGAATACGAGATGTTACAGCCTCACCATTAGAATTTGTTTTTATTGTTTCAATAATATGATTATTTTTATCTATTATTTGAAACTCAACCCCTTCTAATTTTACTTCGTTATAGTCTGCATCGACTTTGATTATTTTTATTTGACCTTTTTTCTTTTCATTCTCCACTTTATATTCCATTGTTTCATTCCAATTTACTAGAACATTTTGGTCAACTGCTAAATTATATTCTTTCTTCGTCAATGTTTCTCGTAAAGTATAGTTCCCTGTATTAATATTTTTTACTTCTGCAACGCCATTTACATCAGTTACTAGATGTTTTACTATATTTCCACTAAAATCAATTAAATCAAACTCAACTGCTCCCAATGTCAAATCGTTATTATCCTTATCAACTTTAACTATTTTTAAATTTCCTTTTTTATGCATATTTTCAAGAGTAACACTAGAAGTTTTATTCCATTCTAGTTTTACTGTTACAGGCGTTGAATTTAGTACATACTCATCTTTTGTTGATATTTCTGTTAAGGTTACTGTTTGTGGGTATAAATCTTTTATTTCTATTTCACCTGAGCTGTTTGTTGTATAAGTTCCAATTACTTTTCCATTTTCCCCTTTCAATTCAAAAGTAACTCCTTTTAATGTTTCTTTTGTTTCTTGGTCAATTTTCTTAATCTTTAATACAGATGTATTCCCTTTTATTTGTAAATTAGCTCTTCCAACAAAATCTCCATAAGGATCTGCTGTAATTAAATAGTTCTGTGTTCCTGCAATTGTTGTTTGTCCATAAAAAACAGGATATGATTTACATTTTGAACTTATGTTTATAATAATATCAAAATCTTGTCCCATTGAAGATTTTGGTATCATTACTTTAAAATTATTTCCTCCATTAAATGTAGTTTTCTTGTTACCATTTAAATCTGCTATATATGCACCTGATGGCATATTTAAAGTATTAATTATTGTATATGTAGACATCGATACTCTTGAGCTTACAGAGTACTCTTGTGAATAATAATTCGTTTCTTCTTTTAAACCTCCTACTTTATTTATTGTTACATTAGCATCTTGTGGCGTATAAGTACCATTTCTGCCTTCATTTACCATACGTTTTATAGCATTATGAACTTTTACTCCTCTTTCATTTCCTCCTCTATAATATGTATCAACATCATTGTTATATAAAATACTATATATTGCTTGTTTCGTTGCTAAAAATGCATCATATTTATTATCTACTCCCATTTCTTCAGGTGTCTTATACGGATAACCATTTATTGCCACTCTCCATAGTCTATAATCATCCATTAGTTTTGTTAAATCTACATTATATGCTTCTCTTTCTCCAACTCCATCTAATCCTCTGTTTACACAGTATGCAGGATATACTTTCCCATTTTCACTATAACCTGCAAACACACAAGTAACATAGCTCCATACTCCATCTGATCTTTTAAATTGTAATGTATAATCACATTCTCCATAATTTTGTATTAATATTCTTTGATTCATACTTACTGCATAAATCGTGTTTTGAAATGTTGTTATTAATACTATAATTAATAATAAACCTCCTATTATTTTTTTAGTTTTTAATTTACTCATTCTTCTCCATAAAATAATACTGACCTAATCAGTATTAAGGACAGAAAAAAGACACTTGGTAAAACCAAATGTCAAAAATATATTAGTTATTACTTTATAATATAAAGCATTCTGTCATAACTAAATTTCCATTATAATAATAATCAAGAGCATAAATTCTTATTGTTCCAAATCTTAAATTTAATTTGTCTCTCATTCTTTGTTCTGTATAAGTAAATTGATTTGTCTGTTCTGTAATAGAACTATCAACAACTACTTCAAATCCATAATTTTTCATATCTTCTGATGGATTATTTAATATATAATTTTTCATTCTATTGATCATATCATTATTTACTTTATATTCTTCTATTGGAACTGATTTACTAGGCTCTTGTATTATTTCTTCTTTTGTTTCTTCTAAATTTGTATTTTCTTCATCTTTTGTATCTTCTGGAACAACATCTTTTTTATCTTGATTCTCTATTGTTTTATTTGATGATAGCGTACTACTTGTTTTTATAGTAGAATTTTCTTGTACTTTTGTTTCTATATTTTGTTTCGTAATATCTTTTATACTCTGTTCTGTTGTTTCTTCTTTTGTATCTTCTTTTATATTTGCTACAGTAGTTACATTGTTGTCAATTACATTTGATTCAAATGTAATCTCTTCTCCTATAATCTCATTTTTTTGTTCATTTTCAATTTGATTTGTACTAGCATTTTTATATCTTGTTATTACTGTTATTGTCGCTACAACTACAATAAATAAAATTATTAAAATATATATTTTGCCAATGATATCTGTGTTCCAAAATTTCTTCCATAACCACATACAAATCATCTCCTTTTTTCTTCTATTGTAACTCTGAATCCATTGTATTGCAAGTCTTTTCTGTTGCTTGAACACATAATCTTTGATTTCTTTTGTTTGCTATACAAGTAATTAAACTTAACTTGTTTTCTTCTGTACTTTCTAATAAAGTCCAATTAGTTTCATATATCACCTGAATATTATCTACTACATAAGTTCTATCAAAGAATTTAGTTTTATATTTTATGATATCTCCTTCTTCTAACTCATTTATTCTTGCAAAATAGCTATTCTCACAGCCTCTATTGTGTCCTGCAAGTCCTATATTTCCATCGTAAGTTGCAGTTTCTTCAATATGACCTATGTAATTTAAAAGTGTTTCACTAGAAGTGCCCTCTTTTACTGTAGCATTTAGTCCTATTTTATCAATAGTAATTATTCCAAGTACAGAATCATCCCAAATGTCCTCTGCTTTATCATAAGTTACATTCTCAAATTCATTATCTGTTTGTATGTCTTCGACATTTACTAATTCTTTATTGTTATTATTAATCAGAAATATTGAAGTTCCTGCAAGTAATAAAATTATTATGATCACACATATTATTTTTACTTTTTTCAAATTGCACCTCCTAGACCATTATTTCAAATTCTTTGTTTAATATTTGATAGTTTTGTACTTTATCAAAATATTTAATTTTGACATTCTTATTTCTTATCATTCTATATAGTGATTTTGAAAGCACAATTTTATATGCTCTTGTTTGGAAATTAGTAGGTGTTAAATCTATAAGCAATTTGCTTTTATTTAAATGTAATCTCTTAATTAGCTTGTACTCTCCATCTTGTAAGTTATATACTTTTACATTTTTTAGTCCAAATAAAATAATTCCACTAAAAAATATTATTCCTGTTGTTCCTACTATTGCAGGTACTATATAGCCATACTCTTTTACTTCTTCATATTGAGCAGTAAATGTTGTAGTATCTAAAACTTCTTTTGAAATAGTTCCTGTATATTTTATAGTTGCTAAATAACTTGTTATAATGGTTTTTGTTTTTACTCCTTCGTAATACATTGTTCCATTATATTTTACAGGTACTTCATTATTTGAAACCATCTCTGTTTCTGCAATATTCCATACAGGATTTACAAGATAGTATGTAGTCCCATTTGCTTTTATTTCCTTTGGTATGTCATTTAGTTCATTGCTTGGAACATTGTCGTAAGACTTTTGCAAATATACTTTGTATTCTTCTTGATAGCTGTCTTTAATTTCTACTTTTAATGTACTGTTATCTCTTGTAATCGCTCCTGTGTAGCCATCATCTTCAATGTCTTTTGTTTCATTAAATAGGCTAATTACTTTTTCTAAATCATTCGTATTAGTTACTCTTTCCTCAATTATCTCTTTTTCTTTTGTTAATGTTTTAAAATTATCTATTCTATCAACATTTTTTAGTTCATAGCATACTTTATCTTCAACAATAGTTTTGTCAATATCATTATAGAATTCATCAGCGACCTTATAGTCTACTGTATTTGTTCGTTCTAATGTTTTCAAATCACTACTTGCAAAGCAAACACTTAAGCATCCTAGCAATATAATTAATATACTTGTTATTTCTAATATTTTTTTACTCAAATTCTTCTTCCTCCTCTTCTTTTAATTCCTCATTTAAACTTCTATTTAGTTCTTTTATAAATTCAAAATTCTTCATCAATTCAGGCAACTTTGTTCTATTTCTAAATTCTATGTCTCCTGCCTCTTCTCCCAATCTACAAAAAACATATCCATCTTTTAATTTGTTTAAACGCTTTTCTAGCAATTGAACTTCTTCATATTCTTTGTAGTATTTAATATATCCAAAATGTGCAAATACACATTCTATATCGTTTTCTTTATAATTATCTACCTCTAGCTCTTCTAGCAAAACATTATCAGGTATTTTCTTTTGTTCAGTCTCTATTTTCTTAAAATCTTGTTTAGTTACTGCAATCATTACATTACTATAATATCCCATAAACTAACCCTTTCTATTTCAAACCAAATATTTGAAATACTAACTCTCGTAGTTCTTGATTTAGTAGAATTGTTAATCCAATTGAAGTTAAAACAAAAACTAATACATAGCAAATAAATTTTACTAGCCTAGTTATAGCTTCTAAAAGTAATGAAAAAAGATATACCGAATGACTTGGCATATCTGTTTTTGATTCTTCTTTTACTTTCTTATTTTCCTTTGTTTTACTAGTCTTTGTCCTAACTTTATCAAGTATTTTCTGTACTTTACTTTCTTTTTGAATTACCTCTTCTCGTTTTTTAAATTTCTTTGATTCATTCTTTTGTATTCCATTTTCACCTAATGCTATATTTAATTTTTCTTCTATTTTTTGGACTTCAAATTCATTTATAATATTATAAAAACCTAAATCGTATAAATTAGTAAGTACAATATTTTGTTCATTATAATTTGATGCTAATATTATAATTCTAGTTTTTGTGTAGAGCCTAGAAAAATTATATATATTTTCTATAATTTCTGTCTCTGAATTCGTAAGTGCATTCAAATCAATAACTAAATATTTTATTAGATTAAAATTAATTTTTGTTTCTTTTACATATTGTGATATATCTGTCATTTCCTCTTGTGTATTTAAAATCAATATGCTTTTTCTTTTGCATACTTTTTGTATCAACTGGGCTGTATCAATATTTGCAATATAACTAAGCATTTGGCTATCCCTCCTTAATCCAACCACTTCTCTTCAAATGGCACATTATAAGTTATATTGTTTACTTCTAATTGCTGAATTTCTTGATTAGTTACTATATTTTCCTGTTTTTTATCTTCCTTTCCTATTTTCCAAAATACATTATTTAAAATACTTATAGTAATTAATATAACAACAATTATTGAATAAAATATTACTTCTTTTTTTAGTGATTTATCCAATTTTTACACCTCCTAAACCTCTGTAAACAAATATGGTGCAGGATCAATTGTACTTTTATCTTCAAGCCTTATCTCAAAATGCAAATGATCGCCTGTAGAATTTCCTGTTGTTCCCTGAACTCCAATAACTTGTCCTTCAACAACTGTCTGCCCTTTTGAAACACATATTGAGTTATCTCTCATATGAGCATAAAAAGTATAAAAGATTTTTCCATCTTCTCCTGTATGTTTTATCTCTACACAATTACCATATCCATTTTGCCATCCTGCGTGTGTTATCTCTCCATTTTTTACTGATAATACTTTACTGCCTGTATTTCCAACTAAATCAATCCCTGTGTGAAAACTCTGCTTTCCGACTAATAGGATGGATTCTTGAGCCATATTTGCTAGTTACTACATTAAAATTCTCAACAGGCATAAGAAATTGCCCTTTATAAACTTTCTCTCCTACCTCTGCCTGATACTTATTACTTGATGAACTAGATGAATGAAATGTTGTAGCATAATAACCTGCACATATCAAGACAATAAAAAGTACAACTCCTACTATAATTTTAAATTTTAATGTGATGAGTTTCATAGCACATCACCACTAAAATGTTCATCTATTATCTGTAATTCCTGTAGTGGTATTTTTAATGTTGCAAATATCTTCCTCGTTCCTGCAGTAAGTAAACATTCCCCTTTTTTAGCATTATATATGAGATTTTCTTCCTTTTTAGTTAGACCGAATGTTTTTACAACATCTCTTAAATCTTGACCATCCATTTTAAAGAACATCTTATATGTTGAATTTGCAAGTAAGCTTTGTCCATATAATCGAATCTTCTCATTTAACCAGTCCTCTAATGATTGCGAAATAACGATAATACTTGAATTATACTTTCTTGCACGTTTGCTGATGTTTCGTAGGTATTCTAATGTCTGTGGAATATTTGGATCAATAAGTATATGACACTCATCAGCGATCAAAATATCTCTTTCATCCTTATTTTTACTTAAAATTTCCCAGCTATAGCTCATAATGTTATAATATTGTGCTCTTTTGTATTGTACTTGAAACTCTTGCATATTTTTTGTGTTAAATACTGTAAGTCTAGTATCTATTGTTATATCTGTATAGCCGTTCCAAATAGTAGAAGCTTGACCAATTGAAATTGGTCTTAATAATGATAAAAGTTTTACATACTCGTCTTTATATTCCTCATCGTTCTTCTTTTCTAACAAATAATATAAATCTTCTAATCTTGGAAAATCCGTATTCTCTAGTTCTAAAAGATTAGTGTCTTGTGTGATTC
This sequence comes from Bacilli bacterium, assembly GCA_051872335.1. Lineage (GTDB taxonomy): Bacteria > Bacillota_I > Bacilli_A > RFN20 > CAG-826 > SUG2458. The sequence continues at coordinate 16,317 of JBJEDT010000031.1, read as the reverse complement.
CAAACTTAGTATATAGTTCTTCTAATACTATGTCTAACATTGAAAATTCTATATCAGTTAGACTTGGAAATAATATCTCAAAAAAAGTATGTAAGAATTGAAAATGAATAGCCATAGCATTCATATCTTCCTCATCATCTTTACTAGCTCTTATTTGCAATGGATTTAATATATGTCCTGTATTGCTACCTCCACAATTTACAATCTTTCCTTTTAAATTTTTAGCAAGATAAGTGTATTCGTCCTCACTATCAATGATTAAAATTTTAGAGCTAGGCAATTCATTATAAATTAAATGTTTTACTGACAAGCTCTTTCCTGCTCCTGAACTGCCAACAACAAGCATATTGCTGTTAGTTCTGTCAGCATCCTTATGCCAAATATTAAATATAATTATTCCACCATTTTGATTTATTCCAAAGTAGAATCCCTTTTCATCTATAAAAGTATTTGTATTAAATAAAAAACCTCCAGTAAAACTAGAAGTTAATATATTCCTTTTAAAGTATTCTGTTAAGTCTGCTTGAATCGTAAAAAATGGTGCAACTGCTTTAAATCCACTTGTTAATAAATAATTAGTAATTGGTCTTATTTTTAATTTTAATTTTTGTACTTCTCTTTCTACTTCACTACATTTAGAAAGTAAGTCTTTTTCTTCTTGTGCTGAAACACATATATAAATTGTTAAATATGATACAACCTCATTATTATTTATCATTCTGCTAATGATATCAGATGCCTCTTTTACTTCCGCTTCTCTCATCTGTTTTACAGATTCATTTTTTGCAATTTTTGAAAGTGAGCTAGCATCTCTTACTCTAGCATCTAAATTTTCAATTAGCTCTGTATTATCTGTTGGCTCAATATTTATGGAGAATATTGCTCCTGTGTTTTCTGTAAGTTTAGCCATCCATCCCATATCAATATTAGATGGATAATGAACTATTGTATAAATTTTTGAAAATCTATCACCTAAATATAATTTGTTTCTATCAAATTTTAATCCTCCGTATTGGTGTTATTAAATCAATCAGCTCATAATTATTTTGTACCTTTCTCTTCAATCATTTTTTCCTTTAAAAGAGCTTCCTCAACTCTTTGTTTTGAAATTTCATAATACTTTTTATCTATTTCAAAACCTATGAAATTTCTATTTGTTTCTATTGCTCCAACTAGTGTCGTACCACTTCCACAATAGCAATCTAACACCAAATCTCCCTCTTTACTTGAATTTATTATTAGATTTTTTATAAATGGCAATGGTTTTATAGTTGGATGTTTATACCTTTTTTTATCCAATTGATTCGTTCCTGAAATATAATATTTTCTTTTGGTATAATAATTGCCATACAACCTTACACCTTTTTCTCTTGCAAATATTACATATTCAGTATCAGGTAAATAGTTATTATTTATTAATGGACTTGGATTTTGTTTGTGCCAAGTTAGAATCTCATAATTGCAATCTTTATTTGCAAAATATTCTATTAAATCTTTCACCTGTCTTTTACTACAAAAAATATATATGTTTATTTTTTTCATTTTTTGTACTAATAAATCTAGCACTTTTAAATCAAATCCATCCTTTAACCCTATTAAATCATTTGCATAATTATTAATTGATGATGTCTTTTTTACTTTTGTTAGATTAAGTAAATATGGTGGATCAATGACTACTAAATCAATACTATTGTCATCTAATAGTTTAATTCCTTCCATACAATCCATATTATATACTTCATTTGTTTTTAACATTAAACTCCTTTCCTTTTAATTTTGACAATATTATCAGCATAATCTGTCCCCTCTGTTCTTGCAAATTCTGGTATTGTGAAACTTTTTATTAAAAGAATAATGTCTCTTTCTTCTAATACTTCACTTTTAAGTTCACAATTTTTTAATCGTTGTATCCAGGTATTTGCTCTTTTATTTAATTCATTTTCTATATTATCTTTAAAATTATCATATATAATAATATAGAATTCATTTTCTATTATATTTTTATTTTCTACAATCTCTGTTGTAGCAACTATCCTATTATTTATTATTTTAATACATACCTCATCATCGAGTGTTTTCTTTAATTCTTCTTGTTCTCGTATATGCTCTGAAATATCAACTGCTCTTGGAATTACTATTATTTTGTATGGATACTGTTCATTACTAAATTCAATACTATTAGCATCCATTTTTACTTCTAATTCATCATCAGAAAGCAATTCAATATTTATTGGAAATACTTTAATAAAAAGAATTACCTGTCCATCTAATGTGTACAAGTAATTGTCTTTTATATCTTTTATATTTAAAAAATCATTTAGACTTTGTGTTTTTTCCTTTGAAAATATTTTAATGTTTATTACTCCTTTCATATTTATACAACTTTTGCATAAATTCAAACTTTGCATAGTTCTTAATTACATCAACCATAGAAAAGTTATTGTTCCCTTTGATTAATGATACTACTGAAACAACTATTGCCCCTATTACAATTAATGTGGAGATTATGGTTTGCCCTGTGATTTTATAAAGTATATAAGCGATAATTCCTGCAATAGCTCCAACAATTAATGTTTTTATTAGTTCTTCCATACCAAATCCAATAAAGAATTCAGTTTTAAGTCTTATTTGTCTAGGTATTTTGACTTGCTTTTTATTATCTGCCACCACCGACCACTACCTCCTCCGAAAGAGCCTTCGCCTCCTCCTTCATACATTACTCCACCATTACCCTGACTTGCTTTTAATGCTTGATATTGTGGATATGTAGTATCTCTTGAGAATATCATTCCATCTTGATCTCTATAATATATAATATCTGCAAAGTAACCTTTAAATGTTCCCTGACATTCTGAAAATAATCTTAAAAAGCTAACATTCTCAACTACTTTTCCTGTATCATAAAAGCCTATTGTTGATACATTATCTAATGTGTCTCCATCTGTTAATGCTCCGAGTTTCTTTCCTGTATCAGTTACAACATACCATTTTCCATCAATATTTATAGTTTCTCTACCCTGACAATCTTTATCTTTTAACTCTGCAATTGTTGTTTGTGATTGTTTATTATCTATAATTGATACTTGGTCTCCATAGTAATATTTTGGAATCTCTACAAGTGATACAGAAACTGTAATTAAAATTGTTGCCATAAGCAAATGCTTTGTTAGTTTTAAATATTTTGACTTATACTCTGGATCTGTTGCAGTTTTTATCATAAGCATTATAAATGCTACTCCTGCTAATGATATTCCTATAATTTTTAATATGTTTATAATTTCTTTTAATGTTTCCATATTTTAATGCCTTCCTCTAGGCATCAATGCTCTCATTGACCTAGCTGTATTTCCTATTGCATTTATTGGATTTGCTGATGGTTTAATCATATATTTACTCATAATCATTGGTGTATTTACAGCCACAACTGCAATGGCAATACCATATACTAATTTATTCATTATTAGTGTAACAATAGATAAATTTAATAATGATAACTGAATTACTAATGTAAAAGCTGTCATTAAAAAACTTCTTATATAATCAGGAAATACACCTCCATCTGAATTTAAAAGACCTATACTTGCAATTGGTATGGCAATTCTCATAACAAGAAGTTCTATACCTTTCATTATAAATTGGCATATTAATAAAAGCCAACAAATAAGAAGTACTAAACAAGCAACTGCTGTAAATATACCTCCCTGTATATTATTTGAAAGAGCCTCTGCTAAATTTGTTCCCTGTACACTCATTATTCCAAGTATTGCATTCAGAAATTCTTCAACAATGCCAACTCCTATTGAATATATTTCTTTAAAACATATCATTACAATAACAGCTTTTAGCATCCCTATTACTAGTTGTATAGGATTTTGTTCACTATCTCCATCTCTCATTAATAAGTATGTTTTAACTGCTTTTACAATAAATACAATGATTAGTAAATATGTTGCATAGTTAAATACAATTTGATAAATGGCATTAAAATCAATTTTATGAACTGGAAGAATCGCTCCTTCTGGTATATACATCAGTTCTCTTTCTATATAGAAAACTAAATTTAGCATACTATTAAATACTGAATTTAATGTTGATTCCGAGCCACTTATAAAGTTTTGTATTAGTTCTACAAGCATATCTGTCATATGCTTCACCTAATTTCTTATGTATAAAGCCTAACTCTATACTTTTTTACTTGTAGAAACTTAATATTGTATTTATTACTGCAAGACCACAAGTGATTAGCACCATTGCAATTAATGTGGTTTTAATATTTTGAATATTTCTTCTTCTTTCCCCCTCATCATTAGTTTTTAGGCAATATACATAGTATATAAAATAACCACCACATATTGTTATTCCAATACCTGTAAGCCAACTGATTATTGCATTTACTAGATTCTCTGTTCCTTTAACTAATATGCTATCTTCAATTGATGATGCAAATACACTTTTTCCAATAAGTGCAACAAATAAAAGTATTACTACTAGCAATACTTTTCCAATTATTTTAAGTATTCTTTTCATTAATCTCCTTTACTTTTTGCTTGAACTTATCCTGAATAAGCTCAACTTTTGCATTTTCTTCTGTATATTGTTTGTTCCAAATATCCCAAATTTTTATTGGCTTTATTGGTTTTTCTTTTCTCTCTTGTTCTCTTTTAATTCTTAACTTTTGATTTTCTTCTCTAGTTCCCATACCATTTAATTTATTAAAATACATTTTTGAAATATCAGGTATTGTTGTAATGGCAGGTTGTTCTCCTGCTATTATAACTATTGCATATGGACTCTCAAATTTTAGCACTTCATCTGCTGTAAGTACCTTTCTTGATATTAGACTCATACTACTGCTTGATTTATCATATTTAATATTAGAATTACTGCTCTCGCCATAACTCTGTGCTGTATAAGTTCCAAGCATTTCTGAGATTTTATTTGCACTATCAACATTACCTGATTTTAAGTATAGAATTGCACAGTTATCAACAATATTCTGTGCTCCTTCCTTTCCATATTTTTCTTCTAATTGAGAAAGTAGTGTTTGGGTACAAATGATAAATCTAATATTTCTTCCTCTAGATACAGTTAACATACTTTGGAAGGTTTCTATTTTTGTAAAATTTGCAAACTCATCAAGTATAAAGTTCATTCTTATTTTTAATTCTCCACCTTCTTTGCGACTTATAGCCACCAAGCTCGTGTAAATTTGTTGTACTAATAAGCTACCGAAGTTTATGGTATGTTTCTCGGTCATCAGGTAGTAGAATATAAATTGCCGTTTTTTTCTTTGCAAAGTCTCTTAAATCAAAGTCTGATGACTGAATATTATTTGCCACATATTCATCAATGAACATTTGCAATGTTGAAAGTGCTGCAGCCACAAAACTACCTCTAGTTTTTGATGGAGCTGTACCTGCTACTGCAAAGAATTTTTTTATAGGATCGTTTGCATCTTTTTTTGCCATATATTCATCAATAGGCATCTTGCCCATTTTATCAGGTTTAAACATTTCTGCTACAAAGTAATATGCATTTGTTAATGTTTGATATTCTCTCTTGCCTTTATTTTCTAATACAACAGCCATAATTGCTGTTTTTATTACACTCATCTCTCCATTTTTCCATATAGGCTCTGTTTTATCATTCTTCTCAACTAAAATATTAACCATATCACTTACTAAACTTTCTGCTAGTGGTACATTTCCCTCTTCTACTGCATTGATTATAATATCTAAATAATTGTATTTATTACTTTTTAAAAAGTTAATATAATCAATAGCAATTACATCATATCCAAGCTCTTTTAATTTCTCTGCAGTATATAAATATAGTTCACCTTTAACATCAGAAATAAACATATTCTCACCGAGCTAGTCCAAGATTAGTAATTGTTGGAATTATTACTGACCTACTCTTGCCACTTCCTGTGCTCCCAACCAAAAGTGTATGTATATTTTTATCAATAAAATATACTTTATCAGTATTTCCATCTCTTTCAAAATGCGTTACTATTCCACCTGAATCGAACGATACCTCATTATATGGCTTTGTTCTATCAATGATATTACATTTAAATACTTTTCCAAAGTCTTTTTTATTTAGCCACCAACCTGTCCCATATTGTCCCTGCCCAACTGGCTTTGGAACTTTTATCTTTGGTGTTAATTCTATTTGTTCACTATGATAGATGTTTTTTCTTTTATTTGAAAAAAACAATAAAAAAGATGCTACAATCAATTCAAGTATAACAAACATTACTAGCACTTTTGGATTTGTTGTTATTGTATTTATTATTGATTGGGCATTTATCTGTAGTAAACTATTAAAATCATTGCTTAATATAAAATGCAGACTTACTGAAAAATATGCAGTAACTCCTACACTAAATATTAAAGCTATTATTAATAAGATTAATCTATTTATTTTATTCTCCTATCTTTTTCAATTCAATAATTGAAATCCCCCTTTCATATTAAAATAAGAGTAGCTTATTTACTACTCTATTACTTGATAAATTTGTAATTTATTGTTGCCATTCCCATTTTGAATAATATTTGTTTGTAGAAAATAAAATGTATTCTTTTTCACTACCATTACTATATACCAACATTCCACCCATTTGTTCTTCAGGCACAAAATGAAAACCTCTATTTGCCATATATTCATCTAAAAATTGTCCTCCACTTTTATTTGATGTATCTGCTGTCTTACTAAAAACTACTCTATTAGGATTATTTTGTACTATTGTATATTCTTTGTCTGTAAATAAGATTTCTAACATTCCAAAACAAGATGAAAATGGATTCCATACACTAAATTTTAATATTGAAAAAATCGTAGCACTTAATAGAATTACACTACCTATTGCAATTATTATAATAATTCCTTTTCTTTTCATAAAATAAATCTCCCCTACAACTTACTATTTCTAGCATAAGTATACCATATTAAAATGTTTCTTTCAATAAAATAATAGTTTATTCTAATTCCTCTTCATCTTCAAAGATGTATTCTGCATAGTATACTAGTTTGTCCATTGTTTCTT
>JBJEDT010000031.1:0-9169 GCA_051872335.1 Bacilli bacterium | reverse complement strand
TCTTCATCTTCAAAGATGTATTCTGCATAGTATACTAGTTTGTCCATTGTTTCTTCTAATCTATTATACTTATGTATCATTTCAATTTGTTTTTCATTATATGGAAATTCTTCTTTTTCATCATCTAACTTACCATTTTCTCTCCATATATTTCTTAATTGTATTCCACCTAGAATAGTACCTGCAACCATTATACTTTTAAATCTATCTTTTGGATCATCATTCTTAAAATGTTCTGCTAGTTTTTCATCAGCACCTGTGTCCTGCTCAAACTCGTATCTTAATTTATTCATTTGTTTATCTATTGTATCGTAAGCTTCTTCTAATTTTTGTCTAGTGTCAAGCTCTTGTCTCTCTATTTGAACTTCAACTTCTCTTTGCCTTACAGTTGTTGATTCTATCTCATCTTTTACTATTTCATAAGCTCTATTTTGGGTATCTTTTATATTTTTATAATAATCATATTGCATATATACAAATTCTAAATCCATAAACAATTTATTAAATAAATTTCCTTTTTCTTTTTCATCATAACAAAATACTGTTAATCCCTTTGCATCGGGCAATAAATTTGCGAGTTTTTCTGCCTCTTCTGTAGAATAACCTTTTATTAAAAACTGACTTACGGGAAATATATTCTGTTTTATAAATAATGATTTATTTTTATATAATTTATTATATAAATATTTTAAATTGCTATATGATAATTTATCTTCTTCTACCATTTCTCTTAAATAGCTGTTTAAGTCTTTAAAATAATTGTTATCATGTATTAAATTCAATAGTAATTTTGTTTTTACATCCATTTAGCCTCCTATATTTCATCCTCCCAATCAAAAGATGATGCATTTCTTTTTGAAATAGCTAATTCTTTTTTTGCCTGTTTTGACAGCTGTTTTTTATATCTCATTTCAAAATTTCTATTTAATTTTTTTTGATTTTGTCCTTGATAATACAATGCTGTTAGAATTCTATCTAATAAATCTCTACTCTCATTATTATACTTAATATAAGTATATGTATTATTTGCTTTTAGCCATTTTCTTTCTATATCTAATATTTGATTACCTATTAGTTTTATTATTTCCTCCTGTGCTTCTTCTTTTGCTTTAGCTTTTGCCTGTTCTAATTTTTCTTTATCAGAGTATTGAAATTCTAATAATTTTTGTTTTGCTTTTATGTACTTTTCAATTTCAATCTGGCATTGCACAGATGAGTCAATAACAATATTAGATATATAATCAACTTTTTTTATTATATCAGGATACTTTTTTAAATATTGATATTTTATACTTCCTGTTGTCTGTTTCAAATCTTTTTTTAGGTCAATAAGTAAGTCAACAATATTCTTAACATCTGAATCCTTTAATAATGCTCTTATTCTTCTTGCTTGGTTAAAATCTTTTTCATATTTCATTAATTCATTTAATAATTTTTCATCTGATGTTACTTTTTTTAATTCACTTAATATATAATTCTCTGATGTGATATTTTTCTTTGCCAAGTCTTTCTCTTGATATATTGGAAGTAAATCTTCTCTAAATACATCATTTGTAAATTCATTTCTTAATTTATTGATTTCTTTATACTTTACAAAGTAATTTATTCTTGGCTCTTTACTCCACACAAAGAATTGAAAATGTGGATGACCATCTTCAATATGTACTGCACCTAAATATTGTATATCTTCTAATTTTATATTCATTTTTTTTGCAATACTTGGCAATCTATTTTCTAAAAGACTTCTCCATTTATCCTGATCATAATATCCTAATCGCTCTGCATCATATTCTCTTAAAGAAATATATCCTCTATATATTGGAACTTTATTTTTGGCTAATCTATCTATATGATTAATAATAGGCTCTATATTATCATCATTTTGAATGTTTGGAAACTCTTTTACTACTCCAAATAATCCGTGTGATGTATTAGGATTTTTTAAAACATATTTGCTATTTGCAATATAATCTGTATAGCCTTTATGTATGAAATATGTTGTTCTTTTATTAGGATTATATGCTTTAAATATAAATATGAGATTACTCATTTCTATAAATTCCACCTATGCTATAAAAGTCCATCAACTCTTCTTTTGATATATCTTCGACTTTCCTATTAACAAAATAATTTGCTTTTTCTCTTGCACTTTTTAATATTTCTACATACTCTTTGTGAAGTTCATCTCCCATTATTCTTTTCATAACTTCGCCCATAATATATGTATTTAATGCACTTATACGAACATTATTAGCATATAATTTTCTCTGTGATTTTATAAATCCATCTAGTTTATAATCAATACATTTACTTATTTCTTGAAGAATAACTTCCAAATTATCTCTATACATTTGCAAATTCAATTCCTTATCTATACCTGCTCTTATAAGGTCTGATGCTGTATTATATGAAGTTTTTTCAACTACTTTTTGAATCATTTCTTTCTTGCTTTTTGGAACTTTTACAAACATTCTAACAAGCTCTTCTTTGTCTTTCTTACTCAATTTTTCCCCTCCTGTTCTTCTCTATAATTCAGTTCAAAATTGCCTCACAGCAATTTTGCAGGAACAGGGAGTCGCTCCGACTCCCACAAACAGCCTAAAAGCGTGGCTTTTAGCGAGATACTCATTTTTTTAAGGGGTGACTTTTAGTCTCCCCTTAAATTTGGTATATTTATTCGAATTCTTCCTCTTCTTCCAGTTCCATTTTATTTGCAATACCAATATATTCTTCTGCAATATTTTTAAATCTAGTATATTGATAATCACCTTCCATCTCATTATCTATATAGTTCATTATCTCTTTTATTTGACTAGGTTTTAATGGTGTTTTATCAACTTTTTCTAACTCTTTTCGTTGTTCTTCTGTTCCCATATATAATCTCAAAGGAGAGTCGCTCAAATACTTTTTTTCAATTAAAAAATTTGCTAATGATTCTCTATATTCTGTATCTAGATTTTCATCATAAAGACTCTCTCTTATATCAGCTATTGTTATTATTCTTTTTCCCATTATTTTTCACCTCCTACTCAAACTCTTCATCTTCTTCAAGTTCTGCCTCATCAGTTATCTCAACATACTCTCCTATAATGCAGAGAGCTTCATCATAACTATGAGAATTAAAAACTCTATTAGACATTTCTTTTGATTCTTCTTGCATTCCATTTCTTTTTAATGTTCTCGATGCGATTCCAACTAAATTAAATATATTTCCATCTTGTCCTATCAAAGCACATCTTGGTTTTGCTTTCTCTTCCTTTATTTCTTTCATCTATTCGAATTCCTCCTCTTCTTGATAGTTCCTAAATACCTCATCTTTTTCAAAAATAAGTCCCTGTTCTGTAAATTTAGCATTGTCACTCTGTATGCACTCCTTACCAAGCCTACCTAAATCAATATAATCCATAATGTCATCAACACTTAGCTCTCTTGCTCTTATTAGTTCCTCTGCATAGTCTTCTGGTGTATTAATATTATTAAAGAATACAAAATTACTTAAATTATTTCCAAATTTTACTGCATCTTTCATATTTGATATTTCTTCTCTTTTAAATTCAAGAATAGCCAATAATTTGTCTCTTTTTTCTTCACTTAAAAGTGCTAAAATTGCATACATACTTTTAATATCTTGATATGGTGTTGTCCATCCTGAATCACTTGCTCTATCAATAATATTTGAAAGTTCTGTACTTATCTCACCTGAAAAATGTGGATCATTTGTATCAATAACTTCACAATCTAAAATATGAGAATCTTGTATTGACAAATTATCATAGTCTAATCCTAAATACTCAAAGTCTCTTTTTAATTCTTCATCAGATTTTGGAAGTCTTATTATGATTTCTCTATAATTTTGATTTTCTTCGTATTCTCTTTTATTTACTACATTTAATTTTACTTCTAACAATTTTTATCCTTTCTAAAATTCTCTCCTACAAGAATTTATTTTTACTCTAGTTCTTCCTCTTCGTTTTGCTCTATCTCTAAACATTCTTTTTTCATTAAATAACCCATATTAGTAAATGTTCCACTATATGTACAACCATTTTTTATATAATCTTTTGCTAACTTTTCATAGTCAATATAATCAGCGAGTATACTAACATCATCAAAATGTGCTGTTTCATTTACTAAAAACATTCCCATATCTTTTGAATTATTAACATCAGGTAGTAAATTATAATTTTTGATTTCATCCGTTAATTTTATTATGTCTTTAAATGAGTCTATATTTATTTCCTTACATTCTAGAAGTGCAATAAATTTTTCAATCTGGATATTATCTAATCTTTGCATTTTTTCACATAATGCTTGTACATCTGACAATAATATTTCTCTTTCCTCAAATTCCAACCTGCTGATTATTCTTTCCATTGCCAATGTCAAATATGTTTCAGCTCTAGGATACAAATTTAATACTGAACATTCTAATACCTTTATCTGTCCATTCTTTAAGTCTAATATATCGATTTTTTCTTGTAGTCTTTTTTCTGATATTGGAAATAATAATTCCACTCTTTTATAGTGATTATCTTTTTCATACTTTTGTTTATTAGTTATTAATAATCTCATTCTATGTTCATCTTTTACCTTATCATCTATCAAGTCATTAGCAATCATATATCTAATATATAGTAAAGCTCCATTTGAACAGAATTCGTATTGAATATTATTTCCTGCTAAATATTGTTCTCCTAATTTTTCAATATCAATAAATTGACACAAATATTCTGGAATATCAAAATCAGGTACATTCTCTAAAACAAATTTGCCTAACTCTAGATTATTATGCATCTCTATAAATTGGTAATCTTCTATGTTTGAAAGTAATTCTATTATTTCATCAATACTATTTATCTTATAATCATTTATCTCTAAATAAGCATCAATTATTTTATAATCATTATTTCTAATATTATTTAATAACTTTTCTATACTATCAATTGTTTCTGATTCTATTGATTTATTACTACTTGCCAAATAATCATTTATACATTTATTTAATAGTTTATATTCTTTTCCATCTTTTTCAAACTTTACATTTACTTTTGAATTTTCCACTTTTATATCTCCTCCTTTTTAAATTCTCTCGCACGAGAATCGATTTTGTGGCTTTTTTATTTCACATTGGAGTAGTTTTACCTTTAAAAAATCACTCAAATTCTTCTGTTTCATCTGTTTCATAGTACTTCTCAAAAAATTTATTTTTACTTTTATCTATTGCAATAAATTCTTTAAATTCTTCTAAACCTTTTTCCATTTCATTTTTTAGTGCTTCTCTATTAATAAAAGCATCCTTTTTTATATCTCTAGAATAAATGCTCTCATATTCATTATCAAAGTCTCCCCTTTTATGTAAGTTAAATACTAATTCATATTCAGGGATATTTTTTTCATCAGCTCTCTCTACTAAGTTCAAACAACAACTTATACAATTTTCTCTGTCCTCTAAATATGCAAGTTCATGATTTACTCTTCCTTCTCTATCATTACTTAAATTATATATAGAAGTGTATAAATGAAATTTTTGTGATTTTTCCTCTTCTATTAATTCTTCGATGAGCTCTAATTTTTCTTTTTCTTTATGCCATTGTTCCTCACATCCAACCTTTGCTCGTGACATTAAATAATCTTCAGAATAACAATATAAATTATGTGTTGTTGCTTCATATACTTCTTTTAATAATTCATATCTATTCAAATTCTTCCTCATCCTCCTGACTTTGTTCTTTATTTAGAACATCTTTTATTAATATATTAGTAACTTTTATTGTGTTTTCATTAAACTCCCTTTGCCAAGCTCCCTCTTTTCTTGACCAATGAAATCCTCTTGCTTTTAATGCTGTTCTTACTTCTTCATCAGGTATGTCGTCAAAAATCAATTGAATACGATTTATTTCTTTATTATGAATCGCTTTGCCACCTGTAAATTCGATATCCTTAAACTCTATTTCGTCTAATTTTTCAAGTCTTGCAATTCGCCTTTTAGTTTCTCGTATTCTAGCTCCAATATTTTGTAATTGCCAAGATGTATGATCTTCATCTGCTTTTATCAATTCTTTTTGTTTTTCTAAATACTCTAGTTTATCTTTTAATTTTTCAATAGCATTAGGATCATCATTATAAATCACTTTGCTATTTTCTACTGACTCTGCCCTCTCTTTGTAATATTGACTTTTTTTATCTTCTTCAATTGATTTTCTAGTATCTTCCCAAGCTCTCTCGTGTAATCGTCTGGCTTTCTTTTCTGAATGATGTCCTATTATTATTGGCTGTCCGTGGTGTCATTGCCAAAATTCTATTAGCTGTTGAATTACTATATTGAGCTGACCTTTCTTCTGCCTTTTTCGAAAGTTCCTCATATCTTATTTTTCTAGCTTCTCGTCTTTCCTCATAATCTGCTCTTCCTCCCATTGTCGATCACTCTCCCTTCCTACAATTAAACAACAATGTAAAAATAGTGTTACAATTCCTCCAATCATTGCTCCACCTATAAATGTTAATAAATACATAACTTTTTCCTTTCCAAAGAAAAAAGACCTTATATAAAGTTTGTGTTGTATGTTAACTCTTGTTCAAACTTTATACAAGTCTTATTCCAATTCTTTCTAATAGTTTTCTATCACTTGTTTTATTTTATATTTGTTTAACCTCTTCCCAAGAAAATCCTTCTCTTCCAAAATGTCCATAATTAGTGGTTTTTGAAAATATAGGTTTCTTTAAATCTAAATACTCTATTATTCCATTAGGTGTTAAATCAAATGAATCTTTAATTATTCTAATTATATCTCCCTCTGGTATAACATTTGTTCCAAAGCAATCTATAAAAATAGATAAAGGCTCATCAATTCCTATTCCATAGCTTATCTGCAATTCACATTTTCTTGCTATTCCATTAATAACAATATTTTTTGCTATATGTCTTAACATATATGATGCAGACCTATCAACTTTTGTGGCATCCTTTCCTGAAAAAGCTCCACCTCCGTGTCTAGCATATCCCCCATAAGTATCTACTATAATTTTTCTACCAGTTAATCCTGTATCAGCAACAGCTCCTCCAACAACAAATCTTCCTGTAGGATTGATTAATATTTTTGTTTCTGCATCTACCATATCATCTTCTACTACTGGTTTTATTACATATTCTATAATATCATTTTCTAACTCATCCATATCAGTATCTTCTGTATGCTGTGTAGAAATTAGAATAGTATCAATTCTAAAAGGTACATCGTTCAAATATTCTATTGTAACTTGTACTTTTCCATCTGATTTTAAATAAGGAATTATCCCTTTTTTTCTTACTTCTGTTAATCTCTGTGCCAACTTATGTGCAGTATCTATTGCATATGGCATAAAGCTGTCAGTTTCATTACAAGCAAATCCAAACATTATGCCTTGGTCTCCTGCACCTCCATTGTCAACTCCCATTGCTATATCACCACTTTGTTTTGTAATATTGATATCAATATCGCAAGTTTTATAATCCATATTATATCTAGCATCATCATAGCCTACTTCTTTTAATTTTTCTCTTACTATACTTTCTATATCTATAATTGCGTTTGATGTAATTTGCCCTGCAACTACTACTTTTCCATTTGATATAAATGTCTCAACTGCAACTCTTGAATTCTCATCTTGTTCTAAACAAGCATCTAAAATAGAGTCTGAAATGAAATCACATACCTTATCAGGATGTCCTTCAGTTACAGACTCACTCGTTAAATAATATTTTTTATAATTTTTCATTTATTTAAATTTCCTCCTTTTACTTCGCACCACAATCGATTTTGTGGCTTTTTTTATACTAATATGGGATGTTATCCCAACTAAATCCTTTCATTCTATATTTTTTTACTTCCTTTGTATAAATCATAAATACCTTTTCTTTACTAAATCTTGTAAGGTATTTAAAAAAAGATAATAACTCTTGTATTATCTTTTGCTTATATTTAGTTCCTATATCAGAATAATTTAGATACTCATTATCTACATAAATGGATGCAATTCCATCTATTATAATACTATATAAAACTTTTTTCTCATAAATACTAAACTCATCAAATTCTTTAATTTTAGTTTTCGTATTATGATTAATAAATAATAATAACAAAGAAGATATACTCTTTATAACTTTTTTATCTACAACCTCAAAATCGTGTAAGTAAATTAAATTATCTGCTAGTATATTTACTAATATTATTTTTGTATCTTCAGACATTTTATTATAATAATTTTTTATTTTTATGTTTTCCATTTTTCCTCCTCGCTTTTTTTCCAAAAAAACAAAGTACATAAAATGTACTTCGCTTATTGGAAAGAAACAGTTATTTAAATATTTTTTGACCTAGCCACCACATACCACCTTGCGATTTCAGACCTTTAATTTTTTGATTTTTTCATTATTTTTTATAATTTTTTATCTTTTTTTCAAAAATTTTATTTTTTTAAAAACCAGTATTTTCAGCACTTTCAGAGGTTATTTAAGACATAGCAACGAAACGCATTCAATGTGTCCGCGTAAAAGGAAACATATCAACTGGTTGTATTTCTCCTATATCATATTTCTCCTCTAGTACTGCAATATCTCTTGCAAGTGTTGCTGGATTACAGCTGATATATATTATTTTGATTGGCTTCAAATCTTTTAATAGCTGAATTGTTTTTTTATCTAATCCTTTTCTTGGCGGATCAACAAATACAACATCAGGTTTTATATTATCCTTATTAATTATTATAGGTAATATCTGTTCTACATCTCCTGCAAAGAATTCTATATTGTTAATGCTATTTATCTCTGCATTATATTTTGCATCTTCTATTGCTTGCTTAACTATCTCAATGCCATATACTTTTTTAAAATATTTCGACGCAAATATTCCAATAGTTCCTATTCCACAATATAAATCAATAGCAATATCATTATTTTTCGTACAGGCAGAAGCATCCATCTTTAAAAAATTTATTGCTGTATTATATAATATTTCTGTTTGTATTGGATTTACTTGATAAAAAGATAATGGAGATATTTTAAATTTGTAATCTCCTAATATATCATAAATATATCCATCTCCATATATTACTTCTATTTTTTCTCCTAGAATCACATTAGTATTTTTTGTATTAAAATTTTTAACAATTGACTTAATATTCTTATGTTTTT
>JBJEDT010000030.1:0-7947 GCA_051872335.1 Bacilli bacterium | reverse complement strand
TAATTACCTACATTTTCAACCGATAAAAAACTACACAAAATTATTGACAATTACATTTGAATATGCAAGGAATCATAATTTTATATATAAAAATAGAAACAAACTAAAAGGCCTTGAAAATGTAATATATGTTTGTCCAAAATGTAAAAAAGAATATAGTCTTGAGACAACTAAATCTGTGTGTAAATGTAATTGTTGTGGTTTTGAACTTAAAGTAAAAGATAATTATTCTTTTGAAAATAATGAACTTAATATTGTTGATTTACCTGATTTATACAAACGTCAAGTTGAATATGAAAAAGAAATGTTGGAAAAAAGTGATTTGAATATTTCGTGTAAGGTAAACGTAATGAATATAATTTTAAAAATAAAAAACTAAATCAAAAGGGTAGTGGAATATGTAATTTAACAAAAGATGCTTTTATATTTAATGGAAAAGTTAATGAAAATGATAAGAATTTTGTAATTCCAATTAAACAACTTAAAGCTTTACCTTTTTCATGTGGCAAAGAATTTGAGTGCTATTATGAAGAAGAATTATATTATTTTTATCCAATTGAAAATAGGAAACAATGTGTTAAGTGGTCACTTTTAGTTGATCTTTTAAATAAGGAGGACAAAAACAATGGATAATAAAGTATTGAATATATCAAAAAAATCATTTATTAGTGTTGTTATTATTCTATTATCACTTATTTTTATTTCTATTGGTTCAACATATTTAATTCCAAGAGGAATTTTTGGTACTACTATTGATAGTTCAGGTAATAGTGTAGTTGATTATACAAATTATATAAGCTTAACTGATGCTAAAGGAATAAATATATTAAAAGGGATTTTTGCTCCTATACTAGTTCTCTTTTCAAAAGATGGTTTAACAATTTTAATGTTGTCATTATTTTTATTAGTTATTTCAGCAGTATTTCAAATAATGGGTGATACAAACGGCATAAAAGTAATTGTGAAAAAATTAATTACTAAATTTATAAACAAATCTAAATTATTAATTGCTATAATTACACTAATTTTTATGTTATTTGGTTCTCTTTTGGGTTTATTTGAGGAAGTATTAACTTTATTACCTATTATTGTTATGCTTTGCATCTCTTTAGGATATGATGGTTTTACTGGATTTCTCGTTTGTATTGTAGCCACTGGATTTGGTTTTGCGAGTGGAATTACAAATCCATTTACTGTTATAACAGCAAGTGAAATAATAGGCGTATCACCAATGGTCAATATATGGTTTAGAATTCTTGTATTTATAATTATGTACTTGTTATTGTTAGGTTTTATTTTTATTCACATACGAAGAATCACTAAAAATCCTTCTTTATCACCTACCTTTGAAACAGACCAAAGGAAAAGAAATAATATAGTAGATGACGCACCAATTGAAAATGAAAAAAGAATTTTTTATACATATTTAACTTTTCTTTTATTAGTTATTGTTACAATTATTATAGCTACTTCAATAGAAGCAATAAGAAGTTATACTGTTGTTTTTCTCATAGTAATTTTCTTGTTTGGTGGAATTGTTGCAGGATATATTGCAGAACATAATTTTAAAAAAGTTATGAAAAGTTTTCTTAATGGAATTGTGGCTGCTTTACCAGCAATAGTTTTAATTTTACTTGCATCAAGTATTAAATATATTTTAGAGGAAGGGCAAATTCTTGCCACCATTGCACATAGTATTTCTAATGTCGTTTTAGGTAAAAATATTTATGCTGTAGCTTTATTGCTTTATGCTATTATTCTTATTCTAGAATTCTTTATTTCTTCATCAACTGCAAAAGCAGTATTTGTTATGGGAATCTTATCTTGTATTAGTATTGATTTATCTAAGGAATTATTAGTCTTAATTTATTTATTTGGTGATGGCTATACTAATGTCATTTTTCCTACTTCACCTGTGATTTTGATTGGCCTTTCTATGATTGGAATGAATTATTTTAGTTGGATTAAAAAATCAAAATGGTTAATAATTATAAATTTAATTGTTGTTATTGGATTAATTTGTTTGGCAATTTTGATTAGATATTAATTATTACATCTTTTTTGATTTGACAAACAAAATGTTTGTGATATATTAGTTTCAAGGAGAATTTATTATGTTAGAATTCAGATATGATACTCAATTATTAATTGAGGGTACAAACTTAAATGAAGATGAAATTAATGAGTGGATTACCACTAATCTTAAAGGAGATTGTCTATTAGCTGTTGGCGATGAAGAAATGATTAAGATTCATTTCCATACTAATGAACCATGGGATTTATTGAAATATGCTTCTACATTAGGTGAAATTTTTGATATTGTTGTTGAAGATATGGAAAGACAATCTCAAGGAAAAAGAGGTTAAAACAAGTATAAAATATAGCCGTTAAAGGCTATATTTTATTTTTTAAATAGATATATAAATAAAACTAGTTTATAATAAAGAAAATTAAATATTATAAGGAGGAAATTTATATATGTATAAACAAAATGTATGGAAAAAATATGATGGTAATTATAAAGATATCATGAATTTTGCTGAAGATTATAAAGATTTTATTTCATTTGGTAAAACAGAAAGATTATGTGTTAAAAAAACTTTAGAAATTTTGGAAAAGAATGGCTTTGTTAATGTAGACACTTTAGAAAGTCTAAAACCTGGTAATAAAGTATATAGTGTTAATAAAAATAAAAATGTTGCTGCATTTGTCATTGGTAACAAACCATTAAATGAAGGATTAAGAATTTTAGGAGCACATATTGATTCGCCAAGAATGGATTTAAAGCAAAATCCTTTATACGAAAAAGAAGGCTTTGCATTATTAGATACTCATTATTATGGTGGAATTAAAAAATATCAATGGGTAACTATACCATTAGCATTACATGGTGTAGTTTGTAAAAAAGATGGCTCAACAGTTGAAGTTTCAATTGGTGAAAATCCAAAAGATCCTATTTTAGGAATTGGTGATTTATTAATTCATTTATCTGGTGATCAAATGCAAAAAACAGCAGCTAAACTAATTGAAGGTGAAGACTTAGATGTTACTGTAGGTTCGATTCCTGAATTAAAAGAAGATAAAGTAAGTGTTAAGCAAAATGTTTTAAGAATTTTAAAAGAAAAATATAATTTTGATGAAGAAGATTTTTTATCTGCTGAAATTGAAGTTGTACCTGCTGGACCAGCTCGTGATTATGGTTTAGATAGATCAATGGTAGCAGGATATGGTCATGATGATAGATCTTGTGCTTATACTTCTTTAAGAGCAGTTACTGATACAGAAGCTCAAGAATATACAACATGTTGTATTTTGGTTGATAAAGAAGAAATTGGTTCAGTTGGAGCAACTGGTGCGCAATCTTTATTTTTTGAAAATTTAATTGCTAAATTATGCCGTTTGTCAGGAAGTAAAGAAGCATTATACGATGCTAGACTTGCATTAGCAAATTCTAAAATGTTATCTTCTGATGTTTCAGCAGGTGTTGATCCTTTATTTGTTGGAGTGAATGAAATGAAAAATGCTTGTCACTTAGGTGAAGGTATCGTATTTAATAAATATACTGGTTCACGTGGTAAGAGTGGTTCAAATGATGCTAACCCAGAATTTATTGCATGGGTTAGAGAAGCTCTTGATGCACGAAATATTTGCTTCCAAACAGCTGAACTTGGTCGTGTTGATCAAGGTGGTGGAGGAACCATTGCTTATATTTTAGGAAATTATGATATGAATGTTTTAGATGCTGGTATTGCTGTTTTAAATATGCACGCACCTATGGAAATTGTTTCAAAAGCAGATGTATATGAAGCATATGTTGCTTATAAAGCATTTTTAGAGGCATAATTATTATGAAAAAGGGATTATTTGTATTAGCTGATGGCTTCGAGGATACAGAAGCTTTAGCAACAAGAGATGTTTTATTAAGATCGGGAATGGAAATCGTAACTTGTTCGATAAAAGATGAAACTTCAGTAGTCTCTTCTTTTGGTGTTGAAGTTTTTGCCGATATTAATTGTAATAATATTAATTTTGATGAATTTGATTTTATTTGTTTACCTGGTGGTGGCAATGCTGTAAGAAGACTTTATTCTTCGTCTTTTGTGAAAAGTGCTTTAGAGCATTTTGAAAATAAATATATGTTTGCAATTTGTGCAGCTCCAGCTGTTTTAGGTAAATATGGTTATTTGAATAATAAAAAATTTACTTGTTATCCTGGATTTGAAGACGGGATTTTAGGTCAATATGAGCAAAACGAAGGAGTAGTAATTGATGGAAATGTTGTAACTGCTAAATCAATGTATTATTCAATTCCTTTTGCTTTGGGAATTGTTAAGCTTTTACAAGGCAGTGAAGAAGCACTTAATCTAGAAGAAACTTTAAAAGGAAATAATTAAGAGGATGATTTATGTTTTGTAATAAATGTGGTCATGAGATGAAAGATGATTCAATTTTTTGCCCATATTGTGGAGTAAAAGTTGAAAAAGCAAGTGAGTTACGTTGTCCTTCTTGTGGTTCAAGAATAGAAGATGAAAATCAGAAATATTGTGATAATTGCGGTACAAAGATAAAAAGAAATACTTTTAAAAGTAATGAACAAAATATTTCTTTCCAGTCAAATGAAAATGTAAATAATAACATGAATAATAATAATAAATATTCAGCCATTACTATAATAATGCCTGTTCTTATTACAACTATTATGATTTTTATGATGACGGTAATGAATTTTTTTATAAATCATTCTATTATGTTATGTTTATTTATGTTATTTCCATTTTTTATATCGCTTGTATTTTTCTTTAGTTCTTCAAAAAATAATTTAAAAAGGCCTGCATCCATTATTGGTCTCATATTTGTAATATTACAAGGAATATTAGTTTTATCTAATTTTCTTGTTTCGATAATTGAATTTGAATCATTTTTTGTATTATTTGTATAAAAATTAGTTTAGTATTTTTATTTTGATTATATAATTAAAGTATAAAGTTGGAGTGATAATTATGCAAAATGAAATCTTAAAAGTTGATGATTTACTTAATGATGATGGTTCTTTAAAGCATAAAGGATATGCTAAAAAATTATTATTAAAATATGATCGAAAAAAAATTAAAGCTCCTAAATGGAGAATTAAAGAGTGGGATTATTATTTAGTATATAATAATGATTTTGCTATTGCTTTTACTATTTCAGATAATTCTTATATGGCTCTTGATAGTTTATCTTTAATAGATTTTAAGAAAGCTAAAGAGCATACAAATTCGCCAATGAGATTTTTTACAAATGGAAAAACAAACTTTCCATCTACTTCTGAAATAGGTGATGTTAAATCTTTAAATAAAAAAGTTCATTTTAGTTTTAAAAATGATGGTAATAAACGTATTCTTGAAGTTAAATTTCCTAATTTTATGAAAGGAATAACTTGTAATATCTATTGCGAATTAACAGAAGAGCCTCAAGATTCAATGGTTATTGCCACTCCTTTCTTTAAAAACAAAAAAGCATTTTATTATAATCAAAAAATAGTAGGTTTTAAAGCTAATGGTTATATTGAATATGATGATCAAAAATATGAATTTACACAATCCAATACACGTGGAATTTTAGATTGGGGACGTGGCGTTTGGACCTATAAAAACACGTGGTATTGGGGAGCTGGAGCCTTTGTTCAAGATAATCACGAAATAGGATTTAATATTGGATATGGTTTTGGTGATACAAGTAGCGCAAGTGAAAATATGATCTTTTATGATGGAAAAGCTCATAAATTAGATCAAGTTACTTTTAATATTCCTATTGATAAAAAAGGAAAAGAAAATTATCTAGAACCTTGGACTTTTACTTCAAATGATAATCGTTTTGTTATGACGTTTAAACCTATTATTGATCGTCATGCAGATACTGATTTAAAAATTCTATGTTCATTACAACATCAAGTCTTTGGTATATTTAATGGTACAATGGTACTTGATGATGGTAGTCAAGTAAAAATTGAAAATCAAATTGGATTTGCTGAAAAAGTATTTAATAAATGGTAGGTGTTTATTATGGAAAAAGGAAATTATTATTTTAATGAAAAAGTTGGCTATGTATTATTAGAAGAATTTGATGATAAATTTGTTTCTATTTTTTGTGTTGCAAATAATAAAAAGTATTCATTTTTAGATAAAAATATTTTAAATGAATTTGATGAAAAAATATTTGTAAGCAAGTATATGATTGATTTTTATACAAAAAATCATCAATTTTCAAGTAATGAGTTAGACATTTATTTTAGTAAGTTTAGTAGAATAATTGAAAATGATGCTACTAAAGAAGAATGTGAAAATATAAAAAGAGATGATACTAATTCTTCAAGTAATATCATTGAATCTGAAGTAGTTGAAGAAAAAGTTATAGACGAAAATAGTAATGACAATGGTCCGTTTTCAAAGGAATCAATTAAAAAATTCGTTAAAGATACTGCTAAAGATGTAGCAGACAGTTTAAAAGAAACAGGAAAATTTATTAAAGATATCTTTGATAAATTATAGGAGTTTATTAATATGTTAAGTAAAACAGAAGAATACACAATAACAACTAATCAACTTGATAGGTATGATCATGTTACGGTTGCAAGTGCATTAGATATTTGTCAATCCATAGCAGGACATCATGCTGATGATTTAGGTATAGGCTATAACGATTTTATAAAAGATAATAAAATTTGGCTTATTATTGGAAGTAAAATGACATATTTAAAATATCCTAAATCTCCAAATAAATTGAAGATTATTACTTATCCTTTGAAACCTAATTCATTTCATTCTGAAAGAGATTATTATATTTATGATGAAAATGATGAATTAATTATTAAGTGTACTTCGAAATGGGTAATATATGACTTTGCAAAAAAAAGAATTAATATTTGCTCAAATATTATGCCTAATGAAGAATTTATTGAATCACGTGCTTATGATGAACAATTATCTAAAATGAATATGGGACAATTAGATGAATATAAAAAAGTCTTAACTCATGAAGTAGCATTTACAGATTTGGATCATAATGGTCATTTTAATAATACTCGTTACTGCAATTTATTTTATGATATTCATCCATTAAAAGAAAATGAATTAATAAAAGAAATTCAAGTGGATTATATAAATCAATGTTTCATAGGCGATAAACTTGATGTTTTTGTAAAAGAGTTTGAAAATGAATATTATTTAATTGGAAAAGTAGATACAAATCTAGTTTTCTCTTTAAAAGTTGTTTTAGATAGGTAGGAGTTATGAAAAGAAAGTTTTTAACATTAGATAAGCAACTAGAATACTTAAAAACTGTAAGAAATCTTTCGTATGAAAAAGAAGATATTATAACTTTAATGAGAGAAGGTTACTTTAATGTTATTACAAATTATAAGACTCCTTTTTTAGTTGATCAAAAAAATGTAGAATCAAAGTTTGTTGATGGAACTAAATTAAAACATCTTATAGCTTTAAAAGATTTTGATGATGCAATTAGAATTCTATTTTTAGAATATTTAGTAAAAATCGAACAAGAAGTACGTGCTATAACTAGTTATTTATTTGATAAAGTAAATAATAATGGTGAAACATCCTGGGATGATATCCAAAGCTATAATTTAGAAGAAATCAAAATCACTAAGATTACAGCATTGATTAATCGTATTAAAAACGATATGGATAACAATGATAATAATGATATTAATTCTTATTTATCAAGGCACCAAGAAATTCCAACTTGGGCAATGATTCAAGGTATTAGTTATTCCACATACTTAATTTTTATAAAAGATGTAAAAAAAGAAGTTCAAGATGAACTAACTAAAATTTATCAATTACAAAACACTTATGGTATTTATATTTTTGATTATTTTTATAAAATAATTGATTTGTTTCGTGAATTAAGGAACAAGTGTGCTCATAATGAAAAAATATTTGATTT
>JBJEDT010000029.1:0-29635 GCA_051872335.1 Bacilli bacterium | reverse complement strand
CTCTGAGTGCTGGATTCGAACCAGCGACCTGACGATTATGGAGATGATAATAGGTATTGCACCTAAATTAAGCAACTTTGCTATCATCACAGTCGTCCGCTCTACCGACTAAGCTAACCCAGAATATTTAACAAGACAGATAGTTTTAAACGCTTCAGAGTGTCAGTCTGATGTTTTCAATAATTGCTGTTTCTGTCTTTTAAGATAATTAAGCGTTACCATTTTTCAGATAAACTTTAAATGCGGAGGTAATGGTTGACTCCCTCACATACTTAATTAATAGCATCAACCCTACTATAAACAAGATAGCATTTTTATCATCATTAAATTCCTTTTACTATTAACAATAATTGCTGTTGCTATCTTTAATATAAATATTATACCATAACTTTTATTAAAAGTCAATGGTTTAACTGGACGTCGGTATGGGAATCGAACCCATGTTTCTGGGATGTGGAGCTTAAAATAAGATTTGCACTTATACTTCCAAAAGGTGTTCTACTTAAACTATTTAAGCAAAACCCAGTGTCTTAACCGCTTGACTAACCAACGATTCGACTTCATAGACCGTACGTATCTATTTTAACGAAGGAAGTTTACTCCGGCATTTTATTAAGAAGGATGCTACTTCTGAGACAATTTTAAGGGTTAACTATCTCTCAAACCGATTACTTAAGCGGGCAATCACACTAACTGTTTTGTTTATTACTAAGTAAAACAGATAAACACTCTAACCAACTCTTACCTATCTGCTCAAACTCTTCTAATCTAAATTTGTACTATAATCTATATGCAAATAGGTTATGGCAGAAGCGGAAGGATTCGAACCCTCATCTAACCGTATTAATACTGTTATTATTCTTCCTATTAAACTACACTCCCGTATATTGACCTCAACTACTTGAGGTCATTTCATTTATCAATCGTATTCCAATCTTTATCAGTATTAAGTGTAAATTTGCAAACACTAATAACGTCCATCAAATCAATTTTACCATCCTGATTTACGTCTCCGAAGAACTTTTCATTAGCTTCAAGACTCTTATTGCCCATAACTTCCTTGCATAGAGCAATAGCATCAAGAACATCAACCGAACCATTATTATTTGCATCTCCTCTTAAACCTACTTCAGCTTCTTTAGAACCTTCGTTAAAGATAAGGTAAGTTGAAATACTATTTTCTGCTGGTGCTTCTATAACAGTAATTGTAGAGTTTATAAGATTACGATTTTCAAATTCTGCAGTATCTGTTGTAAAATTTCCAATATTTGCAAACTTTACTTCAAACTCAGTTCCAACTTCAACATCTTTTGGAACTTCAAAAGTTATTGAAGAATGGATTTCATTATCTGCAAAATATGTTCCAGTAAAATTAACTAATGTTATAACATTTTCTATCTGACAAGTCGCCGCTACACCCTCTACGGATTTAGGAGTTAATCTCTCATCATATTCAATATCAACATTATAGCCGGCACAAAGATTGCCAGTTTCCATTGTTAAATTTACTGTTACAAGTTTTCCAGCAATTGCATTAGCATCTGATAATTTAAGAGTTGCTACTGATTCATTTGCTGAAGCCACTAAACAATTCCCAAGCACCATAACTGCCGCAATACCAATGCCCAGCAGTTTCTTAAAAATCTTTTTCATTAAAATCACTCCATTTTTAGAGCAATCTTATTGATTAAGAGCAACTGGCTGTCATTCCTTAAAGGATTAGACCCTGTAGTTTTGCGTCCTTATTTTTCAATAAGTTTGCCAAATATTAAATAGGAAGCTTCTGCCGCAGCGAGGTTTACCAACCCGATAGCTATCTTGTCTTTCATCCCAAAGTAACGATTTGTTGAAGACTTAACCGCACCGTTTAATTTTCTATTAATTTAGTTTCCTTAAAACTAAGAGTTTACAAAATTAACAAACTTCTCTAAAATCACCAATCTATTCGGAGCCGGAACCTATTCAAACCTCATTTTATTTTTACAAGACACAATGAGGTGAGAAAAACCAAGAAATCAAATCATTAAAATTATTTGAAACTAACTTGCTGAACGTGTCTTAAATAATTTTTAGTAATAACAGTGCCGCCTCGTGAAGGCAAGTCATATAGCACCATTTTCTTTCTATTAAACCAGTTCTAATTTTCGCCGCTCCACCTTGAGAGCCGCCCGATTACCTGCCTTCGGTGAAATTTAATAGAACGAGGACTTTCAACCCTTACAGCGTTACTTTTCATTGTCGATATTTATTAAAGAACCTGCAAAGAAACCGACCAGACGATTATATTATAGCCCTAACCTCTGAAAGGACTGGGAAGAAGTTTACTTTTATAGACCATCCAACTTCTTTCTAAGGTCAGAGGATTTTTTATATAAAACCCTCAAAACGCTTTACCGCCGCTGGCAGTCGGCGTACTATAGTCTGCCAGTACCATAGATTTTCGATTTTACTCAGGATTTTTACATCGAGAACCGGTAATAGCTATAGGTTGCTATTCAAACCAATTGAGTAAGTTTAAAGTCTTTACTCCGACCAATGGTTGCGTGGTGATGGAGTCGAACCACCTATCTCAAGCTTATGAGGCTTGCGAGATACCGTTTCTCTAACCCGCATTATGTTGGTGTGCCGTCGGAGATTCGAACTCCGGACTCCCATCTTAAAAGGATGGTGTTCTTCCTGCTGAACTAACGGCACAGAAAGAGGTAGCGACTTTCAAAGGGCGTCGCTAAGCCCAGAAGATTTCTTTGTTTTATAAATAAACTGTATAATCATATTCCCATTTATAACCACAAGCCGTTTTTCTATTGTTTTCTTTCTTACACACTCGTGATATATTTTTTGGGTCACATTTCATCGCAATGGCTGCTGCTTTCACACTAGGAAATCTATTAATTTCATTTCCATCTAAATCATATTGAATTACTCCTAATCTAGACCGAACTTCTTTTGTAATATCTTTTGGTTCTTCACCAGCTCTTTTCCATTGAAAACCACCTGCTTGTTTTTGTTTGCCATTTAATACTCTTCCTATTAAATCAGAATCAATACCAAGTTCTCTTTCAATTTGATTTTGTGAAGACCAATCCTTTATATATTCTCCAGATAATGTATATTGAATTATTGAAGTTGAATTGGGATTAAGTCGATATTTTATATTACCATTTTTAATGGCTGTTTCATAGGCAAGCTTTCCTCCTCGTCTATTACTTTCAGTAACACTATAATTTGGATAATCACATAAATAATTATAAACTGATGTTTTGCTAACATTAGTAATTTTAGCTATTTCTTTTTGAGATTTCCCGTTATTCCATAAGGAATATATCAAATCTATATCAACTTTATATGGTTCATTGCCGCCCGGCGTTAAATTATATCCATTATGAAATGAATCATATTTTTTAATCCAATATATTTCTCGTTCATTTAGCATTTCTTTTGAACATTCTTCTATAATTTCAAAAGAAAAATTCTCAATACCATATTTTCTAATGGCATTATACAATGGTCTTGTGTTTCCATTCTTTGCTTCATTTTTATGTTGATTAAAACGAGCCTGTATGTGTACACTTTGACCAATATAAATTTTACCATTAATTAAATTTTGAATTTTATAAATTCCTATCATTAAACTCACCTTCAAATTACTAAATTACTCACTTAAATAAAATAAAAGGAGAAAGGCGTGAGTTACCTTTATCGTAGAGTAGCTAATTCTACTATCTCCTTTATTTACTGGTAGCGATGGAGGAGTTCGAATCCTCAATGTATCTTCGTGCAGGATTTTAAGTCCTGTGTGTCTCGCCAATTGCACCACATCGCCGTTTCTCATTTTCTATAAATATTATATCATATTTTATAGAAATTGTTAAGATTTAAGTGGTTGGGGTAGCTGGATTCGAACCAGCGGAATGACGGAGTCTGGACGATGATATTGGATTATGCACCAATCAAAGTTCTTATATTATCATCGAAAGTCCGTTGCCTTACCACTTGGCTATACCCCATTCTCTATAAATATTATATCATATTTCCATAAAAAAGTCAAGTTATTTAATCTCAACTTTTTCAATTTTACCACACTTTTCACAAACTAAAATATAAACTGTTTTATACCATCCAAATTCATGGGTAATCTCAGTTTTATTTAAAACACTCCATTTATGTTTGCAAAAACATTTTAACATATTTTCAATCTCCTTATATATTATATCATATTTTAGAATTTTTGTCAATCTTTAAACAACTTCAGCCGATTACCAATCGTTACCAGAGAACACCACGGGGAGGCGTTGTTTATTGTTCCCCAACTTACCGGCGAGCCGGCAAGCCTTAGTATAGAAGAAACGGGTCTTACTTCGTTTTCTCCTTACTTATTATATCACAGTTTATAATATTAGTCAATATTTTTATGACTAATAATTATCCAATATTTTTACCCTCTTCTTTCATATCGCTAAGAACAATCTTATCCCAGCAATCAGGGCAAAGAGTTCCATAAGAATCATAAGAAATAAATGGTTTGCTACATTCCTCGCAAATAATTTCAAATTCTTCCTTTTCATAAATATCGCTCATTATAAGTTCCTCCTTTATCTTACATATATATTATATCATATTTTAAACTAAAAGTAAAGAGTTTGAGGACGACTATTGCCGCCCTCGCTCAAATTATACCACTGTTTCCTCAATAGCTCCAGTTGACTCATCAGCTACTTCCAGTTCTGCTGTTAATTCTACAATTTTTGCTTTGATGGCTTCAAGTTCTGTTTGAAGCATTTCTAAAACACTCTTACCATAATCTGTTTCAGTCTGTTCAGCATTAAGATAGCAACCAAAGTTATAGCTTGCGCCCATACCAATATTGATTACAATTGGCTTGTTGCGATTAACAAGATTTTCAATCATTTTTCTAATTACGCTTGCTTTCTTAGAAAGCTTTGTAATTTGTGCTTCAATTGAACCAACGCCCGGATTTACAGGAGGGCATGGATATGGGTAAGGATATGGTGGCGGAGGTGGACATCCCGGCATCCAAGCTGGTGGACAACCCGGTGCCCAATAACCATTTTCAGGATTTTGCCCTTCATGAGTACAACCACAATTGCAAGAGTCTGATGTTTTTGAATCATAAGGAATCTTTGCAATAGCAGCGTTTTCAAGCTTATCTGCGTAAGGCATACATTTATCACCTCGTAAAAATAGTAAGAGGCGAACCTCTTCTACAATAGAAGTGATTTTTTACAGGATATTCTTCAATAAAAACTTAACCATTTATTTGATTAGTATAAATGCGAGTTCTCTGTCCTTTTGGAGTTTCCAAAACATACAATACTCCCATTTGAAATTTCGTTGGCTTTTCAGATACATATTCAATTTTTATTTTGGTATCTTTTAGTGACTCTTCAAGTTCTTTACGAGTGCAATTAATAATTTGTTCATCTGTTTTTAATAATCCCTTATCAGTTTTATCAAAATATGAAACAATCATTTGTCCTTTAGACTTCATCTTAACAGAAATCTTATTAAAATCCATTATATCATCTCCTTAATCCCATAAGGATTCAAAGTATTCTGCAAATAATTTTAATCCTTCTTTCTTCGCCGCTATCAATTCCTCTCGTTCTTTTTCATTTAAACCAATAGGATAGCCACCCCATTCATTTATAATAATCCAAAAGGCATAGACCATTTTATCGAGTATTTCATGCCATAATTGATTAGATTTATCATCTTCAATAATATGCCCTTCATCATCTTCTTTTACTAATGATGCTGGATAACCAGAAGTATTGTCCTTAAAACAAATTAATCGAGGAAGAATGAGAGCCGCAAGAGTAACATCGAGACTCCAACACTCCTCAGAAAAGAATCCGTTCTCCATAAAGAAATTAAGACTATCTCCATAACATTCATCAGATTGATTAAGTCGGCAGTCTTTTAAAATATTTTGACAGATATCTTTCACATCTTTTAATTGAGGTATAAACATGATATTCCTCCGTTACCAACTTGTTAGAATTTCATCGAAGCCATCTTCCTTACAAGTTAATTTTACAGTTGCTCCATAACAATAACCGCTACCAGAGCTTGATTCTATCGTGGCAGTATAAATAGGTTTACTTACTCCAAAGAAAGTTATTTCACAACTCTGAGAGTATTCGTCATCAATAGTTGTATGCTTTACTTTAGTAATAATTGGATTTTGTTCTATCTCATCCCCAATAAGAAGACAAGAATTTATTTCATTATAGCCACAACAATCTCCTTCATATTCTTCAAAGTTGAACCTATATCTTTTCCTATTGTAGGCGACTATTTCAAAACCAGTATCATCTGCGGCAACAAGCCTTGCACCAACTAAAAATTCTAACATATTAATTCTCCTTTTCTTATTTACTATAATAATTATATCACATTTTTAAAGAAAAGTAAAGACTTATTCATGAATATAATTGCCATCATCACCATTCATAACCCATTTTTCAATTTTGTTATAAATATCTTTATCACTATCAACATAAACCTCTTCGAACTCCATCGCCGCAAGACATCCAAGAAGAGACTTGCCGTTTACACGATAGCCAGTCTTCTTACAAAAGAGTTCAACTCTACCATCAATCTTCTGACAAATATTAGTAAACTCAGTTATATCGCTTGTTGTAACAAGATTAATTCTATACATAATTATTATCCTCCTTTAATTAAAAAACAAAATCTGTTGATTTCACGTGCATTGGAAGACACATCTGTGGGGTTGGAATGTCAACCATCAATGTTTTAAAAGTATTAGCCTCAAACTTATTAATAATTTTCTTTCTCTTTTCTTCAGAAGAAATTACTCCAGTTCTAATATACTGGTCAAGTTCTGCATAAGTAATGCCAAGATTTTCTTCATCGGTTTTGCCGCTAAGACCATCTTCTGGAGTTTTTCTTGTAAATTTCTTGTCAAGACCAAGCCACTCTCCGAGCTGGATAACTTCCGTTACAGTAAGGTCACCGATAGGAGCATAAGAGCCTGCATGGTCGCCATATAAAGTTGAATAACCAACTACATTTTCAGAAAGATTAGACGTACAAAGAGGTCTTGCACCAAGGCTCTGTCCATAGGCATATATCATTGCCATACGAAGACGAGCAGGAAGATTTATTGCTGTATCACTTGAAATATCAACTTCATTGATAATAGTCATTGCTGAGGTAATAGCCACATAAGCATCATGAATACAAGCTTTAAAATAGTTCTTTCCCTTTTCAAGACCAAGATGTTTACAAAGCTCATTAACAATATTTTCATCTTTATAGTCTGTGTTTGGCATAAAAACTCCATAAACATTTTCAGCACCAAAAATTTTTACAGCGAGCGCCGCAACAACTGAGCTATCCTTGCCGCCCGAAAGACCAAGTATAAATTTCTTTGCTCCTGTATCATTAGCCCAACGTCTCCAATCGAGAGTTATCTTAGCAAAAGCCTCTGCACAATTAAAATTATAAACTTTCTGCATTATATATTATCCTCCAATCTTTCTCGTACATCTTCAAAAGAATATTTAGTTACTTCGCCGTTCTTAAAATAATTAACAAAAAGGCTTGCCGGCTCTAAAGAATCATACTGTTCTTTATTAAGTTCTTGAACAACTTTAATCTCCTTATAGTTTTCAACAACTCGGCACAATCCTCTAAGAGATTTCTTTCCCTCACAACCCTTTGGGTCTTTATAGATAAAGATTTCTTTCTCTCTTCCATTTTCTTTATGGATACAATATGTCGCTTTTATAGCAATAGAAAAACTATCTCTGGTAAAGGGTTTAAGACTTCCATCTGATTCTTCAATACATTCCATAGAGAATGAGCCTACACCAAGGCTTACATTGTTCGCCGCGAAACCTTTACTTGCAAGTCTTCTGTAAATTTCTGTTGCTCTTGGCAAGGTTATACTATCCCCGTATACAGCCTTAACCTTTGGATTAATTTGTATGAATCCCTTGGAATTTACAGAGCCTCCAAAAAGTTCATAAAAAGTTTCAACCATGCCTTTATCCTCATAAGTTAAAGAATCTCTTAGCTTATCAAGCTCAAAACCTTTTTCTACAGATTCTTCAGAAATATTCCAAATAGTAGGGATAATCTGATAAACGCCGCTAAAAAATTGTCCATCGTGACTTTCATCCTCTGATTTTGCTGTATATTCGAAATAGGCTTCAAAAGGCTCTTCTGTCCAAGGATAATTGTCATTCATAAACTCATAAATGAAATCTTCAAAATCGACTTCATCGGTGATAGATATAATATCTTCATTATATGAGTATATCTTATTAAAATTAAATTGCTGAATGCCGCAAAGTGCATGAACTGGTTCGCTAGAATTACCAGAAATAAAAATTTGCTCATTATCTCTTACTACTAATTGTCCACTTGGAACATTTACACAATAAATATTTCCATCATAATCCTCAATTCTCTCTTTATGTACTGTATAACAAGGGATATTATTCTTTTTATTTATGGTAACATAACAACAATCCAAATAATAATCTTCCCTATTATCTTCCCTGAGAGAAAAATGAGTATTGTATCCGGCTAAAGCCCCAATTGTTTGAACGATTTGTGCGTCTATAATGTTAGTATTAACATATTCATAAATGTATGGACAATCTTTTCTTATTCTGCAGTCCCAATATGACATTTCTTCTATAAAATTTTTACACCATTTTTCATTTTTATCAGTTAAATCTATCCAATCTTCAAGTCTTTTTATTGGTTTTTCGAAAATTTTTACACATATTTCCGTTTCATTTTTTTGGGAGCTTTTATGTGGTTTATATCCTTCTCTAATCCAATATTCAAAATTACCTTCTTCGCAAATCTGAATCAAATGTTTAATTTTCTTCTCTTTTGAAAATTGAAATTTTATTGTATATCCACTTTCAAACTGTTCTGTTTTATTTAGACAACTTTTAGTACAGTATCCATCTGCCTGATAAGCTATGTATAGTTTTTCAAGTGGCGTAAGCTCAGATATTTCTCCTTTTAAAAGACCATTTCTTACCAATCCCATTCCATCATAGTAGCATGCCTTATCTGCCTTTACAACTTGATATTCATTTTTTCTTTTGTTGTATCTTACCATTCTATGATTTGGAGTTACTATGGTATTAATGTCAAATTTTTCATTATAAAAACGATACATATCTCCTTTGTAAGGCTCATTAATAATTTTTAATGGATTAACAAAAGAAATTATTCCTTTTTCAAATTGAGCCACTTTATCTTCGACAGTTATATCCTTAATATATTTCCAACCTTTTTGAGTTAGCAATTGTGCAGTATCAGTATAGCAATCATGTCGGATTCCGATAAAGCCATTGTGTTCTTCAATTTCATTTCTCAATGAAGGAAGAATATTAGTTACAACATTCCAGAAATCATAGGAATCACATACCGCCGCAAAAGATGTATTTGGATATACTTCGGTTAAAAGCCTACGGAACGTTTCTCGCTCATCGCCGCAAATAGCAAAATCAGAACACATAACTGAGTGCTCAGTAGAGGTAAGTCCATTTATCATTACTGGTTTCTTATCATTATAATTTTCATTAACATATCTACGGGATTCAATTGTAGAGCAATTAAAGAAACTTGTAAGAAAAGCTGCTCCAGAAGCAACAGCCGAAGCATAAGACTCCTGTCCTCTCATTGAGAAATCACACATAGCTCCCATATGAGATATTTCATCACCAACAGTCTGGTTATATGCTGCCTTTACAATTTTCTTATATTCACGAGCAATAGTTGCACTTATAGCAGGATGCCAAAATTCACAAGATAAAATACTCTCAATAGATTGAGCAACCCATGCAAAATTTGGATGTGTTGAACGAATTTCAATTGCTGGCACTCCCATTGGACAGAGAGTACCCTCTGGTAAACCATTGATTTCTATTGGTAAATAACCTAATTTATGAAGATTATGAATCTTATCTTCAGTGGCTTTAAGATTTGTGACAGAACTATGAAGACCATTTATAAGAACTTCCGTTAAATCCTCGTAAATTTCAAGCCATTGTTTGCCAAAGAAGTTCTCATTAAAATCCTTATAAAGAACTTCATTAACAAAGTTCGCAATACCAAAAACGACCATTTTGTCAATGGTATCAAATCTACTTCCTCTCGGCGTAAGATATGAAGTAATATGAGTTATGCCGCTATTGTATTGCTGCATATGAGTGATTTTATAGAAATCTGTTTTTAAAATAGAACTATATCCCATATTAATCTCTTAACTCCTCTCTTATTTTCATTAAAATTTTTCCAAGATTATTCTCTCCTACTCCATTACATACTCCCCAAAAAGTATCATTCCAAGTATTACCCTCAATAAGGACTGTATCTCCAGTATCAATAAGCTTCCTTTTAAGCTCTTCATTTTGAGTAAATTTTGCACGACATATGTCTTCCATTACTTCAAGTTTTACATCTTCCCAATCTGGTCGCAAAGCAATCTTTCTTCCCATTCGTTTTGCCTTGCCGGGATGTAACAAAGTAAATTGTCGTCTCTCTTCTAAATCAAGGGTTTTCTGTGCTTGAAAAGCGGCTTCACTACTGGTGAACATGATTCCATCAAAAATAATATTAGTATCAAAAAAATTACTTAAAAATGCATTTTCACCACTAAAAGAATCTATAACCATCTATTTCACCTCTTTCTTATTTACTATAATAATTATATCATAAAATAGGAAATAAGTCAAGATTTCTCTCGACTTATCTTTTGTACCATGGCATATTTAAGGTATTGGCACTGAAGATATTATCAATGCCGTATTCTTTATGACGCTTGCAAAAATCTTCTGCTTGCGGCATAAGATGTGTGACATAAAGGTCAATATGTTTAGCTCCAATTTCCTTTAACGCTTTTGCAGATTCAATAAATGTGCGGCCTCCCATAATAAGGTCATCTCGCATAAGGATATACTTATCCTCTATATCCTCTTTATCCGCAATTATTTCATACTTGATAATTTCACCCGTATCAAGATTTCTCCTTTTATTACCAAAACGATACGCATAATTATAAATTTCAGAATACTTCTTTGCGGCACCATTGTCTGGATAGAATAAAAGGTCATATTCTTCAGGATATACTCCATCCATAGGATACTTAACAAGACAATGATTTAAGAGAGCCGGCATAACACTGGAATGAGGGTCATAAATAGTAACAGTTGTAAAATTTAAAGAGTTAATAAACTGAGCGAAATATTTAAAACTAAACATAGACCCGTCTATTTTCCTATCCATTTGTCCATAAGGACAGAAAGGCATAACTAAATCAAGATTTGCCCCATTTATTGTATTATCATCAAACCACTTCTTAATAAGAGCAATATCAAAAAGGTCTTCGTTGCTTTCATAGATTAAATCCAGCTTATGATTTTTCCTATTTCTGCATATATCAAAAAAATCATCATACTGTTTTTCATTGTTTGGAAAAGTAGATTTAATTATAGGTAGACCATCAAAACGAACCATAAGTTCCTCCTTTATATAATATCAATCATACATGAACGCATTACAGCTATTGCCGCATCATGTCTTTCTTTTGTTATACCAGCACAAAGACTCTCGTTTACAGCAACCTTATCATTATAAAATGCAGACCTAAGCATAAGAGCATTAGATACAACACAGATATCAGTTGCAGTTCCACAAATTTCAATTTCAGGTCTTTCGTTCATAGCACTTGACAGTGTCTGTATTCTGTCTATAAGGTCAAAACTAGCAAAAGATGGTTTTAAAACACAGAGCCCAGCATCATCTTTAAGCTCATCTACAATCTGCCAACCATCTGTTCCATAAATACAATGCTCCACAGCTAGCTTTTTACCCTCTTCTGTTTCAAGATAGTCCTCCATATGAGTATCCTGAGTAAAAATTACCATTTCCTTATTCTCTCGTGCCGCTTCAACACGTTCTTTAATTTCGGGAATTATCGCCTCAGCCGCCGGATTTGATAAAATTCCTCTCGTAAAATCTGTCTGCATATCAATTACTACCAATATTTTCATTATAGTTTTCCTCCTTTATATCCATAGTTAAAACATCAACAAACATATCAAGACAACAAAAATCATCATCGTCCCAAAAATCTCGACAAGGACGATTTGTAGAACTTAATGGACAAGTGCTACAGTTCTCTGCTCCGCCGCAAATTGTTTTAAAAAGAAAATTATTTACTTCCTTATCAGTATTAAGTTCTCCTAATTTTTTAAATATTTTCATTATCATTCTCCTTTGTTTTAAACCTTATAGGTTTTTTGTTTTATAGGAAGTACATAAATAGAATTGTTGTATTCTATAAGGATAATATTATATTTCATTTTCCCTTTCCTCCGAAGAAAATATCAAAAAGAATATCAAATATTGTGCCAGCACCAACATATACTACAATACCGATTACAATTAAAGCAATAAATCCCATAGGATTACCTCTCTTTCTTATTTACTATAATAATTATATCATAGATTAAAGAAAAAGTCAACCCTAATGTAAAGTTGACTTATATACTTTATTCTTCACAATCTTTTTCTAACCATTCATCGGAAGCCTTATCATTTACCTCATAAACAATCATCTGTGGCGGCATGACAGTTCCATCAGAACGACGTTCATAACTTGTTGTTTTAAACTTTATAATTCCCGCGCCTTGCAAAAGAGTAAAAATTGCTCTCATATTTTCATATTTTTTATTATGAGAGGCAGAACTGCCATAGGTCTGTAATATTTCTTTTGATGAGGTAGAAAAAGATGTATGCCCTTCTCTTAAAGCAATTCGTTTCTTTTTTAAAAGATAAGCATAAGTTTTAATAAGTTCTTCCTTTTGTTTATCAACTGGTAAACATAGAAGTTGAAAAACGGTTGGACCATGCAGTTCCTCAAAATCTTTAAAATAAGGAATTTTATAACAAGTTTTTCCATTATATTTACACTCTCTAATATAACCATCTTCTAAAAGATTTTTAAATCTTTTAGATACAGTTTGTCTACTTCTATGAATTGCTGTTCCTATTTTAGTAAAATTTATATCTTCTTTGTAAATGTAATTATGAGATTCATCAGGGTTATAATGAGAATGTAATAATAACCAAGCATAAATACAATCATTATAAGCAAGTTCTTTCAAAGTCAATTCCTCCGTGCGAAATGGAATTTTGTTTCTAATATTCATTTAATTCACCTACATAAAAAATATTAAGGCTGCCGCCTCATAATATATGTGAATAATCGTTAAAAAATCTTCAAAAATTTCGGGAAACTTTTTTAATAAAAGTTACGTTGTTAAAAACGGGTATCTCGGTTGTTAAAAACGGGTATCTCGGTTTGACATAATTGGGTATATCGGTTTGTTAAAAATGGGTATCTCGGTTTGTTAATAACGGGTATTTTAAGTTATTGCTACTTTTGCTATCGCGGCAAAAGTAGCCAAAACCGCGTGGGTTTTGAGGACAAGTCCTCAAAACCCATTCTAAATTCGGAGCATCAAATCTTAGAATTATAACCCCAATTTTTTGAGTCATAAAAATTAATATAAAAACGCTCTCTTTCTGTTAATATTTTATCTTCACATATCTCAAGTATTTGAAATGTAAAATTCTCTAAGCCATCTTCTTTAAGTCCAGTATATAAACGATTATTGGTTTGTTCCTCACACCCTAATCCTCGTTTAACGTGTGTCCGCCAACGATTTTTAAAACCAGCTTTAGTCTGTCCAATATAGCACATTTGATTTTTAATATTAGTAATCTTATAAATACCGCTTTTCTCAGCGTTTTCTCCCAATACTCTTCCACACATTGCATTAAATGCTGCCTCATAATATTCTTTATAAATAAACTTATTTAAAGTCATAGGATTACTTAACTGGGCCGCCACGCCTTTAAGTTTAGCAATATCATTTTTAAAAGACTCTGGAATAGCAATTCTATAAAAATCTGCTTCCTCTCGTGCCTCTTCATCTCTTTTAAATTGCTCAATTAAATTTTGAATTTCTTCTTTCTTTTTAGCTATAGTATTATCATATTCTTCCATTACTTTATCATACTTTTCTTTAGCTCTTACTTTCTTTTCCTCATATTCTTTAACAACTTCTCCGTAATTATCAAAAATTTCTTTCTTTTGTTTATCAAGTTCAATTCTTTGTCTATTATTCTCGTCTTTTATTGCTTGAATTTGGTCGTTCATTATTTGTTCAATGGCTTCTTTTTTATCTTCTGTTTTCTTTTTATAAGTTTCTTCAAAATCAGCAATAGCTTTTACATAGTTATCAAGAAGTTCTTTCTTCTGTTCCTCAATTGCCGCGATATCTTGTTCTATTTTCTTGGTTTTTTCTTGGAGTTCCTTATTATATAACTCTTCTGCCGCCTTACTTATATCTTTGATTGCTAAGTTAAATCCATCATCAAATTTTTTCTTTTGCGGCACAAGAAAATAAAGCAGTATACCAATTATAAATATAATCAATACTGCTATTATAATGTTACTTATCATACCTTACCTTCCCTCGCTAAAATGTCATATACAATGCGGTCGTAGCCTTGCTCATTTCCATTGACACTATCATATAATGCTCCTGCAAGAGTAAGTTCATGAAGAATTTTGTCAATATATTTATCTGAGTCTTCTTGTGTTTTCTCGTTCCTACCGTTTGGGTCAAAAGGCTTTGCTCTTATTATATAATAATTAAGGTTATTCAAGGCGCCGTGACAATCTCTTACTGTATCTTTAAAATGTTTATCAAGAACGGGACTATTGCAATAAACATTTGATAAAAGAATTGGACTATCGGTTATAATATATTTAACTTTACCAATAAGTCTTGAAATACGATAAAACTGTTTACCAAAAATATAAACCTGATTCATTGGATTAAAAATTTCTTCATTATTCTCCCAGACTTTATCCTTAGCAT
Source organism: Bacilli bacterium (assembly GCA_051872335.1). Lineage (GTDB taxonomy): Bacteria > Bacillota_I > Bacilli_A > RFN20 > CAG-826 > SUG2458. Next base: position 14,666 of record JBJEDT010000029.1, on the reverse strand, counting down.
ATTCTGGAACAAGCTCACAACTCACCCCAGCCATTTTAAGCTTTGAAAAAATATATGCCGCCCCACTGCTTTTACCCGACCCACTTGGACCAAAAAGATTAATTATATAAGTCTCCATATTATCTCCCCCTCTTAGCATTTTCATAATCTTCTCTTAATATCTCATAAAAAATAGTATTATGAAGCTTTCCATCGTATAATTTTTGACTCTTGGTAAATTTACCTACCCGTTTGCCGCCAAACTTTTCTACCATTTTATCATATCCTCGAATCGCAGGATTATCTTCATAAGCAAAAAAGTCCATTCTATCAATAATCTTTTCATTAAAAAGCCACTCTATATGTTTTATTACTTCTTTAATAAAAGCATAATTAGGTTTTTCAAAACTTAATAACCCCATATTATAAAGTGACTTACTTGAATTATCAAGAGAATAGGAGAAATATCCGGTAATTTCTTCATCTTCAACAAAGGCGAATTGACGACTATAGAGATTATTCTCTTCAAAGGTTGGTTCATTATTATAACCTTGCCAATAATATTGATATTCAAGATTATACCATGTTGAGATTATTTTCTTTTTTAATTCTTCTTTATACAACTGTGCTGGTACAAACATTTATTTTTTCCTCCTCTTTTATCTTGACTCCACAATTAGGACAGAAATTTACATTAGAAAGCAATGTGTTAAATTTTTCGCCGCATAAAGAACAATAAACATTTTCTCCATTATAAATCCATTCTGCTCTTTCTTCAGATTTAGATACAATTCCATTAATTTCCTTGGCTGTTTTTTGTCTTCCACATGACTTATGCTCGGGACAGAACTTAATCTTGCCGCCTTCACATTTTGGAACACAAAGACTTAAAATAATTTCCATTTCTTCATCATTAAGCCCCATTGTATCCTTGTTGCGCTTTAGTTCTCCAATCATTGATAAAGCCATTATCCTTATTTCTTGCTGAGCTCGAGTACATAACCTCTCATTCATAAAATGACCAAGAGAACGAAGATTCATTGTAAAAATAATTTTTGTTGGACAAGCGTTAGGAAGAACAGCTCTTGCATCCTCATTTTTTGCTCCAAGGCCTTGCAAAGCTTGATAAGATTCTATTGCTTTATCAAAGGCTTGATGGTATATATCCCACTGATAACCTTGAGCATGGTCTGGATAAATAAATTCGACATTACTCATGTCAACATATCTTTGAGATTGCTGAGAATATGATGCTATTCTATGTCGAACAAGCTGATGAGTTAATGCTCTTGAAACATCATTAATTTCAAAAGTAAAATTAATATGTTCAATAGTACTTGTATGCCCGCTCGCAATACATTGCTTAACAAGTCTCGAACTTGGCTCTGAATCATAACATATTGCACAAGCTTTTGCCGCAGTTTTAATTGGCTCATTTGTCCATGAAATAAGTTTTACTTCCATGAAATACCCCCCTTATTTATTCTTATTAATAAGATTTTCCAAGAAAGATATATACTCTTTGGCATCATTCTCTTCTTTAGAATTTCTACCAAAACGAGTAATAATCTCTGAACGCTGATTTACAACACTTTGTCTTTCTTCTTTAATTAACGATATAAAATCCTCTTTATACCAATTATTTGCTTTCGTTGTTATCCTCCATTTCTTCAAATACCTTTAACCTATCTATAATATCCCATAACTCATCATAATTCAGAGGTGTATAATCCCAATATTTTAAATTAATATTTAAGCAATTATTCTTATAAACTTCTTCCATGCCATATTTTTCAGATAAACAATAATAAGTATATTTTTCATTATCATATTTATCAGATACGGGAATTAGTATAGACTCATTTTCTTTATCAGTTCTCAATAAATTTACATTCCAAACAATATCAATACCAAGTCTTTTCCATCTATCTGGCTTTAAATATTTATTGTCTGGGTGTGACATCATATATATCTTTCCGTTTAATTGTTGTATTATAGGTTTTAGCTCAGCTCCTTTCCCTACTCCAAACACACCAAATACAAAAACCAAATCATCTTCTTTTACAGTGTTATTCCAGTTGTTGATTAACATTTGATTGTATTCTTCTATTGTTTTTCCAGCATCTTTCGCCGCAACAGGATGATTGAATTTTGTATCTGCAATAATATACTTGTTACTCATATCCTCCCTCCTTTATTTTATAATAATATTATACCATAATCTTTTAAAAATGTCAATAAATAAAGGCATAGAGATAACTCTATGCCTTAGTATAAACAGTAATTCCATAACGATATTTTCACTTTTTATTTGGTTTTTTGCTCACGCATTATTGCCATCTAATACGCTATCTTTTCATTACGGGAATATTTTAAGAAAAATAATTCCAAGTTCCATCTCCACACCAAGAGGTGCAGGTCCAGCCATCATACGCTCCACTTGTAAAATAATAATCCACTGCAGCATAGATGCTATCTGACATATAGTAATCATAGTACTTATTAAAACCCCATGGAACACAAGCTACATCAAGTACTCCTTCTATAGTGTCTGGATAATTTGGATTATATACCATAGCCATAACACTGGCTACAATTTTTGCTTTTTCTTCTACTGGAACCCAATCAGAGCCATATTCAGAAGATACAATTCTACAAAGAAGTGTATATTCCCAGTCTGAAATATTATAACTACCTTGTGCGGCATAATTTGACTCAGACTCTTCACTATAACATTCCTCAGAACTATATTCATTTTCATTATAGTCGGTATAAGTTTCAGTATAGTCTATTTCTGGTTCTTCATATAGATTAATAATTTCTATATCAGGACAACATTCATCACACAAACGTGCTTCAAGGCCCTCTGTATTTGTAATTTCTTCTATTATGCCACACTCAGTCCAATAACAATCCTTTGTATGTACATAATGAGTTTCCGGCTTAAAGATAAAAATCTTCTTTTTTTCTGTTGTAATTTTTGAAGTAGTTGTAGTTATAGTTGTTGTAGTAGTTATTACTGTTGTAACTGGAACTGTTGTAACTACACTATTAATATTTGCGACGGTTGTTTCTATTGGGATAGCGTATAATGCTTCATCTACAATTTCAACCACAGATTCTTCATTAATATCCGCAACTGAAACAATCTGTCCAATCGGTACAAAAAACATTAATACTGCCGCCATAATGGCGACGACTACTTTTGCCATTTTTTTAGTATTCTTCTTCATTTCTTTTTTTTCCTCCTTTTTAATACGTCATTACTGACTTTTCAAAAATTTGGAATTACTGTTATATATAAAGAGGTAAAACCTCTATTAATATGTGATATTTTTAATCAGAATCTTCACTATTTTCATCCAACGTAAACAATGTAATTAAAAGATTGTTCTCTTTTATCATAGCAAAAAATCCAGAAACATTATATGGCGGCGTCTCAAAAAAATTAGTAAAAAAATCTATATTTTCTGCGGCGTAATGCTCGTTAATATAATTTTTTATTTCTGGGGTCGCTTTACATTCGCAACTTAGAGTTTGAAAAGCAAAAGAAAAATCTGAAAACATTTCTGCCATTTCTACATATTGCCCCTTAATTAAGATAGGAACTTGTGAACAAGAAATTGCTTTTTTACCTTTAATAGGAAAATGTTCTTTATCAAGCAAATCAAGTATGCACTTTAATAGAATATTGAATTGTGTCTCCGATAATCTATTTATCTTTACAGGGGCAAGAAATTTTTTTAACATATTGTGAAATTCTCCTAAAATTTCAACTTTAATATCCTCATCTTGATAAATTAAATGATTCTTCACTTCCTCTCACCTTAAAAAACAATATTATTTTTTGCCATTTGCTGTATAATCTTTCCAGCTTCCGCCATATCTCTATTTTGCTGACGTCCTTTCCTTCCTCTTTTACAAATAGTTGGACAACAATATAAAGCTTGCTCCGCTCTTGTCGCCGCAACATAACTTATTTTTCTTTCTTCTTCATTAAAAGTTTTTGCACCTATGACAATAACTTTCTTAAACTCAAGTCCTTTTGCAGTATGAATTGTAAGAACTTTAACTTTATTTTCTCGTAATAGTCCTTCCATTTCTACTAAATCTAAGTCTCCTTTTTTAAAAGAAAGATTTGGAATTTTTCTTTTGTCAAGAAAATCAACTGCCGCAGCAAGTTCATTGTTTGTTCTACAAATAATTGCCCAGTTTTGATAATCTCCTGTCCATTCAAGTTCTTCAATGGCATCAAGCAAGGTTGAATCTTCTTCAACAATTCCATTTTTTGTTTTTACTGCTTCAGATTTTAAACTTATCTTATCCATTGTATTAAGATAACTATCTGCAAAAGACAATATGTTCGGCGCACAACGATAGTTCTGATTTAAATAGTATGTAGTAAATGACACATCTGCATGACACATTCTTAAAAATTCATCACTACATCCCTTAAATCCATATATCGCTTGCCGCTCGTCACCAATATAGAAACGATTTTTCGTTGGTATTCTTTCAATAAAACGATACTCTAAAGAACCAGTATCTTGAAATTCATCTACAAGAAGATGAGTTACTGAGAAATATCGCTTAATTGGTATTGTCAATACCTTTTCAATAATTTTATCAAATTCTGCGTCTACAAGATATTTTTCTGTAGAAATTCCATTGGCTATACAAATTGAATTTGCATAACTATGAATTGTACCTATAAATGCTCCCTCTGCAATATCTCCAAGCCTTTTCTTCATTTCTTCCGCCGCCATAGTTGTAAAGGTAATTGCTACTATTTTGTCCGGCGAACAACCATTTTGAATAATTGTTCTTATTCTCTCTGTTAAACAAGCTGTATTATGAGTTACTATATAATCATTTATTAAGAATAAATGTTTTTCATTATCAACATAGAAGCAAGTCATTTCTTCTTCATATCCTAAATCTTGAATATCAATTATTGTAGTTCTATCATATTTTCTATGTTGAGATTTATTTATACATTCCTCAGCAATACTTTTCTTTCTTGAAAGAGAAAATAATTTATATTTTTCTGCATTTGGAATATTAATTTTTACTTCATATGCTTGACCTGTTGTATATTTTTCTTCTCTTTTGTCTATTCTGCAAGTACATACATATCCTAAAGAACCCATAACTTCAATAAAATCATTTTTTAATTTTTCACTTGTTGTTGTAAAACTAACGTGATATCTATCGCCGGACTTTGTTATAGACCCATCTGTATCCATAAGTCCTTGAATTAATTTATATCTATCCTCTATAGAGGCTAGTTTATATACCTCTGGAATAGATTTATCATAAGAATAACGACATACATTTTCTGCATATTTACCAAAAATTTCTTTAGTTTGCACTCTCTGATGTTCATTATTTTTATAAAAAGTCCAGTGATAATTTGCAGAATTTTGATAAATATCTGGACATCCAAGTATTGATTGAATTTTTTCAACTATTTCTTTATCATTAGAAGATAAAGTTAAAGCCGGCTCTAAACAGCTACCATCTCCTAAAAAGACTCCTAATAAATATGGGTCTATAATTAATTTTTCAGTAGTATTATACTTTACAGCTTTTGAGCATGGAATTGAAAATTGATGAGACTTATGTCCTCTTTTATCAATTCTTTCCCATGTATCGGCTAAAATTTCCCTTAAAGTATAATCCTTAAATTTATTTTTGTCTTTCCATGTATCTTTATGCACTGACCAAATGTGGTCTATACAACATTTTGCAGTTCTTTTATCTCCAAAGGTAATTTCATAAACTTCTTTTTTACCCTGAGGGAAAACTCCCAATACTTTGGTTGGATTACCTTCTTGGTCAAACAAAAAATCTCCTTCTTTTATTTCACTAACTTTTTTCCAACCATCTGGAGTTGGAACCATAGTGGAATTTGGAATACTTTTGCCAGATCCAGCCCCTGCTAAACAAAGTATGTTTGGCTCTTTTGCATTAATAACTTTCTTTTGACGAACATTAAAATTCATTTTATAATACACCCCTTTCTTTATAACGGATTACTATATTATATAATATTGTAGGTCTTTCACTTTTAAAGATTTTATAATCAATAATATTGTAATCTTCTTTGTTAGACATTTTTTCAAGATAATCAATTAAATCTGAAAATCTTCCAAAGCTTTCTCCAACCACTTTAATTCCTCTCATATTATTTCTCCTTTCTACAAGTCTATTAATATTATATCATAATTAAATAAAAAAGTCAAGGATTGCCCTTGACTTCTTTTTATTCACAGTATAGTCTCATTCCTGAACCATTTCTTGAATTGTAAAACGTTAAATAAATTTTTCCATTGGTTTTTTCTTCTTGTGTTATCCAGTCTACATCTGTATAATCATATAATGTATTCATAGTTCCACTAAAAAATTCTCCTGATACTCTTGGTAAGCCTTCCATTGGAGGTAAATATAATAATTGAGTACCACTATTTCCATCTGGTTCTACTTGCTTTTGAAGATATCTAAGAGTTTCTAAATTTCCACATTCTGAGAATGCTTTTATTCCAACATATTCTAAATTTGAGCTTCTTGTAAAATTGAGAGAATTAATTCCCGCCGTTCTATAAAAAGCATAATCTCCTATTTCTTGTAACGATTCTGGGAAAATAGTTGCTCCATTTTCTAAGAATAATGGTAAATTTGAACATCCGCTAAAAGCATAATTACCAATTTTTCTTAATTTTGGAAGACCATCTTCTAAAATAACTAATCCACTTAATGAGCTATTATAAAACGCATAGTCTCCGATTTCTTCTAATTCTTTTGAGATTATAAATAAATTAACATTTGGTCCTCCAAAAAAGTTTGACACAGATGTTAGCATACTTGGAGTAATTACAATACTAAATGCCCCTCCATCTATCATCATTGATGTTTTTCCATCTTTGAGATTTAATGGATTTCCATTATTGGCATTTTTAAAATAACTTCCTCCAGTTTTATATTTTGTTTTAGATATGAATTTTCTATCTTCTTTATTTGGATTTTCAACTTCTCCATCATACCAGTAGTAACTATAATCATCTGCAAAATTAACTAAATTTAATTTTGTATTAATGAATAAATATAATTCTCCTTCTATATCATAGTAATATCCATTCGCCATTCGTAGTGGAACTGTATTTCCTCCTAAATCTCCTATGTCAACTATTTCGCACCAACCACGAATATAGACTTTATAATTACTACCAGATTTTTGATTAGAATAAACATCAGATTCTTCTGTATAAGGAATTAAAACATAAAGACCATTCTCATCCGCCCCATAATATTTTTTATTTGTATAATCTGTACTTGGAATAAAATGATTATTTTCATCTAATGTTCCATAGAAATTATTCATATAAATTGCTGCCGCCTCATTGAGATAGTCTAAATCTGCAGCAGTATACATATCTTCATCTATATGATAAATGATTGCAAAAGCTTCATCTGATGTACCAGCAGGAAACGCACCTGTTGGGCTTGATTCTTCAATTGGATCTTCACAAGGATCTACTTGAATAGATTTACAATTAATTAAAATTGAAGTTGTATTATTTGAATTATCTGTAGCTGTAAGCCGGAAAATTTTTCCGGCATCAGCTTCTTGAAAAGTATAAGTAAATTTTGACATTTTAAATCACCTTAAGTTAAAGAAAAAGTTATATGTTTTCTAAAAGGACTATTAGAGTGAGGAACAAACTCGCCTGGTTCAAAGCTATAACGGTCAGGTAGTTTATCATTTCCGTAATTTACAACTAAATCTACATCCATAGTTGCTTTTCTGCTAGTAACTTTTCCATTTACTTTTGTAATGGTCAGTTCGCCTTCTCCTGAAGTTCCTTCTGATGATGATGCAATATAGCATACGCCATCTGATGCAAGAATACCGTATAATCCTGGAGTAGCTTCCCATCCTGCAGGGATCTTTTTTGCTTGTTCTTTAAAGTAGTCTGTTGTATTTCCATAATTTGTAATCGTATAATCATCCCAAAATCTAAGATACAATTTTATATAATCATCATCAATTTTATTTAAGGCTTTATTATACCAATAAATTTTATAAATTAATAGTCCTTTATGGAACCAAGGGTCTCCTCGTTGATCTTCGTATGTTTGATATGTCACTATAACTCTATCTTTCTGTGAGTTATTAAGTATTTCTTCTGCTTTTGCGTCGCTATTAGTATCATTAGGCAGATTTTTGCTAATTCCAAGACTAACAAATTCAATTTTAACAGGTAGTGGAATAGGGTCTATTATTTTTTCTTCTGTAGTTGTTGTTGTTATTTTAGGTGTTTTTACAGCATCTTTTGTGATAATTATTTCAATTTCTTGACCATCAAATTTTCCATTGATAAATCTTAAATTAAGTATTGGATTTGCAAAATCATGAAGATTTTTTATTTTGCTTTGACCTTCTGTTTCATGCTTACAACTAATCATGTCACTGGTTGAAATTTGATAAGTAAGCGTATTAGAAAATACTTTTAAATTATTTCTTTCTATTATATTGTTCATTTCATTAGTATTTTTTATCTCAGAATATGTAAAATCATTATTGAAAGCATAAAAACCATCAACACAATAATAAAAATTTCCACCACTTGACTTATATCCAATCCATTTCTCTTCATTGTTTAAATCATCTAAGTGCCTTAAATCATTCCATTGACCAAGTGGATCAGTATCTTTAATGGAATCTATCTTAGTTCTCATATTTGATTCTATCATAGTTACATTTGGATATGGCTTATTTATTCTTACAAAATCATGATATGTTGTTTGTAAGCCTTTGCTAATATCAGCTGCAGTTGCCTTTCTTTTATTAATTGGAGCTGTAATATTTACATCATAAACGGTGTCTTTTTCTTGTTTTTTATTATTATTCATTAGGTCATTTATTGTAACGCTTCCTATTGTGCTTTTTTCTCCAATTCCCGCTTCTTTATTTGCATTAGTTAAATTATATGAATCAGTTTGAATATTTGCAACAAAATCTATCCATAAATGATCTGAACTTCCTTTGTATGGGAAGAAATAATCTCCTCCAAAACCATTCATTGATTGAGTGATTTGAATACTATCGCTCATTGAAAGTAAATCCCATACTACTATTGGTAATTCTCCACCTGTCCAGACAGTAAAATAATATTTTTTTATTCCATTGTTATCTTTAATTTCAATTGCATTATCTTCATTATATTCTTTAACTTTTGTTAAAAAATTTCCCATATATTCTTCTGACGAAGGTACTAAATATCCTCCATTACTGGAATTATTAAATAAACTAAATTCTGGCATTCTAACTAAACTTTGACATGAATAAAATAAATAATAGAAATCCTTGATTAATCCTGAAAAATTCTTAGTAACAAAATAACTTGAAGATAATTTAGAATGTAGATTGCTAACACTTGATGATGATATAACACAACTATAAAAAGTACTTGCTCCTGTTGCCCACTTATTAGGGAAGCTGGTTCCTTCTTTATCAAGATATTCGTCATAATGCTTATCTAACATGATTTTTAATGCTCGAAAAGCATTTTTTACTTTTTCATACTCTTCCGTCGCGTTTTCATCTGAATCTATTGATGAAGAATCTTTTTCAGAAAAATCTATATGTTTAAAATATCCAGCTTGTTTCCATACAGGCAAAGATGATATAATTGTATAAAGATCATTATTATTATCAGCATCGTTATAATTAACTAAATAATCTCTATAAAAATCTAAAACAGTTAAAATAGGGTCTTCTGCAGAAACAATACTCGAAAAACAATCCTTGTCCCCTTTAGCAAATAAAACAAAATTTTTAGACTTAATATAATTAAATACTTCCAATAATTTACGATTAGTTTTTTTCTCTAATTTAATTAGACTACTATTACCAGTATATTCATTTAATAAATCAATATTATCTTGTGGTAAATTCCATAATCTTTTATTATATTGTACGAATGCAGTATAAGTATTACCAATTTTTTTCTTAGAAATATATGGAAGGATGCCATATTTATAAGCATTTTCTTTTGTAAAAACGACACTGGATTTACCTGTTATATCTTCTAAATCTCCATATCCATATTCCATCATAATTCTAATTTTCTCTCCAGATGCCATTTCTTCAATAGAATTTTCAATATAAAATAATACTTGCCATAATCTATAGATATTATCCCATAATCCACATAATTCTGCAATGAGTAGATTTAAAAATTCATCTCCAATTCTTAAAATTACCTCATTAAGAGCAGTTAAATTTTGACCAATAACCCAAAAATCACGATTCAAATCTTCTATTTCTACTCTTCTTTGATACTGTGGCATTAATAGTCTTGTCATATATTCTTTTATATCTGCTGCTATTTGTTCAATTCCATCATTTCCAATCGTATAATCTAAATATTGCTTATTTTTTAATACAGAAACCATCTTATCATTACCACGGACATCATAATAGTTTTCTTTATTTTTATTTACATTTGGATTAACATATGGATTTTTAGAAAAACTATAACCGGCATCATGACCTTCTTTATTTGTATTATCCCAATCATAAGGAATAATTTTTTTTAATGCATTATAAAAATCTTTAACACTGCTATTCCAATAATTAGATAACTTACTAATTGCATATTCTGGATTAAACTGATCAATTTTTCCAGCAAATCCTCCTGGATCTGTTATGAGAATATTTTTTAATTTTTCTTGCAGTTGTTTTATGTTATCCATATTTTCACCTCATTTATATTATTCCCAATCTGCGTTTTCTGACCAAGGAAGAGTATTTGTTGTTAAATAAACTCCAGTATTTTTGATCTTTACCCTTCCATTCTCTATTTTTCCTGCGTAAATAAAATTATTTGGATTTCTATTCCTATATTTTTCATCAATCTCTTCAGCTGAGGATTCTTTATCTATTTCATATCCATCTAATTTATATGGATATCCTTTTATCATATCAATCTTCCAATTTTTATTATAAATATTCCCCGCAAAAACCATAGCTGAAATTTCATTTGTCTTACCGTTCTCTTCAAATTTATGATAGCGAATTTTTCCTTCTAATCTTTTTAGAATAATATCAAAATTATCATTTTGACTGTTAACCGCATAATTTAATATATCTACTTGGAATCCTCCATGCCATACTCCATTAAAAAATGGAAAATATCCTCCAGTTGCAGAATACCCTTCTGCGTCTGTAATAGGTTGAATTGCTTTTTGAATTGAACTCTCATGGAAAAAATCTATTTTTTTATTAATAGTAAATAATTTTTTAAAATAAAGCTTATTATTAATTTTATAGACACATACAATAAACAAATATTTAACGCCAGCGTTATAAACTGAAGTGCTGCTATTATTATTCCAAGGATTTGTATAGATCCAAGGTAAAAAAACTTTCATCTCATAATTTTGTAATGCACCAGCTTTATTTTTATAATATGTTTCTAAGTCTGTACTTATTTTATTCCATAGTTTATCTATATCTATCACAGAAGAATTTTTTTTCTTTATATGATTAAGATCTATTTTTAATGAACCTGTTTTTTTATTTAATTCCAAGATTAACTCTGGAGGATTCTTTGTATAATCATCGTTAATGGTATAAGTAATTTTACCAATAAAATCATTTTTAGCTGTTACTTTTGGAATATATTTTACTGGAAAAATAACTTTATCTTTTGTAGTTAAAATTTCAATTTCTTGACCATTATCTCTTCCAGTCAAATATCTTAAATTCACTGTAAAATCCTTCTCTGTAAAAGTATTAATATATTCATTCTCTATATAAGTTTGACCATCAATTGGGTGCTTGCAATTGATTAAATCTGAAGAACTCATTTTAATATTAAATAAATTATTAGTAGAAAGATAAAAATAACTGTTATATATATTAGTAATTTTCCTTTGTGATGGATATTTAGAAAAATCCACTCCATAAAAACCGTCATACACCATTAAAGATGTGTCTCCATCTTTATAAATCCATAGATTACCGTCATTAAATGCCGCCATATGAACAGTATAATCTCCACTATCTTGCAGGTCTTTTAAATATGGTATTGGTCTATTGATTCTTACTATATCATGATAACTAAAATCTGCTCCTCCATCAATTTGATTAATATACATTGGGATAGAAATATTAAAATCATAATTTAATAATTTAGTCTGATCTCCAAAATTATTATCAGTATAAGTATATATATATCCATTATCACATATAAAATCTATCCATAAATGTTCTATTTTGATGGTTTTTTTATACCAATTATATCCATTCAATTCAAATTTTTCTCTATCCGTAAAACTTAAAGAAAAAATATCATATATTACTTGTCCTTCACTATTTTCATTTTTTAAAATTGCAAAATTTTTTTCCAAAACCATTTGAAAAAAAGCTGATAAATTTACTTGAGTATCTTTATTACAATCAAGTTGAACAATAGAATTGTTTGCATTATCAATATGATAATTTTGAATAATTTCTTCATTGGTTTTTCCTATAATTTGTTCTAAAATTTCATTATATGAAAAATATATAATCCTCTTGTTCACTGCTTCTTTATACCCATTTACTGGTATATGTAATATAATTCTAATTTTTTCATTTGTATTTATATTATCTGTTAAATCTATTAATCCAAAAATAGCTTGCCATAATCTATAGATATTATCCCATAATCCACATAATTCTGCTATTAAGTCTTCTCCAAATAAATCTTCTAAATCAAGAATTAATTTATTTAAAAGAGTTAAATTTTGACCAATAACCCAAAAGTTTCTATCTAAATCTTCTATTTCTACAGCTCTTCTGTATCTTGGCATTATTAATCTAGTTATACAATTATTTATTTCTTGTGCTAAAGATTGATAAATAGTAAAATCCATTTTTTTATAATCGTTTAAAACTTCTATATTTTCATCTTCTCTTGCTTCTAAATAATTCTCTCCATTTCTATTATAAAAAGGTTTAACATATTTATTATTTTTTGTTGCTGCATTATGTAAAAAATCAATTTTAACTTCTTCTTTAGATATATTCCCCTCATCATCATATTGTATATCTTTTAAAAAATTTTTAAACTTATCAGAAAGATTTTTTAAACTTTGATTCCAATAATTAGTTAAATTTTCTATTTTATCTGGAGGAAACTGATCTATTTTTTCTTTAAAACTTTCTTTAGCTTCTTCATCTGTTAATATAAATTCTAATTTTTCTTGGTATTCATTAATTTTATCTATTATAGTCATTATATTCACCTCTATTAAGGCTGTTTAAATCTATCAAAAATTGACTTTAAAGAATCAAATCCATACATACTAACAAAACTTACAACAAAGCTTCCAATAATTCCTGCAGCAATCATTTTAAAACTAATTTCACAAAAAAGAATAATTGCTAAAACGGTAATGATAAGTGAAATAATCAAAACAAGCAATTTAGTTGGAAATGATTTTGGAATAATTCCTTTTAATACTTCTGTAATTATTGAAACAAATGCAGCTAATACTCCAATAACTCCAATTACAGAGGCGGTAGAAGTTCCTAATAAACTTAAAATCATATTATCACTCCTTTTATATTACTGCGCCGCCATAAAGGCGGCACACTGTTATTATTTCTTAACAATTTCAACTTGTACTTTATCAATTGTTTTTCCAAAGATACCTGCATATCCATCAGATGTATTATTATAACCAGTTACCCAGTCAAGATAACTATTAGTTCCTGTTAAAGAAACTCTATACTTAGCTTCATATCCATTAACTCCTTCAAAATCAAACTGAATACCATCAATATCTTTAGTTCTTGCTCCGGCACATCCTTTAGCCCAATCATTAATATTATAGGTATTAATCCAGCCTAACCATCCGCCATTTTTAACATGGACTCTGTATTTAAGAGTTCCTTTTGATACTTTCGCGGCGAGACCACGAATTGCTTTATTTTCTATGCCGGCATAGCCATCATCATTGGAATTATTATAATTCTTAACCTCTGGTAACCAAGTACCTCCAGTATAAACTCTATAAGTTATATCAATTTTTTGAGTTGTAGAAGTCGTAGTAGAAGTACTTCCAGTATTTGTATAAACCGCTTTTCCAGAATTGTCAAATACTGTATAACCTATCTTACAAGCTTTCTTTGCGTTTTCAAGACTTGAATAAGCTCCTATCTGAGATTTTTCATCAGCCCAAGTTTTTCTTACTCTATACATCTGAGTAGTTGTAGATGTTGAAGTGCTTGTAGAAGTAGATGAAGAAGTTCCTTGTAATTTATTAAGTTCTGTTTGTACTTTTTTCTTAAAATTATCCCAGTGCGGCAAAATGTAAACTGGACAATTCTTGCCATTTCTTTTCTTAGTATTAAGATAATCATTGCTGCCGCGGGCGCCGTCTTCGTAATTAAGCCAGTGACTATGAGTAAAAAGATTATCTTCAACATTTAATCCATATTTGTTAAGTAAATAAGCAACAAGCTTAGCACAATTATCTTCAGATTTAAGACTTGTACTATCAGTTGCACTCTTCATTATACATTCAATAGAAATAGTTTTCCTATTGCCATCTCCATCACCATCTGCTGCGTGCCAACCTGTTAATGTAAGTGGTAAGTTCTGCCAAGCACATTTATCATCAACATAATAATG
>JBJEDT010000028.1:0-30374 GCA_051872335.1 Bacilli bacterium | reverse complement strand
CATTAAATTGACGTATGTTGTTTATTTCTGTTCAGTTTTCAAAGATCAGTGCTGCACATTTCTCAAATCACTTGCAGCCTATTTATAGTATCATTTTTAATACATTAAGTCAACTATTATTTAATAAATATTTTAACTTTTTGTAGTATTAATAATAAGTACTATCGTCTTGCGACTTAAATATTAAAACATTATTTAAAGTGATTTGCAAGAGTTTTTTAATTTTTATTTCATTTTTGTAAAAAATATTAATTTGTTTGTAAACTTCTATTATCTAAATAAAAAAGACAAACAACTACAAGGGTAGTAATAATACCCAAATAATGCAATAGTTAAAACAATAGTAATTAATACAAATAAAAAAGTTCCTAATAAAGTAGAACTTTACTTCAAACAACTAATACAATAATTAATATTTGAATTTTTCTATTTTAGAAGGAACTATCAGTTTACTAAGAACTAATTCTTATATGATATTTGAAAGTAATAATTTATACGAGTCAATTTTTAATGAAGCACCACCAACTAAGGCTCCATCAATATTTTCAGATGACAAATATTCTCTAATATTTTCTAGTTTTACAGAACCGCCATATAAAATCCTTACTTGTGCAGCAGTATCAGTTCCATACAATTCACTAATAACGCTTCTAATGAATTTACAGATATCTTCTGCGATTTCTTTTGATGCATTTCTGCCTGTTCCTATTGACCAAACTGGTTCATAAGCAATAATTACTTTAGCAGCATCTTCTTTACTAATATTTTGTAAGCCTTCAACAATTTGTGCTTTAACAATTTCTTTAGTTTTTCCCGATTCAAATTCGGCTAAAGTTTCACCGACACAATAAACAGGAATCATACTATTTTCTAATAAATGAATGTTTTTCTTATTACACGATATACTCGTTTCCCCATAATACGATCTTCTTTCAGAGTGACCTGTTAATGACCAAGTTATATTAATTTCTTTAAGCATTGGTACAGAAATTTCACCAGTATATGCACCACTATCTACTTCATTTACATTTTGCGCAGCAACAATAATTTCTGGATTTGTTTTCTTTACTACATCTAAAGATAAAAATGTAGGAGCAACGCCAATATCTATATTATTTTCTTTTGCAATTTTAACTAATTCAATAGAAGCTAAAGCAAATTCTTTTGCTTCAGCAATCGTTTTATTCATTTTCCAATTGCCTAATAATAATTTTTTTCTCATATCAATAAAATTTCCTTATTTAATTACATCGATACCTGGTAAATGTCCGTCGTTTTCAATCATTTCTAGTGATGCACCGCCACCTGTAGAAACATGTCCAAAGTCTCCTTTGAAACCAAATTGTGCAACTGCAGCTGCACTATCTCCACCGCCACAAACTGTGAAAGCATCTTCTTTAATATCTTTACATGCTTCACATATAGCTACAGTGCCACTAGTGAATTGTTCTTTTTCAAAAACACCCATTGGTCCATTCCAGAATATTGTTTTAGCATTGTGAATTTCTTCCTTATATTTTTCAATTGTTTTAGGACCAATATCCATACCTTCAAATCCAGCAGGAACATTATCATCTTCAGTTGTAATAATATTTTTAGGATCATCAAATGAATCGGCTACGACAAAATCAACTGGTAAAAGTATTTTTCCGTTTGCTTCTTCTATACAACGTTTTGCATAATCTAATTGTTCAACTTCACATGGTGAATCGCCAATTTCTTTACCTAAAGCTTTTTTAAATGTGTATGCCATAGCACCACCAATTAAAATTTTGTCACATTTTTTCATTAAAGATTCAATGACTTTGATTTTATCAGAAACTTTGAATCCGCCTAAAATTGCAACATATGGTCTTTCTTGGCAGTTAACAACTTTATCTAAGTTAACAACTTCTTTTTCTACCAAATAACCAATAGCTACTTCTTTGCCTTCAGCTTTTAGAATTTCAGGAACACCAACTGTTGATGAGTGTGCTCTATGTGCTGAACCGAATGCATCCATAACAAAAGCATCAACTAACGAAGCCCATTCAGTTGATAAAGCAAGATCGTTTTTTGTTTCACCTTTTTCAAAACGTGTATTTTGAACAAGTAAAACTTCTCCGTCTTTTAATAATTCAACAGCACATTTTAATTCTTCACCATGTGTAGCATGTGAAAATTTAACTTCACAGCCTAATAATTCAGAAAGACGAACAGCTACAGGCTCTAAAGTGTTTTTCTTGAGTCCTGCTTCTAATTTTACTGGGTCCTTCCAATCAATCTTACCTAGGTGAGACATTAATACTACACGAGCACCTTTACCAATTAACTCTTTAATTGTAGGTAATGCTTGAACAATACGATTGTCGTCACGGATGACTCCATCTTTTAATGGGACATTGAAGTCACATCTTACAAGAACTTTTTTACCACTTACTTGTAAATCTTTAACATTTTTCATTTTTATTTCTCCTTTAAAAACTGACAAATTTGATTTTTCAGTTACATAAACATTATATACCATTTAATACACTTTGTAAGATATTTTTAATAAAAATACCATTATTTTTTTACTGATAATATTTGCTTTTTAATAAATAGGGACAATACCCTTAAAAAGTTCCTCAAGTGTTATATCTAAAGCAATACATAATCTTACTAATATTTCAACAGTTGGATTTCTTTTCCCTTTCTCTAAATCACATAAATAATTACGATTAATATTAGCTTCACAAGCTAAATCCAGTTGAGAAAAGCCTCTCTGTTTTCTTAAATACGAGATTCTCATTCCTAATTGTTCGTTTATGTTCATACTAATCAACCCTATATCTTTCTGCTAGCTGGTGAATTGATCTAAACAAGTGATTTACATTAGATTTACTGACTTTTGTATTTAATTCTTTACTTAATAAATCAGCTAGTTCCACCATTGAAAGTTCTTCATTTTCCAGTCTTAACATACACAATATTTTTTCTTTTTTATTTATCATATTATGTATACCAAGTTTTTGATCTATAAGTTTAATATCTTCAATTTGCTTTTTAGCACTGCTTATTGTTCTATAAACATTTGCGTTTTCACAAATTTGTAATCTATTATCATTGTTACGAAAATCACGTTCAACACGAACTTCTTCAAATTCTAGGCATGAATCATGAGCACCTAAATATGCTAAAAAATCAACAATTAAATCAGATTTTTTCATATATACAACATATGAAGATCTTCTTTGAATAATCTTTGCTTCAAAGGATTCAGGTTTTGATCTATTCATTAATTTACAAACATATTTAGCATGATTTTCGTCATTAAAACATAATTCTAAATGATAATTCGAGCTTATTGGATCATTGCAAGAACCACAGGCAAGCAAAGCCCCTAATAAATAATTTTTAATATTTTCTTCTTTTTTTAAATAAGATTTTGAAAAATTCGTTGAAAATAAATTGATTTCTAAATCATCTAAAATACTGTCAACGTTACTATCAATAAAAATATTAAAACAAACTTTTTTATCAAATTTCATTTTCCTACTATAAGTCAATTGAGGACTCACATTATAAAGTTGTTGATATAAAGTGTAAATTAGTTTGGCAACTTTAGCATGTTCTGTAGATAAATGTATAATTGATTCTTTATTTTGAATTAGTACACGTCCATTTGAAGATGTAAATCCAGCAATAATGCATTTTATTGTCTCTTTATCAGTATATTCTTTAGTTGCTAATTCCTCTTTTATTTTTTGCGTAAAAGATATACTTGCATTCATATTTACACCTCCTATCTATTTTTTATTTCTTTAAATAATTAGCCACATTAATAGCAGCAATTGCTCCATCCGATGTTGCTGTGACAACTTGTCTTAATTCTTTCTTTATTACATCACCACAACCATAAAGGCCTACAAGTTTTGTTTCCATTTTTTCATTTACTAGTAAATAGCCTTTTTCATCAAGTAAACTTGAATCAAGAAATTGTGTGTTTGGTTTAGCTCCTATATAAGGAAAAATTCCACTTATTTCTAATTTTGATACTTCATTTGTCTTTTTATTTAGTAATTCAACATCTGATACTGAATTATCTCCATTAACTTTTGTAACAATTGTATCATACAAAATATCTATGGATGATTTTTCTACTAAATCAATAATAATCTTATCAGCTCTAAATTCATCTCTTCGATGAATTAAATGTACTTTACTACAAATCTTTTCTAAATACAATGCTTCTTCTAAAGCAGCATTTCCTCCACCAATAACAGCAACCTCTTTATCTTTATAAAATCTTCCATCGCATACAGCACAATACGATATACCATGGTTTTCAAATTTCATTGAGTTTTCAACTTCTAATTTATTTTCAGTAGTTCCTGTTGCAACAATAATAGATTTAAATGAAAACATTTCTTTATCAGTAAAAACTTTAAACACTTCATTTTCTTTTATAATATTCTTTACTTCTTTACTAAAAATTTTTGCGCCTATATTTAAAGCATGTTCATAAATTTTAAAAGCTAAATCCGGTCCTGATATTTTCTCAATTCCAGGATAATTTTCGACTTCTGCTGTCAAATTAACTTTTCCTCCTGGAAATCCTTTTTCAAAAAGAGTTACTTCATAACCAGATCTAATTAAATAAATAGCAGCACTAAGACCTGCTGGACCAGCTCCTACAATTAATACATCTTTTACCTCATCCATAAACAATCTCCTTTAATTCATCAACTTCATTTATAGTGTACTTAGGATTCGTTTCACTTAATCTACCATGTAAATTCCAAGTTACTAAACAGCAATCAATGGAAGCATTTTTACTCGCAAGTTCATCTATCAAACTATCCCCGACATAAAGAACATCTTTTTTAAGCAACCTAAATTTATTTATACAATGTAAAATTCCTTCAGGGTCGGGCTTTCCATTTAAAACATCATCCGAAGAAATTATTAAATCAAAATAATTATAAATACCATATGTTTCTAGAGATACTTTAGTTGCTGTAGATATTTTATTTGTCACTACACACAATTTCAAACCTTTTTTCTAAATTCCTCCAAACATTCTTTAATTCCTTTATATAACTTTGTATGAGTACAATACATTGGTAAAGAAATATCACGAAATTCTTTTAAAAGTGAGTCAATATCATTGCCCTTGAAATAGATACAAAATACATCACGTAATGTTGGACCAGAAAAAGATGCTAGTTCTTTAAATGAGGGTTTATAATCAGGACGATATTTTTGGAACATTTTTAAATATGCATCTACGACCATAAAATCAGTATCAGCTAAAGTGCCATCTAAATCAAAAATAATACATTTATACATAATCTCTACTCAATAAAAGTGGTTTATCAATTACTATATAAATAATGTCAAGAATCCAAGTCAAAAATCCTCCTACAATAATATGTAGAATTCCAGTTAGATAATGACCTTTAACAAACCGATAGAATCCATAGAAAAAACCATTAATAATAGGAAAAGATAATAATATTCTTGACCATTTTGGTAATGATTCAATTTTAGTAGAACACTTTTTAAAATTAATTTGTATTGTTTCTTTTAATCGAGCAAAGCACTCCTTTTTCTTTAAATAATCAAAAACATGATTTATGATAAGGCATAATACACCTGCAATAATAAAGGCAGCACTCATATACATAGAAGTTGGCATTTTATATGCACTATCACGTAATGGCTCTAAAGAAATTCTAACTGTACCATACCATATTAAGTAACAATATGCTAAATCTCCTGTCACAAGAAATTTTTTTAAACCTTTTCCTACTAAATATGTAATGATGAAATAACCTGCAACATTTAATAAACCTTCAATTAAGAATAATGGTATATAAAATTTTCCACCTGTTGCATCTTGGAAATGTGTAATTATAACTTTTGGTAAAAACCACCAGTCATCAGGATTTGCTAGTGCACCATAAACTTCGACATTGAAAAAGTTACCTAATCTACCAATTGCTTGAGCTAATAGAATACCTGGTATAACTAAATCAATAGCTTTTGAAATTTTCATTTCTCGATGGAATTCAAGCATAAACCAAATACCGACTAAGGCGCCTAATAATACACCACCTTGAATAGCTAGACCTCCACCTCTAAAATTAAAAATATCAGCTAGAGTATGTCTTCCTGCTAAATCTCTATTCCATTCAGAAATAACCCACCAAGCACGGGCACCTATTATTCCTGCTGGAAAAGCTAAATAAAATATTGTTTCGAAAATTGATCGATCATAACCTTCATCTCTAGCTTTTTCACGTGCTACAAACCATGCAACTAGAGCACCAATTAAAATACAAATGGCATAAAAAGCTATTACTGGAGTATCATTTGAATATTTAAATTCATCAAATGGAAAACCTTTTGGAAAGGAAGTAACTATTTCATCTAAGAAATATACAATAAGAACAGAAAAAAGCACTGTTAAAAATACATTTATATATTTGAATATACGATAGTATTTTTCTTTTTTGTATTCTGTTGTTTCATTTTTGTTAAAATAAATTTTAATAAAAACTAAATATGAAATAGCGTTCACTAAAAAATATGTGAAATAAATCAAACTAAATTTACGAAATGACAATCCTAGAAAAGTAAATTCATTTACTGTTATAAAAAGAATTGAAAAAATCAAATAACTCAAAAATATAATTGAAATTGAAATAATAGAAACTATATAATAATTCTTATTTTTATTTTCATTATTACTTTTATCAATCATCAAAAACATTAATCCAACGCCTGGAAATAACGCACACAAAACATAAAAAAGTAAATCTTTCCATAAAGGACGTTCTTGTACAAATTGTATTTCTGCCATGACTATACCTCCTATTTATTATTAGTTAAGTATTTCTCTAAATACTGACCAGTGTAAGATTTTTCCACTTTACAAACTTCTTCTGGAGTTCCAGCAGCTACAATAGTGCCTCCACCATCGCCACCTTCGGGTCCAATATCAATAATATAATCCGCCACTTTGATTAAATCAAGATTGTGTTCAATAACAACAACTGTATCACCATTATTTACAATAGTTTGGAGTATTTCAATTAATCGTGAAACATCATCTATATGTAAACCTGTTGTTGGTTCGTCTAATATATACAACGTTTTTCCCGTGGAAACTTTTTGTAATTCGTTTGCTAATTTAACTCGTTGTGCTTCTCCACCTGATAAAGTAGTTGCAGCTTGTCCTAAAGTAATATACCCAAGACCGACTTGATTTAAAGTGCGTAGCGTTCTTGCAATACTAGGAATGTTTTCAAAAAAATCATATGCTTCCTCGATAGTCATATTCAAAACATCATAAATATTTTTTCCTTTATATGTACAAGCAAGAGTCTCTTCATTATAACGATGTCCATTACATTCTGTACATGTAACATAAACATCAGGTAAGAAATTCATTGGAATTCGTATAACACCAGTTCCTTGACATTTCTCACATCGTCCGCCCTTTACATTAAAGGAAAATCTTGATTTATCATAACCCTTAATTCGTGCTTCTGTAGTAGAGGCAAATAGATTTCTAATATCATCAAATACACCTGTGTATGTAGCTGGGTTACTACGTGGGGTTTTTCCTATAGGATCTTGTTCTATGTTAATAACTTTATCAATATATTGTAATCCTAAAATCTCATCACATTCTCCAGCTTCTTCTAATCTACCGCTAGTGAAATAATTGTGCACATGCTTATATAATGTTTCAGTTACAAGAGATGATTTTCCTGATCCAGAAACACCTGTAACACAAATAAATAAACCTAATGGAAAATCAACATTAATGTTCTTTAAATTATTACATCTAGCTCCTTTAATAGTAATCTTTTTATTTGTTGGTGATTTTCGTATAGCAGGAACATGAATAAATCTTCGACCTGAAAGATAATCACCGGTAATAGAATTTGGAGCATTTATAATATCCTCAACACTACCTTGGGCTACAACTTCGCCACCATGAATACCTGCACGTGGCCCAATATCAACGATATGATCTGCAGCCCTCATCGTATCTTCATCGTGCTCAACTACTATTAGAGTATTTCCAAGATCGCGCATCTCTTTTAATGAATGAATTAATTTATCATTATCCCTTTGATGTAATCCAATACTAGGTTCGTCAAGAACATATAAAACACCGGATAATTTAGAACCAATTTGTGTAGCTAGTCGTATACGTTGAGCTTCTCCACCAGATAAAGTCATTGCCATTCTTGACAATGTTAAATACTCTAAACCTACCTCAACTAGAAATTCCAATCGATTTTTAATTTCTGCTAATACAAGTCGAGCAATTTCTTGCTCCATAGGTGGTAATTCTAAATTATTAATAAACTTCAATAGTTCACCTGTTGATAGACATGTCATTTCATATATATTCATGCCACCGACTTTTACCGATAAAACCATTTCATTTAAACGAGCACCATGACAAGTTTCACAAACATGATCACGCATGAAACTCTCATACCATGTTCTCATAAAATCAGAAGATGTTTCTTGATACAATCTTTCTATTTTTACTTTAACGCCCTCAATAAAACCTCTCCTATTTACAGTGTTACCAGAGCCTGATTTTAATACAAAACTATGCTCACTTGGAGAACCATATAAAATGATTTTCTTTTGTTCGTCGGTTAGTTCTTTATAAGGTATGTCCATTGGAATATTATAGGCATTACATAAATAAACAAATTCCTTCCATTCTAAGTTAGGAGTTCCAACTATACCTTTTTGATAAGCTATGGCAGCTTGATTTAAAGAAAGGTTTTCGTTTGGTATTAATAAACGTGTATCCACTTCTCTTTTAATCCCTAATCCATTACATTCATGACAATTTCCTAAGGGAGCATTAAAAGAAAATAGTCTTGGTTCTAGAGGTGGAACAGAAAATCCACATTGAGGACATGCATGATGTTCACTGTATAATTCTTCATCTTTTCCATTTAAAACCGTAACATAACCATGTGCCCAGTCTAAAGCAAGTTCAACAGCTTCAAATATACGACTTCTTGCTTCAGGTTTTAAAACTATACGATCAATAATAATATCAATATAATGTGTCTTATTTTTATCTAACTCACGTAAATCATCAAAAGTACAAATTTCACCATCAACCCTTAATCTTTCAAAACCTTGTGAACGAATTTTATCTAATGTATCTTTGTGAGTTCCTTTTTCTCGATGAATTACAGGAGCTAAAATTTGAATGCGAGCATTATTCTCATTTTTGTATATACAGTCTACAATTTGATTAGGTGTAAATGCCTCTATGCGACATCCATGTTCTGGACAATATGGATGACCAACACGAGCAAATAACAAACGTAAATAATCATAAATTTCTGTAACAGTACCAACTGTAGAACGTGGATTATGAGATGTGGTTTTTTGATCTATAGCAATCGAAGGTGAAAGTCCATCAATGCTATCAACATCAGGTTTTTCAACTCCACCTAAAAATTGACGTGCATAACTAGATAATGATTCAACATACCTTCTTTGTCCTTCACTATAAATTGTATTAAAAGCAAGAGTAGATTTACCTGAGCCAGATAAACCTGTAAAAACGATTAATGAATTTTTAGGTAATTCTAAATCTATATTTTTTAAATTGTTTTCCCTTGCACCTTTTATAATTATTTTATTTGAATACATACAACCACCCCACAATATTTTACCAAAACTTAACATATTGTTAAATCAAAATAATTATAATCTTAAAAATATTATGGCTCGTTTAGTTAAAAATAAAAGTTCATTGCAATGCTTTTACTACAATGAACTTTTAAATTTTTATTTAATATTTTTATTCAGCAAGTTTTTTAAATCTATTCCATCTTGTACGAGCGCATTCTCTTGACTTAGTTAAGAGTTCTTCTGCGTGTTCAGGATTGACCTTTGGTAATTGTGAGAAACGAGTTTCTCCCATTACAAAGTCATTGAATAAATCAAAGTTTGGTTCTTTGCAATCTAATTGCATTGGATTCTTGCCTTCTTTTTCTAAACGTGGGTCATAACGGAAGATTGGGAAGTAACCACATTCAACAGCTGCTTTTTCAACTCTTGTTGCATTACTTAATCCACCTTTAATACCATGGTTAGCACATGGTGAGTATGCAATGATTAATGAAGGTCCGTCGTAAGATTCTGCTTCTTTCATTGCTTTAATTGCTTGCATTGGGTTTGCACCTAATGAAATTTGAGCAACATATACGTTACCATAAGCAATAGCCATCATTGCAAGGTTCTTTTTAGCTGTCTTCTTACCTGATGCTGTGAATTTAGCAATAGAACCTGTTTGAGATGATTTAGAAGATTGACCACCTGTATTTGAGTATACTTCTGTGTCTAAGACTAAGATATTAACATCTTCTTCATTTGCTAAGACATGATCGACACCACCGTAGCCAATATCATATGACCAACCGTCACCACCAATAATCCATACAGATTTATCAACAATATCACGTTCATATAATAATGCTTCTTTAGCTTCTTCACATTTAGTTGCTTTTAATAATTCAACTAATTCTTTAGCAAATGTTCTAACAAGATCACGATTTTTGAAGTTCTCTAACCATTTATTCATTAGGACTGCTAATTCAGGTTCAACTTTATCTTTTGTTTCAGTGAATATACGAATTAATTGACCTAATTTGTAGTTAGATGCAACTCTCATACCATAACCGAATTCAGCGTTGTCTTCAAACAAAGAGTTAGCCCAAGCAATACCTTCACCATTTTTATCTGTACAGAATGGTGTAAGTGGAGTTGAACCAGAATAAATTGAAGAACAACCTGTAGCATTAGCAATTAACATATCACGACCGAATAATTGTGATGCTAAACGATAATATGGAGTTTCACCACATCCAGCACATGCTCCTGATACTTCTGTATAAGGCATTAAGAATGCTGCACCTTTAACAGTTGTGACAGGGAATTTATCTGCTTTATATTCAACGTGTTTGTATAAGTAAGAAGCAGCTTCTTCTTGAGCAAATTGTGATTTTGCTTCAACCATTTCGATAGCTTTGTTAATATTACCTTCAGCATCTTTCTTACCAGGACATTGAACAACACATAGTCCACATCCAACACAGTTTCTTGGTGAAACTTGTAAACGATATTTTAATCCAGCAACTGTAGGTCCACCCATAGCTACTAAAACATCTTCTTTAGCAAATTCAGGAAGTTTTGAAACTTCTTCATCTGTTAAAAGGAATGGCCTAATTGTAGCGTGAGGACATACGAATGCACATTGATTACATTGAATACAATTTTCTTTGTGCCATACTGGAACTCTATCAGCAATAGAACGTTGTTCACGATATGTGATATCGTTTTTCATTGTTCCATCTAATAATTCATATTCTGTAAATTTAGATACAGGTAATGTATCACCATCAAGTGAACCCATAACATTTACATAAGAATCAAAATAATCATCACCAGTTAATTTACGTTCGCGAGCAAGTGATAATTCTTTCCAAGCTGGGTCAACTGTGATTTGTCTTAAACCTTCAGCACCAGCATCGATTGCTCTATAGTTCATTTCAACTACATCATCACCTTTTTTAGCATAGCTCTTCTTAGCAAATTTCTTCATCCAATCTTGAGCTTCTGCATAAGGCATAATGTTTTGATTCAAATAGAAGAAAGAAGCTTGCAATGTTGTATTTGTATGACGTCCCATACCAATTTTTGCTGCTAAACTATTAGCATCAATAACATAGAATTTTGCTTCTTTATCAGCTAATTGACGTTTTACTCTATTTGGTAATGACTTAACTAATTCTTCATCAGTTAAATCTGTATTTAATAAGAATGTTCCACCTTTCTTTAAATTCTTGATCATATCAAATTTATAAATATATGTATCTAATGAACAAGAAATAAAGTCAGCGTTTTCAACATAATAAGTTGAATGAATTGGTGATTTACCAAAGCGTAAGTGTGAACGTGTTACACCACCAGCTTTTCTTGAGTCGTATGCAAAATATGCTTGAGCATATTGATGTGTTGCATCACCAATAATTTTAATTGAAGATTTGTTTGCTGAAACTGTACCATCTGATCCTAAACCATAGAATAAACAAGAAGTATAGTTTTGAGCAATGTGGAATTCTTCATCAACAGGAATTGATAAATGAGTTACATCATCATTTATTCCAACAGTGAATGATGTCCAATTCTTTTCTGCATCTAAGAAATCATAAACTGATTTAACGTGTTTTGGTTGAGTATCTTTTGAAGAAAGACCATAACGTCCACCAATAACGACATCAAATGAACGACCCATTTGTTCAAATGCAGAAACTACATCAAGATATAATGGTTCTCCTGTAGCACCAATTTCTTTTGTTCTATCTAAAACAGCAACTTTTCTAACTGTTTCAGGAATTACACTTACTAAGTGTTTTGCTGAGAATGGGCGATATAGATAAACTTTTACAACACCAACTTTTTCTCCAGCAGCATTTAATGCATCGACAACTTCAGTAGCAGTTTCTGTAACAGAACCCATTGCAACAATAACTTTAGTTGCATCTTTAGCACCATAGTATACAAATGGAGCATATGTACGTCCTGTTAATTCAGTTGCTTTAGCTAAGTAATCTTCAGCAATATCTAATACTTTATCAAAATGAACATTTTGTGCTTCTCTTCCTTGAAAGTAAACATCATCATTTTCAGCACCACCACGTGTAACTGGGTGAGAATGTGGGTTTAAAGCTCTTGCTCTAAATGCTTCAACAGCATCCATATCAAGTAATTTCTTCCATTCTTCAGCATCGACAAATTCGACGTTTTGAATTTCATGAGATGTTCTAAATCCATCGAAGAAATGACAAATTGGAGCACTTGATTTAATTGCAATTAAGTGAGCAACGTTTGCTAAATCAGCAATATCTTGAACTGATTGAGAGCATAACATTGTAATACCAGTTTGACGAATTGCATAAATATCTTGATGATCACCAAAAATAGATAATGCACGAGTAGCAAGTGATCTTGCTGAAACATGTAAAACTGCAGGTAATAATTCACCAACCCATTTATAGATATTTGGAATCATTAATAAAAGACCTTGTGAAGCAGTGTATGTTGTAGCTAGTGCACCAGCTTGTAAAGCACCGTGGACAGTACCAGCAGCACCAGCTTCCGATTGCATTTCAACAACTTTTACAGTGTTTCCGAAGTAATTTAGTTTTCCTTGTGAAGCATAAACATCAACAAGTTCAGCCATAGGTGAAGATGGAGTAATAGGATAGATGCCAGCGACTTCTGTAAAAGCATAAGAAGCAATACCAGCAGCTGTATTACCATCTACAGATAAAAAAGATTTTTTAATTTCCATAATTTCCTCCGATTTATAACAATTATAGTATACTACTATACATATAAATTTTCATTATGGAATTAAAAAATCTTTGAATTTTTTTACTTTTTTTCGAAAAGAATTCTATCCTAACTGATAATTTCCTTTTACTTGGTAAAATATATAAAATTTAATAAAAATAAAATTTAATTCTATTTTTTTG
Organism: Bacilli bacterium; assembly: GCA_051872335.1. Lineage (GTDB taxonomy): Bacteria > Bacillota_I > Bacilli_A > RFN20 > CAG-826 > SUG2458. The sequence continues at coordinate 16,815 of JBJEDT010000028.1, read as the reverse complement.
ATGCAAGATTATCTATATAATTTTGAACGTCAATTTTTAAATCTTCACGATCTAAAGCATAATCAATAGTAGCTTTTATAAATCCAAAACGATCTCCTACATCATAACGTTCACCTTCAAAGTCATAAGCATAAACTTTTTGTTTTTGACTTAATAATTTAATTGCATCTGTAAGTTGAATTTCTCCACCTTTACCAGGTTTAGTTTTTTCAAGTTCATCAAAAATTTCAGGAGTTAAAATATATCTACCTAAAATAGCTAAACAAGAAGGAGATTCTTCAATACTTGGTTTTTCGACCATATCTTCAACTTCTACTAAGCGACCATTTACTTCACTTATTGGTTTAATAATTCCATATTTATTAACTTGGTCTTTAGCAACTGTTTGAACACCTAAGATTGAAGAATTATTTTTTTCAAATTCATTAACTAATTGTTTTAATGCAGGAAGACCATTTTTATTTCTTACAATATCATCACCTAATAATACGGCAACAGGTTCTCCAGCAGCAAAAGTTTTTCCACATAAAATAGCATGCCCCAAACCTTTAGGCTCTTTTTGATGAACAAAAGTTACATTTGTTAAATAAGCAATTTTATGAATTAATTCATACTCTTTAATTTTATTTGATTTTTTTAGTCTTTCTTCTAATTCAAAATTTACATCAAAATAATCTTCCATATCATGTTTTGATGTATTAGTAATAATAAGTATTTCTTCTATTCCACTTTCAATTGCTTCCTCAACAATAAGTTGAATAGTTGGAGTATCTATTATTGGTAACATTTCTTTTGCCATGTTTTTTGTTACTGGTAAAAATCTAGTTCCTAAGCCAGCACATGGAATAATTGCTTTTCTTACTTTATTCATAATTTCATTTTCTTAAGTAATAAAACTTAAGTTTAATTCCTCTCTTTAGTTTATTAAACAATGTATACATACATTATCTTGTTTACATTTTACAAATCTATTTTGAATAATGCAAGAAAAGACTTAATAGAGATGATTTTACATATAATTTATTTATAAGAGAAATTTTTATGAGAGCTTATATTACATTAAGTATGAATAATCTTTTAGATAACTATTCAAAAATATATAAAGAAAATCCTACGAATTTATACCTTGTAGTTAAAGCCAATGCTTATGGGCATGGATTAACTCAAATAACATCTATGCTTTCTAAAGTTAAACCCTATGGTTATGTAGTTTCTACAATTCAAGAAGCTTTAACTATTCGTAAACAATTAATCTTTAATAATGTTTTACTACTTACTCCATATGATAATTTAGATATTCTAAATAGATATAATATTGAAGTATTAACATCTTCAAAAGAATATACAGAAAAACTTATAAATTCTAAATATAAAGTAAAAATGCATGCAATGATAGAAACAGGAATGAATAGAGATGGTATCACAAAAGAAGAATTCTTTGAATTTATAAAAAAGCAAGAATTCAAAAATTATTTAAAAGGAATTTGTACTCATATTTATGACATTAATGAATTTGATAATCAGTTAAAATGCATAAGTGACATTTTAAAGGAAATGCATTTTAAAGGTTTAATACACATCAAATCTTCTTCCTCTTTGCATATTAAAGATAATATTACAAATTCTTCTAGAATAGGACTTGCATTATACGGATTATATAATGATTATAAACCTGTATTAAGATTAACTTCAAAAATTATAAGAATACAAAAAGTCTTTGCTAATTCGCAAGTCGGTTATGGAAATAATTTAAATAAAGAGGATGGTTACATTTACACGATTGGATTCGGATATGCAGATGGTTGGCCAAAAGATTTTAATTTTAATGTCTATATAGGAAATGAAATACTAATTAAAGCATGTCCTATGTGCATGGATTTTAGTATGTTTTTCTCTTCAAAAAAATATGACAAAACAGCAGAAATTGAAATTATTGGAAAAAACAATACAGTTATAAAACTTGCTAAAGATAACAATATGTCACCATATGAAATAACAACTCTTTTATCTCCTAGATTAATAAGAAATATCGAAAAATAAAAGTTGGAACCATTACAAGTTCCAACAATTAAATATTAAATCTCTTCTTTAGTTCTTCTTTTGTTGATCTAAATCTAAAAATGAAGAAACCAATTAAAGTTGATACACCTGCTAATATACCACTAATAGGTGCCCATTCTACTTCAATATAAGATGGTGCTACCAAATAAACAATATAAGGAATTAACGCTATTAAAGTTAAATAAAAACAACTCATTATAGCATCACCGAAATTTCTTCTACTTGCATAACCTACTACCTGAATAACAATTAGTCCAACAATTATTAAAATAGGTGATACATATGTTAAAGACCATGAAATAACTTCTCTAATGTTAAATATTGTCAAACAAATTTCAATACCAACAATATAAATAATTGTAAATAAAATTAAATAGAAAAATCGAGTTGCAAATGATATTCTCTTATAAGAAAAAATCCTTGCAATACCCCAGCAATATAAAATGCCAGCGATAACAATAATTGCCCAATAAGAAGGAGATTCACTATTAAAAGTTTTATAATTTATAAATCCACAAACTATAGAAGCAATAATAGATAAAAACGCAAATAATTTAACAACAAATGGAAATCTATGCTTGTTACTTAATTGTGGATATCCATTTGGTTTATTTACATTACTACTTTTTTGTTCAACTAAAACTTCATTACAAATAGGACAAACATGACCTTCGGTATTTACATCAATATTACAATTCTTACAATGCTTCATATCAATACACCTCCAAATCATTAGTTTCTACATAGAAAGAAACATCATCTCGATTAAAACATTCATATATTTTAGATATGAATTTTCTTTCTATTAATAATGTAGTTAGAGTAAAACATAAAGTATCTTTAAAAGTAATAACTCCAAAATTTGATGGTGTTCCTTTAGATACTCCAATTTCAAATTCTAATCTATCAATGCATTCTTCCATAGATTTAGGTAATTTAACAACACCAAGATTTGAAATGCTTAAAGTATTAACACCATTACCCATTATGTTATAACCAATTTTCATCGCTATATCTTTTATAAAGAGTGGTAATATACGAACAATAAAAGATTTTTCTATTTTAACATTTTGAACAATTCTCTGTTCCAATTTTTCTTTAGTCAACTCTTCTTTAAAGGTCCTTTTCATTTCATTAACCATATCTTCAAAAGTTAAATCTTCTTGATTGAAATCCATATTCGTTCTGACATACAATGCAAAATTTCTTATCGTTTTTGAATCAAAAAATTTACGAGCATTAACTGGAATAAATAATTTCATTTTCTTTTTCTTGTCAAATTTTTGATTTTTAAAATACGTTTCATAAGAAGAATACAAAATACAAGCCCCTAAATATTCAGTAATCGTGCATTCATATTTATGAGCAGCTTTTTTAATACTATCTAAATCTACAAGAGTATGAACAATACCTATCCAATTATATGGATACCTTCTTCCAGTAAATGATAAAGCTTTATCCTCTTTATCATATGATTTACCTTTTTTATAATTAGTTACAAAAGAATCATCAATTTCAGAAATAGTTTTTTCAATTTCGTTAGTTTTAATTAATCCTTCGTCATTATCAATTTTCTTACCGATATTAATAAGATAATAATAGCAAAGTGTTTTAAAAAACTCTAACGCACCTGTTCCATCTCCTAGAGAATGAAAAACATCTAAAGAAATTCTTCTTTTATTAACACAAACTGAAAATAAAAAATTATTATTTTTATATAATTGAATATTCGAAAACAAAACTGGTAATTCTTTTTGAATATTAGGCTTTTCAAAGTTATGATCAAAGTAATACCAGAAGAAACCCCTTTTTAACTTGACACAATATGAGGGATATCTTTTTAAAGTTTCAATTAAAGCTTCACTTAATGCTTCTTCTTGTATATCTTCTTTTAAGATTGCTGCAATACGAAAACCATTACGATCTGAATCTTTATATAATGATGGAAATAATTTTGCAGCATTATCTAATTTGTACCAATTTTGAGCCATGTAATGATTTTCCTTTCTACCGTTATACTATTATAGCATAGTAAAAAATTAAAATAATAACAATATTATTTTGTCCACTTCAAAGAAATTATTAAAAAGAGATAATATAATAATTCACTAAGCATTTTCTAATGCATTGTTAATATAATCTTGAATATCCAAATCAAATGCTCGATTAAGTTTTATAAACCAATCACTAGTAGAAGCATATAAATAACTGGGAACACTTGTTATATAAGAATAAGATATATCATTTAATATATAATACTCTATATTATCGATAGTTTTTAAAGTTACATCTACATCTTCAATAACAGTAGGTATCTTATTTTCTTTTAATGCATAATAAATAGTTGCTTTAGAAGTATAACCATTAATATCATATAAATAATAAACATATTTTTCAGATTGTTCATAAGTTGATTTTAGATCTAATATAAATGAAGCATGCATTTTATACATTTTATATGAGATAAAAGGCAATTCAATGTTTAATAAGTTTTCCAAATCATCTAATGAACTTAAATTATTTATCTTTGTGTATTGTACTCTTTTATAAAAAACATCATCATTGGCATTTTTATCTTGTCTTTTAGAAGTGAGATTTTCCTTTTCAACTTTTAAGACTTCTTTATAACCACCAGGTATGCCATATTTTAAATCACTTGTTTCTAAACTATATTCGATAGAAGTAATTTTATTAGTATCATCTGAATCATATTTATAAGTTAATAAAACTTCTTTTGCATCAATGACTGTATTATTATCTTCATAAACATAAAAACCATATTCTTCTCCTGTTATTACTAAATACGCTCTTATATTATCTCGTTCTTTTACATCAATATCAGAAATATTCTCATCGATATAATCAAAATCGTAATTAGATAATTCATATGTGCCAATCAACTTATTGATTGTTACTCCTTTAGAGCAAGATGATAAGGTAATTAAACAACATAACGATAATAAAATTTTTAATTCTTTTTTCATAAAGAATCATCTCCTATTATTATTATAACAAAATTATTTGATAAAGAATAATTATATGAAATAAAAAAGATTAACCAATAGTGATTAATCTTATTTAGCAACATGGTGGACTGTAAGGGAATCGAACCCGTGACCCACTGATTAAGAGTCAGTTGCTCTACCAGCTGAGCTAACAGTCCATAAATGCTTAATTATAATAACCTAATTTTCATTTTATTTCAATAGTTTGTTTTCTTTTTTAAAAAAGCAAGGCTAATTATAATATAGCCTTGCTTATGTACTTATTAATTATTTGATTCAACTAGTTGAACACTTGTCGCAATAATATTTAAATATTTAGAAGAACTACCTGAAATATAGATTGAATAACCTTCTACTATTACTTCTTTTTTATCATTAGCTGCTTGTTCTAAAACACTGCCAATCTCATCAGATGGATATAAAATTGAACCAGTAACTTGTGTTATATTACTAATATCAAGATTATAATATTTTACAGTTACTCCATCATCATACATTGTCAATTTTGGAGTACCAGTAATTTTTACCATTGATCCACAATATGTAGCCATTGATGGATTACCAGTATACCATACGTTATATGAAAAATCAGAAGTAAATTCAGTTGGACTAAACTCTGGAACTTCAAAAGGTATTTCTTCGTATAATGTTCCAAAAGTTGTATCAGAATTTAACTCAATAATTCCACCATATAAAGAAATAGATCCATCTAAAAATAGATATGAGCCAATATCATATGTACAAACTTTATATGCATAGATATATCCTGTGCCATCATAGAAAAGAGAAGACTTTTCTGTTGTAGCAATTAAAACAGCTTTTAAAGCATAAGCGCTATATTCATAAGGTCCTGAGTTACCATCATCAGCCAATTGTACCAATTCAGTAACTGTTGTAAAATGACCTGAAGGTAATACTCTTACTTTAAATAATTTTGTATCAGTAACATCTTTATAATTAAAAGTTGCTGTAAATGAAGTTAATATTTCACTTGAACCTGCTTCAGGTGCATTAACATAACACATTGTATTTTCATCATTAAACGATAAAACTTCAGGATTTGAAGATTCATAAGTAATAGAAACCTCATCAATTTCATTGTAAACTTCGAAATCAAATTTAACACCAGAAGTTAAGTTAGGGAATACAAGTGATGCCTTGACTGAAGCAACAAGTTCTTCATCAGAAAGACGCTCTTCACATGAAGATAAACCAGCTACAGCAGAAATACTAAGTAATCCTAGTAATAAACAGTTAACTTTTTTCATAATTTTCCTTTCCAAGTTATAAACTCTTAAGCTTCTTTTAAGCCTTCTAAGCCATAATATGTAATATCTGAATCAGAATATAACATTAATTGATATGTTATTTTTCCAGTAGTTTCACTTACATATCTAGATTTGTAACCAACAAAATCAAATGTAACACCTTCGTCTGATAAATTCTTAAAGTAGGTATATGATTGAATATTACCATCATCAAAATTTTTAATGACAGCAGAATCACTGATTCTAACTTGTAAACTATTATTATCTTTATCTTTACAGTAAAGAGTCATAGCATTGTCATCATAATTTTGACCAGTAGTTTTGTCAGTTTCTAATAAACCACCGTATCCACCAGTAACAGTTAGACCTTCAAGTTTTACCAACGAGTTAATGTATTGATTTCTGTTGCTTTCAGAATTGAATTCGCTAGCAACTAAAGTAGTTGGTTTCATGATATCGTAAACAACATCATCCATTATATAAGTATGTTTTTCAGGATTAGCATTTGAAGCCATTAATGGGAATTCTGTATTGTGTGCTTGATAATTTCCATAGCGAGAAGAAATATTTGCAACAACATGTAATTTTCTTCCTTCTTTCAAATATTTTGATGAAGTTTTTGCATACATTGTAAAGATAAACATACCAAATCTTTCAGTTTCGCCAGTTATGTCATTTACCTCGTAATATTCAACATATGCATCATCACCAACTTTTTTGGTAACAATAGCTTCAAAACAATAATAGCCACCATCATATTGTTCTGGATCACTCCAGAATTCTTTTAATGTAATATTGATAGCTCCACCATAGTTAAAATCAGGATCTTTTTCATTCGACCAAATATATAGTTTGAGCTTTTGAGCTTGAGAGTCTGCTTTTAAAAATACTTCCTCATAGTAAGTACCACTAATACCCTTAGCAGGTGATAATCCTTCTTGAACTAAACCTAAATTGACTAATTTAAATCCAGAGCCATCTTCTTCATCAATAGTTCTATCTGAGATCCATACCCAAACCATATAACGACCATTACTATCACCTTCAGTACTAGTAGTAGGAGCTCCATTAGTTGGGCCACGGTCAGTTTCAAGTAAAATAGTTTTAGCGTTTTCTAATAAACCAGTAGTATATTTAGAAGCTGTTTTTCCCCATTCTTCTAGTTTACCAGTTGATTCAGGTGTATCGACACCATTAAAACGTCCAGAAATTACTTTATTAGATTGGGTGTAGAAGTGAGCTGTGTCACCATCTACACCATTTTTTAAAGTTACAACACCACATCCTGTAGTAAGAAAATCTGAATAAGCCCAATCTTGTTTATCTAAATCTAAATGAACTTGAGAAACATAATCAATTTCTTTTACACAAGAAGTTAAAGAAGGACATACCCCCAAAATTAGAAGAGTGGTAGCAAAAAATAATACATTTTTATTTTTCATATTACTACCTCCATTAAATTATACAGCAAACAAACATTCCATCATTGCGTTATAGAAATTCTCATCTAATTCTTGGTCTAAAGTATGAGATGCAGAAATATTAGTTTCTAACATTGTTTGAGTAATAATACCACCTACTTGTTCACGAGCAGTTGCTGAACCAACGAAAGCAGGTGATGTGAAATATGCGCCTGTAACAGCTGATGAAGATGTTAGATTAGCAACTTTTGTATATAAATCAGCATCGTCTCTAGTTATATCTTTGTGATATACATAGTCTTCTGATTCATAAGCACTTAATCTAACAGGTTCATAACCAGTTAACATTGCATAAGCAGCTGTATTTTCTGGTGAAGTAATGAACTTATAGAATTTCCATGAGTTAATTTGTGCTTGTTCATTAATTTTTGAGTTTTTGAAGAAACAAATAGAAGGTCCTTGAGAAATTACTTTTGGATTTGAAGGATCTTGTTGAGGAATTGGTGCTACAGCAACTTCAAATTTATCACTCTTATTGTATGAAGTACCACCAGTAGAACCAATTGACATCCATAAAGCTTCAGAAGTGAATTTAGTTGATGTATAAGTATTATTTGGTAAAGTACCTTTTGTTACAAATAATCCTTCATCGTAATAACCTCTAAGTCTCTTGATTAATGCACGAGCTTCTGAATTTCCTTTTAAGTCAGAACCACCAAAGTCAAAGTTACCTGACATATCATCATTTAATGAAGTGTAAGGAATTCCTAATTGTTCACTTAATGTAATGTACATATTATCATCAGAGTCATAACCTAAAGGTACAAAAGCTTTGGCAGCTGCAGTAACTTGATCTGCAGTAGCAGTGGAATTATGTTTTCTATACCATGTTTCATAGTCAGATTTCATCTTACGGCATAAACCAAACATAGTTGTAACATCATTTGGATCTTTTTCATTATACCAAGATGTAGGAATCTCATATCCCATTTCTTTAAAAACAGTAGCATTATAGAAAATTACTTCTGTTGATTTAGTAAATGGAACAGAATATACAGAACCTGCTGTATCATAGCAAGTACCTTCACTCCAATAAATAGAATAATCTGCTAATTCTTCTAATAATCCGTATTCTTTACTAGCAATCATATCATCTAATTTTAAAACAGCCCCTGCATTAATATATTCTGCAACATGATCAGGATAAGCAAATGCCATTGTAGGAGTAGTTTTAGCTGGAATAGCTTTTAATAATTTTGCTTTAATATCTGTGTAACCACCTTGAGCAGCATGTTCGACAACGATTGGACTACCATCAGGATTTTTTCCTTCATCTGATTCTTGGAAAGCTTCAATCATTTCATTTAATAATGCTTGATTAGTTTTACCCATTGTGTGCCAAAAAACTACTCTTTCAGGATCTTCACCACATGAAGTTAAAGCACCAACACTAGCACAAGCTAATAATGCAAATGCAACAGTTGAAAATGATTTTTTAAAATTCATAATTTTTTCCTTTCTTAAATTTTAAATTTATAATAATTAGATTTGATCTAAATTATTAACCTTTTAGACCAGCACGTCCAACGCCTCTCATAATATATTTTCTAAAGAAAATGAATAATAAGAGAAGTGGAGTAGTAACAATAACAGTAGCAGCCATTTGTAATGCTTGGTTTGGTTGACCATCTGGGTTAGGTGAGTATCCACGTAAACCATTAGTAATCAAACGAAGATTTTCTTTGTTAGCTACAAGATTAGGCCATACATATGAGTTCCATGCACCCATAAGTTTTAAAATAAAGATAGTAATTAATGTTGGGGAAGCTAGTGGAACCATAACTTTCCATAAATATTCCCAATCAGATTTACCATCAACTTTAGCTGCATAATAAAGTTCATTAGGAATTTGTTTGAAGTTTTGTCTTAATAAATAAATATAGAAAACAGAAACAATAAATGGAATAATCATTGCTGCAAAGACACCAACATCAGTATCTAACCAGCCTAATTTAGCAACAGTAATGTAGTTAGTAATAACCATCATTTCACCAGGAATCATCATTGTTGCTAATAAAATAGTGAACATTAAGTCTCTACCTTTGAATTGCAATCTTGAGAATGCAAATGCAGCAAGAATAGTAGTAAAAATAGTTCCTGCTGTCGATAATACACCAACAATTAGTGTATTGCGTAAATATGTCCAGAAATCAAATGGAGAAATAACTTGTGTATTTTCAAAGAATTCGCCAATAGCAGCACCTTTAAATAATACAACATAGTTTTCCCATACAATTTCTTTAGGAAAATAAGTAATTTCATTACGAATTTCATTAACTGATTTTAATGATGTAATAATCATCCAATAGAATGGGATTAAAACTACAATGCTCATAAATACTAAGAAAGCATAAACTAGAACAAGCCAAATAGTATGAAGTACTTTATCACGCTTTTCAATTTGTTCAGTAGTTCCTTTAATATCTCTAATAACAAGATTTAGATGTCTTGCACGAGCTATTTCTGCAGGAGAGTAATTCTTATTTACAACGCTTTTTGCCATATATAATTTACCTCCTAATAGTGAACTTTCTTATCAGTAACAACTTTTTGTATAGCTGTAAAGATTAAAATTATAATAAATAGAATAACCGCAGCAGCTGAAGCTAAAGTAGTGTTACTTGAAATATTATCGTAGATATAATAAACAACAGTGTACATATTTTTTGATCCAGAAGATGTACCTGGTTGATTAAACAAACCTACAACGGAAGAATATTCTTTAAATGATCCAATCAAAGATGTAATTAATACATAAACGATTTGTGGACTTAATAAAGGAACTGTAACATTCATAAATGTTTTAAATTTAGATGCAGCATCGATTTTAGCAGCTTGATAGTATTGTTTATCAATACCTTGTAATCCTGATAAGAAAATTAAAATCTTATAAGGTAATGCATGCCAAATAATATATACACATAATGCAAACATCGCTCTACTACGAGGTGCAGCCATATCGACCCAATACGTATCGCCTAAATGGAATATCGTGTTCCATAGACCATTATGTCCAGCAAAGATAACTGAGAAGACCATACCAATCGCAATAGCATTAGTTACATAAGGAACAAAGAAAATAGTTTGGAAAACCTTTGTTAATGCTTTAATTGAATTTAATGCAACAGCAATCAATAATGAAATAATAATTGATAAAGGTACTGTTACAAAAACGATAATAAATGTATTTGGAATAGCATATTTGATAACAGGTTCATAATAAACTTCAATGCCGCCTTGAACGATTGGTGTAATACCTAAAACATAACCGAAGTTTTTCAATGTTATACCATTCGTAAACATTGAACCTAATACTGAATCACCACGTGCATAATTGTATTCTTTTAAGAAAGCAATTAAGATTGTATTAATTAAAGGATAGAAAGTAAATACTACCATTAAAATTAATACAGGTGCTAAATAAAGCCATCCTTTCCAATTGTTTTTAGACTCCATAATTATAGAATCCTCTCTTCAGTATCCTTAGTGAAAACAAAGCATTTATTTTTCTTAATTCCTAATTTAATTTGACCTGGAGTAACAGGAGTATCAGCATCAACAATTGCTTTAAATGTTGGTTTTACACAGTTTGGGTGAGTACCAACAATTGAAATATCACGACCTAATGTTTCAATTTGTTCAACAAAAGCACTTAAGCATCCATCTCTACCAACACTGAAACCTTCAGGACGAACAGCAACATAGACATCTTGGTCTAAGATAACTGAATTACTAACTTTTTTAGCCTTACCTAATTCAAGTTTTAATTTACATTGACCAGCTTTTTCTAAATCAACATCTTTAATTAGTTCTTCCATAACATTAGCAGGTACAAAAACATTTAATTCTTTTGAAATATATTCTGCTTCATGTCCTTGAATTGGGTGGAATGGATTTGTTTCAACTTCAGTATAACCATGTCCAGGTTCTACTTTACAAATAACATCTTTACCAATAACGTCTATTGTTTTTTCTTGTCCATCAGCAAATTGAGCTGTAACATTTAAGACTGGAACAACTTGTTTAATACGGCTAGCAGATCTTGCCATTTCTTCGGTGATATCCCAAAGTTTATCTTTACCAACAAATAATGCATTATCTCTAATTTGACCATCAAATACATTAATTGGTGGGTTACCTAAGAATTGAGCAACGAAAAGATTTACTGGGTTATTATAAACTTCTTGAGGTGCATCTTTTTGTTGTTCAAGACCATTTTTCATAACAACTATTTCATCACAAATTGACATAGCTTCTTCTTGGTCGTGAGTAACGAAAACTGTTGTAATTCCAGTTGTTCTTTGTAAACGACGAATTTCTTCACGTGTTTGTAAACGTAAACGAGCATCTAAGTTTGAAAGTGGTTCATCAAGTAAAAGAACACGAGGTTTCTTTACAAGAGCACGTGCAATAGCAACACGTTGTTGTTGACCACCAGATAGTTGACTTGGTTTACGATCAAGTAAATTATCAATTTGGACTAAACGAGCAGCATCAGTAACTAAAATATTAATTTCATCAGCTGTTAGTTTTCTTTTTTTCATGACAGTATTTCCTTCGTCATCAACTACTTCTTCCTCTACTCTTAAATTTTCAAGAGGGAAAGAAATATTTCTACGAATTGTCATGTGTGGGTATAAAGCATAGTTTTGGAAAACTAAACCAATACCTCTTTTTTCAGGAGTTAAATCAGTAACATCCTCATCGCCGAACCAAATTCGGCCACTTGTTGGCTCTAATAATCCAGAAATCATGTAAAGTGTTGTCGACTTACCACATCCAGAAGGGCCTAATAATCCAACTAATTTACCATCAGGAATCAAAATATCTAGGTTATTAACAGCAACACAGCCATTAGGATCAGCTTTGGTTCCCTTATATACCTTAGTTAGATTTTCTAAACGAATTTCCATAGTATTCCTCCATTATTTAATTTAATTATAACTTTACAAGTTATATATTTCAAGCACGAGCTATAATCGTTAGCGGAAAAACAATTAGACAACAATTTTATTGTTTAGCAAACAATTAAGACTAACTTTATCGAGAGCTTGATATCTCTATCAAAAAGCAAAAAGAAACATTAATTTAGTATTTTTGCTTAATTAACATAATTGAAATTACTTATCTTCAGCTGTTTTTTTACTAGAAGCATTACTAGTTGTTTCTGAAATAAGTTGAGAAGTAAAAAGCGAAGAAGTATATGAATTTTTTGATTCTTCTTCTTTTGCGACATAATCCAAAAATTCTTGTTCGTTTTTAAAGATTCTTGTACGAGATAAATCAACAACAATTGATGCTGAAAAATAATCATGTAATGAATTGTTTTCTTTACTAAACATCATCATTGTAAATGAAATTAGTGCAGGTAATCCTAAAACAAAAACCGATAGTAGTCCTTCAAAGAAGAATAAGATTAAAAATCTTATTAGTATTTGAGTTTTCTTAACTTGAAAACCATTTGCACGATTAACTACAGCAGTTTTCATAAACATCATACCAAGTGTTTGTCCTTTTTTATTGCACATTGGAACAACTAATAAAAAGACAATAGAAGATAAAGTACATGAGACAAGAATTTGTATAACTTGCGCAGTTAATAAAGATTTTTGAATTGGCAAAATAACTTCATCATAAGCAAGTGCATCCAGTGCAGAAGCATATGCAGTATTTAGATAAAAATCTCTAAATTGACTTTCCTCTACATCACTTTTTGGTGTAGCACTAAAAGTTTCAGGTGAACTATAATCACCAGTTACATCAAATAATTTACTTTCTTCTATTTGTTTATAATAATTTTTAATGTCAATTAACTCTTTTCCTTCGTCATTTAAGGCACTAAAGTGTGTGTAAAAATAGACAATCTTTTCATGATAATGATCAAAAGCTACTCCTGATTCTTGATCAAAACTTTGATTCAAAGTTAGACAATCGTAAGTTTCGCCATTATAAATACCAGATTCAAAAAGATGTGATTCTAATTCACGCTCCATAAGTGTAGTTCTTTTAGCATCAAAATCAAAAGCTTTATTAACAACTAAGGAAACAACAGTTGATTGTAAGATAATAAAAAGTAATAAAACACAAATTGCATCGCAAAAAAAGCTCAAAACACGCCTACCAGTAGTAGCTTTAAAAATATCTAATTGCTTTGGTTGATCTGTAGTTTGATCGTAACTTGTTTTTTTATTTAAATGTAACTCTTCCATACCTTTTTCCTTTCTTCTCATTAATAATAATTTTATCAAGTATAAAGATATAAGTAAAGTAATAAAATGTAATGATATAGGAGAAAAATAATGCATGAAATATTAAGTAATTTAGAACTTTATATTTGCCAACCAACAGATACATTAGAAAAAATTTCAATTGAAAGAAATATCGATGTGAACGAGATTATTTTATTAAATCCAAACATTAAAAATAAAGAAATTTATCCAGGATTATCTTTAAATTTACCACGACTCATTAGAAAATCTACTTCTAAGATAGATGAAAAAAAAGAAGTTCAAAATAAAAAGAATTGTTCATATAATAATTTAACAACAAATACTATAATACCTTTATCGTTATTATACAAAAACTACTTTGATACATTAATAATTTGTAATGAACAAGATGAAATATATGATGAATTAATTAGTGAATTAATAGATGATAATTTTTCATTTCGGGCAGAAAATTTTAATTTTCGAGATGTTTTTAAGAATATAACAAATTCTCTTCTTAATATAGCATCTGCAATTGAAACAAAGAGTATTGAATTAATAAAAGTAATCAAACAAAACATAGTAACTTTATTAAATACAACAATAAATTTTATTGATGAAAAACTTTATAAAAAATTATATGATTTATTCAATATGTTATTTCAATACGTAATTAAATTATCAAAAAAATCATACAAAGAAGCACAAAAACTTTTCAATACTTTTCTTAAAAAAACAAAAAAAGATCGCCAATAAAGACGATCTTCTATATTTTGTTACAAAATTATTTTTCAATTTCAGTAACTGTACCAGCACCAACTGTACGGCCACCTTCACGAATTGAGAATTTTGTACCTTTTTCAATTGCGACTGGGTGAATTAATTCTACTGTTAATTCAACGTTATCACCTGGCATAACAACTTCAACACCTTCTGGTAATGAAATGACACCTGTAATATCTGTTGTACGGAAGTAGAATTGAGGACGATAGTTAGCACGGAATGATGTGTGACGTCCACCTTCTTCTTTTGTTAAAACATAAACAGATGCTGAGAATTTTGTATGAGGTGTAACTGATCCAGGTTTAGCTAAAACTTGACCACGAACGACTTCATCACGGTTTACACCACGTAATAAGACACCAGCGTTGTCACCAGCTTCAGCATAATCAAGTGATTTACGGAACATTTCGATACCTGTAACAACTGATTTCTTTGTTTCTTTAATACCGACGATTTCAACTTCATCACCTAATTTTAACATACCACGTTCTACTCTACCTGTAACAACTGTACCACGACCTGAAATTGTCATGACATCTTCGATAGGTAATAAGAATGGTTTGTCTGAATCTCTTTCAGGAGCTGGGATATAGCTATCAACAGCATCCATTAAAGCTGTAATTTGTTTTTTAGCTTCTGCATCACCATCTAATGCTTGACGAGCAGAACCACGGATGACTGGTACATCATCACCTGGGAAACCATATGATGATAATAAGTCACGAACATCCATTTCAACTAAGTCGACTAATTCTGGGTCATCGACTAAGTCACATTTGTTTAAGAAAACAACGATGTAAGGAACACCAACTTGACGAGCAAGTAAGATGTGTTCACGAGTTTGAGGCATAACGCCATCTGTAGCAGCAACAACTAAGATTGCACCGTCCATTTGAGCTGCACCTGTAATCATGTTTTTAACATAGTCAGCGTGTCCTGGACAGTCAACGTGTGCATAGTGACGAGTTGCTGTTTGGTATTCGATGTGAGCTGTGTTAATTGTAATACCACGAGCTTTTTCTTCTGGAGCAGAGTCGATTTGGTCGTAAGCTTTAGCTTGAGCGCCACCTTGTTCTGCTAAAACAGTTGTAATAGCTGCTGTTAATGTTGTTTTACCGTGGTCAACGTGTCCAATAGTACCAATATTAACGTGGACTTTACTTCTGTCAAATTTTTCTTTTGCCATGTTTGAATTTCCTCCTTTTATTTTAAATTTAAATTCCAACGAATTCAGTTTATAGCAAATTTTTTATAAAATCAATACACTAGGTATTAATTAACGGTTTGACATTCCTGATTTTTTAATAATTTCATCAGCAATGAATCTTGGTGTTTCACCAAAGTGGTCGAATTGCATTGAATATGAACCACGTCCTTGTGTAAATGAGCGTAAGTCAGTAACATATCCAAACATTTCTGATAGTGGAATAAATGCATCAACGATTTTTGCATTACCACGTTGAGATTCTCCAATCATATTACCACGACGTTTTGAAATATCTCCAATAACATCACCGTAATATTGTTCTGGAACAGTAATTTCAACCTTCATAATAGGTTCTAAAATTACAGGATCACATTTCTTAGCAGCTTCTTTTAATGCCATAGATGCAGCAATTTTATAAGCAGCTTCAGATGAGTCGACATCATGGTAAGAACCATCAAATAATGTTGCTTTAATATCAACGACTGGATATCCAGCAACTAGACCTCTTTCTAGAGAATCCTTTAAACCTTCACCAGTTGGTTTAATATATTCACGTGGAACAGTACCACCGACGATAGCATCAACGAATTCAAATCCTTTTCCTGGGTTTGGTTCGAATTTAATCCATACGTGACCGTATTGACCACGACCACCAGATTGTTTAATGTATTTACCTTCACAATCAGCTGTCTTACGAATTGTTTCACGATAACCAACTTGTGGAGCACCTACATTACAATTGACGTTAAATTCTCTTTTTAAACGGTCAACAACGATATCTAGATGTAATTCACCAACACC
>JBJEDT010000027.1:0-1996 GCA_051872335.1 Bacilli bacterium | reverse complement strand
CTGTTAATGTAAGTGGTAAGTTCTGCCAAGCACATTTATCATCAACATAATAATGCACTCTAACATCGCCCATATTACCATTATAAGTTGCTCTTGTATATTGTTCTGCTGGAGTAGTACTACTTGATACTGAAATCCAATCAGTATTATGAACAGTAATACCAAGTGGTTTATTTGGTAGAGCATAGCTTGGCATATCAATTTTATTTGGATTATGTTTTGTTAATAAATACTCATTTACTTTAAGCCCATTTAAAGTAGATGTTTTATCTGGTGTTAATATAGCCATTTATATTCCCTCCTTTTAATTTAAAGTATTAACTAATGCTTCAATTATTCTTACTTGTTCTTCTGTTAAATCATCTATTTGTGATAATTCTTGAACTGCACTTAATGTCATTTTAATTTTATTTTCAGATTTTGATTTCCAATAGTAAACTCCAGTTGCTGCTCCAAGTTCTGTAAAAACACTTGGAATTAAAAAACTTAATGTATTTTCACTATTATATTTTATCACAAACCAACAAGAAAGTCCAACAATTAAGGCAGTAATAATTGTTATAATAAATAAAAATAATTTTGATGTTTCAATTTTCTTTTTCATTTTTATCACCACTATAATAGTCCATAAACTTTAATATTATATAATAAAGTAGGAGCATATGAGGCTGTAAAGGTGGCCTTTTTTGTACTAGAATTATAAGAAACAGACAAATATCCAATTCCAATACCAACACTTTCATCATAAGTAACAGGATAAGATAAGAAACTTCGATTCATTAAGAGTTTAACTGGAACAATTACTCCTCCACTTGGTAGTGTAGATTGAACAGATGTTCCATCTTCTTCTTCTGTATTATAAACAGCATTCCAATAAAAAGCAATAAGAATATTACTAGATACATCTTGTGTAGTAGTATATGTATTTGACTCTAATCTGTCTACTGTCTCTACCCATTGATTAGGAACTAATTTTGTATTAATAGTCCAATTACCATTACTTTCCTCACCAGTTCCTTCTACAGCTCCAGTAATTTCAATCCCATTAACTACTGGAACCTCTGGAGTCTCTGGCGCCGCAGGCAATGTATATTTTGAAGTCCAACCACTTTGCACTCTACCTTTTTCATCAACAAGAAAATTCGGAATTTTAATAGTACCTCCCCAACTTAATTGTGAATTAAACACTTCTCCTTCGTCGTTATTTTCTATACCGGTATTCTTTGGAGTACCCTTCCATCCATAATGCTTTGTTCCATCTCCAAAATTTTCTAATGTTGGTTGTGGAACTATAAATTCTTTGTTAATTAAAGATTTAACTCTTCCTTTTTTGTCAATTTCAATATAAGGAATATCAATTGTATAACCTGACAATGTATTATTTGGCCCCGCGGTGGTTTCCTCAATAATCTCTTTTAAAAAAGTATTTATGTTCCAGCCAAACTCTCCAGTACTCAATGCCGAGCCAGTTACATCCCCAGACAATTCTATTTTTTTCGCTTCTGAAAAATGATTTGCTGTATCAGCGTGTGTTACATTAATATCAATTTTTTTAGCATCAGCGTCATAAGTTAAATCAGTATCCTGATAGATTTGTTTTCCGCCATGACCATCAATATGGTTATCTGTTAATAAAATTCTAAAATCGCCTGTGGTAGCTTCTCCTACTTTAGTAGATATCGCTGCTCCTCCTTGCGTATCAGAAGTTGCGTAATTTTCATTAAATTTATTTTCATCTATTTTTTCTTGTATGTCTTTTTTGATTTGTATCAGATCATCTTCATCTAAAATCCTTTTCATATCTTTCACCTCTTTATTTTAACTCTTATCGAGCTATTCATATTATATGTGATTTTTTGATTATGGCTCTACAATGTTTTAAAACAATAAGGACGACATTTCTATCGTCCTTTAAAAATACTGCTATATTTCGGCTTATCTTCCTTAAATAATTTATAACGTAACCAATCATCTACAATAATTATTACGCCGCTTA
>JBJEDT010000026.1:0-2011 GCA_051872335.1 Bacilli bacterium | reverse complement strand
TAAAACTGATAGAATAGACCAACACCAATTATTAGGCAACTGCCCATAATAATTTCTATAAGTAATAATAGGTCCCAATGAAGGAACCTATTTTCTTTTTTACCAAGTTACAATTTTATCTACAATTGCTTGTTGCTCGCTTGCGGTTTTTCTCAAATAAATCCTGGTTGTTTCTATTGATTCATGTCCCATCAAATCTGCTAGAAGTGCAATATCGTTATACTTGTCTAAAAAATTTTTAGCAAAGCGATGTCTAAAAGAATGAGGATATACTACTTTAGGATCAATTCCAAATTTCACTGCATAATTTTTAAGTTGTTGTGATATACCTCTAGTAGTTATTCTGTCCCCAAACCTATTAAGAAAAATATATCCACTTGATATGTTTAGCGAATCTTTAATCCATACTATAGTCTCTTTTCTTAAGGCTATAGGAATATAGATTCGTCGAATTTTACCGCCTTTAGCATATAAGTCAATATATCCTAAATTAATATGTTCTACTTTTATTTTAATTAGCTCACTTACTCTAGCTCCAGTTGCACATAAAAACCTAACAATAAAATACCACTCTTTATTTTGCTCTTGCTTTAATTTTCGTTTTAAAAAAACGTAATCAGCATCACTAATTACGTTCTCAAGAAATGGTTTTTGCTGAACCTTAATAGATTTTATCCGAATGTTAGATTTCTTAATAAATTCTAAGTATTTATTCATTGCCTGTATTTTCAAGTTAACAGTCTTTGCCTTATAATTTTCAATTAAATGTGCTTTCCAAGCCAAAAGATTCTTTTTTGTAAAATCGTCATAGTACTTAATGTATCCCTTTACAGCAGTGATATAAGCAGATACAGTATTTGGTGCTAAATTTTCGGACACCAAAAAATATTTAAATGCATCCATAATTCGTCCTCCTTTTTTAATGGATAAATAAATTATATAATACATTTCAGATATCTAAAGTTAACACAGCAAAATACATACAAAAAATTTTATAAGAACATACCTAAATTATGGACAAAAGCAAAGTTAAAAAGTATTTGCTCTAAGATAGTTGATGGGAATCATAACCCTCTAAGAGGTGTTACATATCAAACGGGATTTTATATGTTATCTTCTCAAAATATAATAAATGGTGAAATTATTGATTTGCATAAGTCAAGATTTTTAACAGAAAAACAATTTATCGAAGAAAACAAAAAAATAAAACTAGAAATTGGAGATATTCTATTCACGAGTGTTGGCTTAATTGGTAGTTCATATGTTTTTAATCATAAATATTATTTATGTTTTCTAAAAAGTTTATCAATATTAACAACATTAATTAATCCTTATTACGTAAAACTATTCTTAGATGCTCCTGAACAACAACGCTTATTCAATAAGGAAGCCTCAGGAACAACTCAAAAGGGTTTTTATTTATACCAATTAAGTAATGTTATGATTAACATTCCTCCTTTGAATGAACAACCAAGGATTATAGGAATATATAATTCTATAACAACGCATTTATTTTGTTAACAACCTGGCAAATTCTTTTTTGCTCACACAAATTTGGAATGGTTATTACTTCACTAAGTAAGTCGTTTCTTTCAATTCCAGGAATCATACTTTTTGCTTTGATTTGAAGTTTTTTTGAAATATTTAGAACTAATAATCTATTGTAATCAACATCTATAAAAGTTGTTATTCCCATTACTTGCCTAGCTATATGAATGTTACCAATTGTATTTATTACAATTTTTCCAATGGTACCTTTGCATGTAATCAAAATATCATTTAAATGAGAATTACATTTTTTTTGTTGAGTATATCTATTTATTAATAATGTATTATCAGTAAAATTGCTTGCTCCAGTAATATAAGGAATATTTCCGTT
This sequence comes from Bacilli bacterium, assembly GCA_051872335.1. Lineage (GTDB taxonomy): Bacteria > Bacillota_I > Bacilli_A > RFN20 > CAG-826 > SUG2458. The sequence goes on along the minus strand of JBJEDT010000026.1, from coordinate 132 downwards.
ATTGTTTTCGCTAGTATATTCTGTGGGTTTTAAATCACATCCCGATGTAAGTTTAATGATGTTTGACAGTCTACAAAAACACCAATTATTAGGCAACTGCCCATAATAATTTTTATCATCATCAGAAATTGG
>JBJEDT010000025.1:0-213437 GCA_051872335.1 Bacilli bacterium | reverse complement strand
ATGAAGCATATTAAATGAAAAATAATATTGTTGCAAGAATTCTGTCATTTAACATATTTTATTGTTTAAAAATAGTACTTGCACAAAGTTATATTTATTGTTATACTTTAGAAGCAATGAAATGCTTTCTTTAAACTCAATAGAAGTTTAAGGCGGAAGGAGATATTTTATGAAAAAAGACATTCACCCAGAATACCACAAATGTACAGTAACATGTATCTCATGTGGTTCAACATTTGAAACAGGTTCAACATTAAAAGAAATCCGTGTTGATACATGTTCAAATTGTCATCCATTCTACACAGGTAAACAAAGATTTACTCAAGCTGATGGTCGTGTCGATAAGTTCAATAAAAAATACGGACTTGGCAAGTAATTTAAAAAAGTTTAAAAAAGTCGTTCTATTGAACGACTTTTCTTTTTACTTTTCTTCTTTATTTTCGATATAGTTTGTTTCTATTGCAGATGTCTTTTTAATACGAGATTCATCATAGAAATTGGTAACTTTTGTATATATTTCCTTTCTTTTCTCTTTCTTACTTAAATATTTATCTTTGTTTTTATGAAATTTACAAATTTTAAATATATTTCTTATTAAACCAATTAAGCCATTTAAGATAGCAAAGAAAGAAAAAATAATTGTTAAGGTATTAATAATGTTATGACCAGCATTTAAGTTAAAGAATAAAAAAATAGCAACAGTAACTTTTAATACTTTCATTCCTAATTTAGTATACATTATTGAAAGTTGAGATTTATAAGTATTGTTATTGTCTTTTATTTGTTGACGATATATGAAAAGATAGATGATTATAATTACAATATATAAAGCATTTGCTGATAATAAAACGATTGTTGAGGGAGTTATACCATTAGCACTTATTTTATATAAAATGTTTATAGAAGATAAAGCAAATAAAGCTAAAGTTAGAATAACATTAATAAATGTTTTTAGTTTATAGAAACTATTACGTGCAATTTCAAATGGGTTTTCTTCATAAGATCCTACAACATTTTCAGCCGTGTTAAGAGCTTTATTTTTAATTTTCTCATTTGTATTTTGTAGTTTTTCTTTAAATGACATAAATATAACATCCTTTACGTTTTTAATATAACGATAAATTATAAGAATGTAAATAAATACAATTGAGTATTAATTTATTTGTAATGCACTTATTAAATAGATTTATAGATAAAAATATGGTATATTGAATAAGCATAAAGATTAATTGCCATGGAGGATTAACAAATGAAAAAGAGATATTATATTACAACACCAATTTATTACCCAAGTGCTAATTTACATATTGGTCATGCATATTGTACAACAATGTGTGATACATATGCTCGTTATAGAAGAATGCATGGAGATGATTGCTATTTTTTAACAGGTAGTGATGAACACGGAGAAAAGATTCAAAAGAATGCATTAAAAGCAAATAAAACAGAACAAGAATTTGTTGATGAAATCGTTGCTGGATTCCATAAATTATGGGATACAATGAAAATAACCAATGATGATTATATTCGTACATCTCAACAAAGACATATTGATGTTGTACAAAAGGTTTTTGAAAGATTACTAGAACAAGGAGATATTTATTTAGGAGAATACGAAGGATGGTATTGTACTCCTTGTGAATCATTCTGGACCGATACTCAAGTTGGTGAAAATCATATTTGCCCTGATTGTGGAAGAGAAGTATATAAATCTAAAGAAAAAGCATATTTTTTACGTGTAGGAAAATATGTCGATCGTTTATTGAAATTTTACGATGAACATCCTGAATTTATTACACCTGAATCTCGTAAAAACGAAATGATTAATACATTTATTAAACCTGGATTAGAAGATTTATGTATTACACGTACTTCTTTTACTTGGGGAGTTCCAGTTAAAAGTGATCCAAAGCATGTTGTTTATGTTTGGATTGATGCTTTATTAAATTATATTTCAGCTTTAGGTTATTTAAGTGATGATGATTCATTATTTAAAAAATACTGGAATGAAGATACAGAAATTATTCATGTTATCGGAAATGATATTACTAGATTCCATACTATTTATTGGCCTATTTTATTGTTTGCTCTTGATTTACATTTACCAGATAAAGTATTTGTTCATGGTTTATTAATGATGAAAGATGGTAAAATGTCAAAATCAAAAGGTAATGTTGTTTCACCTTATCCATTAATTGAAAGATATGGTCTTGATACTGTTAGATATTATTTAGTAAGAGAGACAATTTTTGGAAGTGATGGAAGATTTACACCGGAAGATTTTGTTAATCGAATTAATGTTGATTTAGCAAATGACTTTGGTAATTTATTAAATCGTACTATTGGTATGATTACAAAATATTTTGATGGTGTTATTCCTCATTATGAAGGTGATGTTAATCCTCAAGATAAAGAACTTCGTGCCCTTGCTGAATTCACAGTTACTCAATATGAAAAGTACTTTGATGAATTAAAGATTACTGATGCATTTATTAGTGTTATGAATCTAGTTTCACGTGCTAATAAATATATTGATGAAACAATGCCTTGGGCTTTAGCAAAAGATGAAACAAAGAAAAAAGAATTAGCTAGTGTTATGAGTCATTTAGCAAATGTTTTATATATTACTTCATTTTTATTACAACCTGTTTTAGTTGAATCTTGTTCTAAAGTATTCGAACAATTAGGCATTCCTTCTTCATTATTAAGTTTTGAAGAAATTAGAAAATTTGGTAAGTTACAAGATGTAACTGTTACAAAAGGTAGTCCATTATTCCCTAGATTAGATGCTGAAGTTGAAGTTCCTTATATTGCTTCATTAATGGGTGGAAATAAATAATGTCTAAAAAGAATAAATTAAAAAATGATAACTTAGGAATAATTACAGGAACTTGTATAGATTATTCTTCAGAAGGAAAGGGTATTATCAAATATGATAATATCCCTGTTTTTGTTGATAATTTATTATTAGGTGAAGAAGCTGAAGTTATGATTAATTATAAAAGAAAAGATATGATGTTTGGTCGTATTCTTAAAATTAATAAGCTTTCTAAAGATCGTATTACTCCTAGATGTAAAGTAGCAACTTCTTGTGGTGGTTGTTGTTTTCAAAGTTTAAAATATGAAGCTCAATTAGAATATAAAAAGAAAAAAGTTACTGAATGTTTTAAACGAATTGGAAAAATGAATGTTCAAGTAGATAACACAATAGGAATGGATGATCCTTATAATTATCGAAATAAAATTCAAATGCCAATTGGAATGTCTCAAAAAGGCAATATTATATCTGGTTTTTATAAAGCAAAAACACATGAAATTGTACCTATTGAAGAATGTTTTATAGAAGATAAAGTTGGTGGAAAGATTTTATCTACAATAAAAACATTAATGAAAAAAATGAAAATAAAACCATATGATGAAGATACTCGTGATGGAGTTATTCGTCATATCTTAATTAGGTCTGGATATTATTCTCATCAAATTATGGTTACACTTGTAACTAATGTTGATAGTTTTCCAGGACGTAATAATTTTGTAAAAGAGTTACATAAAGAATGTCCTGAAATTACAACTATTGTTCAAAATGTAAATCATCGCGATACTAATGTTATTTTAGGTGAAAAAGAAAATATATTAATGGGTAAAGGCTTTATAGAAGATTCTTTACTTGGAGTACGTTTTCAAATTTCTTCTAAATCTTTTTATCAAGTTAATCCAGTTCAAACTGAAAAATTATATAGTGAAGCTATTAAGAAAGCTGAATTAACAGGAAAAGAAACCATTTTAGATGCTTATTGTGGAATTGGCACAATTGGGCTTATTGCTAGTAAACACGCTAAAGAAGTAACAAGTGTAGAAATAGTTGAAGATGCTATTAAAGATGCGAAAAAGAATGCTAGATTAAATAACATTACTAATGTAAGTTTCTTTGTTGGCGATGCATCTAATTTTATTGTTAATGAAGCTAATAATAAGAAACGATATGATGTAATTTTTATTGATCCACCACGTAAAGGATCTGATGAAAGATTTTTAACTTCAGTTAAAAAGTTATCACCTAAAAAAGTCGTTTATGTTTCTTGTGATCCAGCAACATTAGCAAGAGATGTTAAATTTTTAAATGATAAATATGAAGTTAAATCAGTTACACCTGTAGATATGTTTCCACATACATTTCACGTTGAATCCGTTTGTTTGCTGGAGTTAAAACCACAAAAATAGGGTAAAAATCGCTTAAATAGCCGCTTTTTTATAAATTTTAGGCTAATCAATTTTTTTAGCATTATCAGGAATAAATTATCGGCATGCACTATATTTAAAGTATGACTTTTTGTGCATTATAGAAAACATATTGGAATTGTACTTTTTAGGCATTTTACTGCATTTTTCATCATTTAATGTGAACAAAAGTATAATTAGTAATTATATTTTTATTATGATAAATGCATATATTAGCATTATATTTATCTGTAGATTGATATATCAATTTAATTGTACATTCACTAATTAAAGAATATTCGGACATTTCATCTGCAAAAACGCAACAATTCTCAAATATGGTATTGAAATATATAAGTTTGTACAAATGGGCAAAATATTTGTTCTTATGTAAAGTCATAGTTGAGATCTCAATCAAATGCATTTGATATTTCTTTTCCATTATATCCAAAATGTGGAAAGTTTTTATATAATGTAGATATATAATCTTTTGTACATTCTTCAAAATGTTTGTTTTTGAATTGAAATATTAAGTACTATTATTTGAAGCATTAATATCTTTTCTCTATATGGATATGTAATTTGAGATTATTTCTGCTTTATTCTATTTGTTGCTTTTTATGAAATATAGCCATATATATTACAAAGAAAATAATATAAACCGCTGCAAATATTGTGAAATAAATTGTTTGTATATGTGAATAGTCATAATCAAGTATATAGTAACCAGCTATTGCAGAAAGAACAATAGAAGTAATCATTAAACTTAGGTAAGCTATTCTATTTTCAAAGTTTGCTTTTTGTCTAATTTCATTAATACTGAATATTCCAATTAAAACTAAGAATATACATTGTAATGTAGTTTGTTTATCTACTAGAGACAATATGAATATTATTCCTATTAATAGACAAACATAGGAAGTTATTATATAACCTAATTTCATCTTTCTTGGAACTATATAGGTAGTTTCTTTTTCTTGAAAAGATGGTAAACAATAAATTAAAAGGGTATATGATAAGATATATAAAACATATATTACAGCCCCAAAAGCATATATGTCAGTAGCAATAGTAATATAAATCATTGCACATATGGTTGAAGCAAATGCAAATACTCTTCTTAATATATTTCCACTTTTAATATTACTCATTGCTGTTCCACACAATATGCAAAATATCGTAGATAAAATAAAGAAAATAAGTGATAGTAATATGAAGACATTACCAGCTTTATAATTTGCAGTGAATATTAAATCATACATATTTGCACTAACTAAAATTTGACTATTGTAAATCAAAGGGTTAGTTGAGTACTCAAATTGTACTTGGCAAAATAATCCAATTAAAAAGATAAAAACAAGGTATAAGGAACCAATCAGAATATCGTTAACTTTTACAACACGTGGTTTCTTATATGGAATATTATTTACTTCTATTCTTACTTCTTTTGCTTTTCTTTCTCCATTAATAATTTCTTCTATAGAAACATTATAAAATTTTGAAAGTTTTTCTAATATAGCAATATCTGGAATCGACTCTCCTTTTTCCCATTTTGAAATTGCTTGAAATGATACAAGAAATATTTCACCTGCTTCTTGTAAGGTTAAATTTTTTTCTTTCCTAAGTTCAGTTAAGAATTTTCCCATTTTATCTTTATTCATTAAGCTTGTCCTCCTTTTGACACTTAAAGTATATATGCTTAAAAGAATTATATGCAAGACACTTGTAATTGAAAAATTTCAACTGATGGTTGAATTATAAATTTTGTTAAAAAATTATATTAACGTAATCTAAAAATTAAATTAATCATGGGAAATTAATAATAAATTTATTTTTCTATTTATTGGATATCAAAGTATAACTTGTAATTACATTTTTATCGTAGTAAACACATAAATGAGTATTATATTCATCTTCAGATCGATATATTAATTCGATTGCACATTCATTAATTAAAGAATCTTCAGATAGTTCATCTGCAAAGACAAAAACATAACAATTTTCAAATTTGTTTCCGAATCTATCAACTAGATACTTATGGTCGGAAAGGTTTGAACTTATATAAAACTCATATTCTGGAGCTCCACCAAATGCATTTGATAACTCGTTTCCACGATATCCAAAATAGGTAAAGTTTTTACCTACAAGATATGTATATAATTCTTCTGCGTACTTTTCAAAACCTTCTTTTGTTGTATTGAAATATAATGTACTACTACTTGGAGCATTTTCATCTTTTACTCCTTGAGGATGTGGGAAGTCTGTAATATCAAATTCTTTTAATACCTTACCATTGTAGAAACGGTTAATACTATTACCACAACCTGTAAGTAAAGCTAGAGTTAAAACTATTGGTAAAATATTTTTCATATAGGTTTCTCCTTTTGGTAATTATATAATATTTACATATCCATTATTTGAAATTTTTATACTTCTTGGTGTTCTACGCAACTAAATAGATGAAGATTGATAAATATAGAAATTTAATTTAAATTATTTGAGTAACTAAAAGTGTCGTGATTTAAATAATGTAAATTTATATAATAAAGTTGTAAGGAAGGTGATTTCATGTTAAGTGAAAAAATTAAACAATATAGAGCTGAACACAATTTAACTCAAGAAGATTTTGCTGCCAAATTATTTGTTACAAGAAATGCTGTTAGTAAATGGGAAAATGATAATGGATATCCAAATATTGAAACATTAAAAGATATTGCCAAATTATTAAATTTATCAATAGATGAACTGTTAGGTGAAGATGATGTAAAAACAATGGTAGTAGATTTGAATAGTAAGTACTACTTACTCAAGAAATATTTATTTGATTTCTTTGTTTTTCTATCATATGGATTAATTGGAATTTTAATTCCTTTGTTGATGACTTCATTAGACCCAACATCAATAATGGTATATTGTTTCTTAATTGGACCTATATCATTTGCTTTATTGGGGGTATTAACTCCTTTATATAACAAGAATGTTTTACACACATTAATTTCATGTGCGTTAGCAATAACACCAATTCTTATTTTCTTTGAATTAAGTACTAACGTCGTTATTTATTTATATGAAATAACTTATTTCATTTTATTTATTGCTTTCTATTTAATTATGCTCAGAGTCTTAAAAATCAATTTAAAAAAGAATGCCACTAAATTAGTAAAGTGGATATCCTTAGGAGTATTTATCTTTTTAGTTGTTACTTATGTCGTTGTTTGTGTAACTTCATTCTTAACATATAGTGAGAGTAGTTCTGCTCCTATATATACACGATCTCTAATTTGTACATGCATTTTGATTATTCCAATTATTATAAGCTTAGTTCTATTCTTAGTCTTTAGAAAGAAAACTAATGGTGAAGATAAATAAGATTTCTTTAAATTAATAACTTTAATATAATAATATAAATATAAAATTGCGCATTTTTAAAATTTGAATGCGCAATTTTTGCGCTTGTTGCATTGTTTTCTTGCGCAATTTGTCATATACTATAAATAAGAAAGGATGATAAATTTATGAATGAGCTTAGAAAAACAAGAGAGTCTATAGGTATTAGTCAAATTGATGCTGCTAGTATTTTAAATATTTCAAGAAGGACATATCAAAAATATGAATCAATGGATTTTAATGATTCTAAATTACAATATTATATTTTCAAATTAAATGAATTTTTCCAAGTAGATGAAGATCACGGAATCTTAAAACTTACTGATATAAAAAATGCGGTTGAAAAAGTATTTGAAAAATATTCTATTAACTTTTGCTATTTATTTGGTTCTTATGCAAAGAATAAAGCACAACCATCAAGTGATATAGATTTAATCATCGATTCAGAAATAACTGGTTTAGATTATTTTGGTTTAATAGAAGATTTAAGAGAAGTTTTACATAAAAAAATAGATTTATTAAAAATAAATCAATTAGAAAACAATCCAGAACTTTTAAGAGAGATAATGAAGGATGGTATTAAAATATATGGATAATGTAAAAGATTATAAATATTTCATTAATAACATAATTGAGAATATTGAGTTTTGCCTTAGGCATTTAGATAGAATATCATTGGAAGATTTTAATAGAGATGAAGTTTTATCTTCAGCAATTAGTTTTAAATTTATACAAATTTCGGAATACGTTAAAAAGTTACCTAATACTATTTTTGATGCTTATCCAAATATACCGTGGCATAAAATCAGTGGTTTACGAAATAGAATAGTGCATGATTACGGCTCTATACAAATGGAAATTATTTATTATACAGTCAAAGATGATTTAGCTGAACTTCTAAATTCTTTAAATGATATTTTAGTCATATAAATTTACATTTTACAAAACTTATTAACTTGTTTTATATATAATTGGAGAACTAGATATGAAAATTAAAAGCCAAGATAATTTAATAATTATAAATAATAGAAAGAATAAAAGATTTCTTAAAATTATAAATGAAAATTTATTTAGGATTTTTTATGTTCAAAATGATACTTCTTTAGTTGAGCTTAACGAAGACATACAATTTTGTTCAATATCTGTTAAGAGAAATGAAATTTATATTAATGATTATGAGTTTATATTTGATAATTTTTTAAGGTTAATTGTTAAGAAAAATGATGAAATTATATTTGAAGAATATGAAGATAGTTATACAGCTATTAAAGAAGATTAAATCCAAAAAACAAATATTAATATTAAACTATATGATAAATCTTATGTATATGGATTAGGCGATAAAGCTAAATTTTTAAATCATATGGGATATGAATTTATTTCATATAATACTGATGATCCTACACCACAAAACGAACAATATAAATCTTTATACAAATCAATTAATTATCTTTTAATAAATCATAATACTACTAAATATTATGGGATTTTTTATCCTTCAACTTTTAAGACATATTTTAATATTGCAAAAGACAAATTTGATCTACTAAATATTTCTTCCTTAAAAGGAGAAAATGATTTCTTCTTAATATTAGGCAATGATCCTAACTCAATTACTAGATCATATTCATCTTTAGTTGGTAGACCTATAATGCCTACTTTAAAAATGTTAGGTAATCAACAATCACGTTGGTCATATTATGATGAAAATGAAGTTAGAGAAATTGCTAGGAAATATAGAGAATTAAAAATACCTTTAGATTTTATTCATTTAGATATTGATTATATGGATAATTTTAAAGACTTTACTTTTAATAAAGAGAGATTTCCAAATATTAGTAAATTATCAGAAGATTTAGAAAAAATGGGACTTGGTTTAGTCACAATTCTTGACGCTGGAATAAAAGAAGAACAAGAATATGAAGTTTATGATTATCTTATTAATAATGATTTAGTATGTACTTTAGATAATGCTCCCTATGTCAATGAAGTATGGCCTGGCCGTTCTGTTTTTCCTAATTTTATGAATGAGAAAACTCAAGAATATTTTAAAGGTCTTACAAAGAAATGGTTACTTGAGCAAAAAGTTAAAGGTATATGGTGTGATATGAATGAACCTGCTTCTTTTAAAGGACCACTACCTGATAATGTTGAAGCCAAAGCAAATGATAAAATTATATACCATGATGAATTCCATAATGTGTATGGAGAATCGATGGTTAAAGGTGTTTCTAGTGCTTTTAAAGAATTAAATAAAAGGCCATATGTTATTACTCGAGCTGCTTTTGCAACTACAACAAAATATTCTATTTGTTGGAATGGTGATAACCAATCTTTATGGTCACATTTACAATTATCTTTACCACAGATTTGTTCAATGGGTATTTCAGGTTTTCCATTTGATGGAGTTGATGTTGGGGGATTTAATTTTGATGCAACTGATGAATTACTAACTCGTTTTATAGAAGCTAATGTTTTTGCCCCTTTTTTAAGAAATCATTCGGCTTGTGGTTCAATACATCAAGAACCATGGTGTTTTTCTCAAGCATGTTTAAATACTTATCGAAAAATGGTTAATTTAAGATATCAATTTATTCCATATATGTATGATTTAGCATATAAAGCACATATAGATGGAACTCCTATTTTAAGACCTTTGTTTTATAATTTTCCATTTGATGAAAATGTAAAAGAAATTAATGATGAAGTAATGTTAGGGGATAACGTATTATTAGCACCTATTTTAACTCAAGGAAGTAGGTCAAGGAGTTTATATCTTCCTGAAGGAAAGTGGATTAATTATTTTACACACGAAGAATATGAAGGTGGTAAAGAATATTTATTGCATTTAGAACTTGGCGAAATTGGATTATTCATTAAAAAGGGAAGTATTATTCCAACATATAAAGATTTAATGTATCTTGAAAAAAATCAAATTGATACTTTGATTTTTGATGCTCGATATGGTGATGGTGAGTACATTAATTATGAAGATGATGGAGAATCGTTTTCGTATTTAGAAGGTCATTATAATCTTTATAAAGTAAAAGTTGATGGAGACAATATTTCTTTAGAAGTTTTAAAAAATGATTATAAGTCTCCATATAAGAAAATAGTTGTAATTACTAATACCACAACTCATGAAATTAAAATATAATTGAATTTAATAAACACAATAAGCCTTATAAGCGTTTTCATTAAATTATTAGTTTGTTTTATAGAAAACATCAATAATATTTTGTAAGATTATTAAGTAAGGTAGGATATACGATATGAATAATTTTGATAAGATTATCGTTTTAGATTTCGGTAGCCAGTATAATCAACTTATTGCTAGAAGAGTTAGGGATTTTGGAGTATTCTCTGAATTAATTCCTTATGATACACCTGTCGAAGAAATACTTGCTAAAGGAAATGTAAAAGGAATAATTTTTTCTGGTGGCCCACGTTCGGTCTATGATAAAGATGCTTTTATTTGTGATAAACGCATTTTTGAACTAGGCTTACCAATATTAGGTATTTGTTATGGCATGCAATTAATGTGTAAGATGCTTGGAGGAGAAGTTATTTCATCTGGAAAAAAAGAATATGGTGGACAAGATATAACTATTACTAAAGATAATCCTTTATTTAAAGGAACACCTTTAACTCAACAAGTATGGATGTCACATGGAGATAGAGTTAGTAAAATTCCTACTGAATTTAATGTATTAGCTTCTTCATTAACTTGTCCTTATGCAGCTATATATAATGAAGAAAAGAAATTTTATGGTGTTCAATTTCATCCTGAAGTACGCAATTCAACATATGGATTAGATTTAATTAAGAATTTTATTATTAATATATGCAATGCAAAAAATGATTGGAATATGGGTAATTACATAGATATTAAATGCCAAGAAATTAAAGAAGAAGTAAAAAATGAAAAGGTATTATTAGGAATATCGGGTGGAGTTGATTCAACTGTTGCTGCTGTTTTAATTGCAAGAGCCATAGGAGATCAATTAACTTGTATGTTTATAGACCATGGATTATTAAGAAAAGACGAAGCTCAAATGGTAATGGATCGTTTTGTTAAATATAATATTAATGTTATTAAAATTGATGCATCAGAACGTTTTTTGAATTTACTTAAAAATGTCGTTGATCCAGAACAAAAAAGAAAAATAATTGGTTCCGAATTTATAAAAACTTTTGACGAAGAATCATCGGCATTAGATGATTTCACTTATTTAGCTCAAGGTACACTTTATACAGATCTTATTGAATCGGGAACTAAAACAGCTAAAGTAATTAAATCTCATCATAACGTAGGTGGACTTCCAAAGAATATGAAATTTAAATTATTAGAACCACTAAACATTTTATTTAAAGATGAAGTGCGAATTCTAGGAAAAGAACTAGGACTACCTGATGAACTTATATATCGACAACCATTTCCTGGCCCAGGACTTGCTATAAGAATAATTGGTGCAATTGATAAAGAAAAGTTAAATGTCGTAAGAGAATCCGATGCTATTTTAAGAGAAGAAATTCAAAAAGCAGGATTAGCCAAAGATATTTGGCAATACTTTACAGTTTGTACAGGAATTAAGACAGTTGGAGTTATGGGGGATAATAGAACTTATTCATATACAGTAGCAATTAGAGCTGTAACATCAATTGATGGTATGACATCAGATTGGGCAAAAATACCATATGATATTTTAGAAATTATTTCACGTCGTATTGTTAACGAAGTGCCAAATTGTAATCGAGTCGTTTTAGATATAACAAGTAAACCACCTGCTACAATTGAATGGGAATAGTATTTTATTAATATAGCCTTACTTTGCTCATAAATAAAATGCAAAGTAAGGCTTTTCTTTGTTAAAAACATCTAATAGGTATAGAATACTAATTATTTGCAAAATTAAAATGATACTCTATTGCAAATATTACTTACTACTAATAATAAGAAGTTAACATTATTTAAATGTAAATTATTGTTTTATTTTGTAGGAAGTTTAGTAAATTTAAATAAAAATACATCCTAATTTTAGGTCATAGATTTTTTTATACTACTACATATTTTTCTATCTGTAAAGTCAAAAGCAACGAAAAAACTAATAAAATTTTAAGGTTTTTTTTCGATAAAAATTTAAGTTTAAAAAGTGTTAAAAAAGACTTTATTTCTTTCTGTTTATTTGTTAAGATTGTTGCAGAGATTAAGTCTAATCTTGGCTAGTCCGAATAATTTGGAAGAGAATATTTTACAAATATTTTTTTGTGTCCAAAAATCTTTATATAGAAGTATGGGGGTAATCTATATGAAAGTTATTAAAAGAAGTGGTTCTGAAACCAAGTTTAATGATGTTAAGATTTTTAATGCTATTTCTAAAGCTAATAATAGCTTAGATGAAAGTCTTAGATTAACAGATGACCAAATTCATGAAATTACTGCAAAAGTCGAAAAAGAATGCAAGAAAAGAAGAAGAGCTTCAAGCGTTGAAGAAATTCAAGACCTTGTAGAAAAAGAAATTATGGCTGCAGGTAAATATGAATTGGCTAAGTCATATATTACATATCGTTATACTCGTGCGCTAGCAAGAAAAGCTAATACTACTGATGATCAAATTTTAACTCTTATTGAATGCACTAACGAAGAAGTTATGCAAGAAAACTCAAATAAGAATCCAGTTTGTAACTCAGTTCAAAGAGATTATATGGCTGGTGAAGTATCTAAGGATATCTCCAAACGTATTTTATTACCAAAAGAAGTTACTGATGCTCATAGTGAAGGTATTATTCATTTCCATGATATGGATTACTATGCTCAACATATGCATAACTGTGATCTAGTTAACTTAGAAGATATGTTACAAAATGGTACTGTAATTTCAGGTACTATGATTGTAAAGCCTAGATCTTTTTCAACTGCTTGTAACATTGCTACTCAAATTATTGCTCAAGTTGCTTCATCTCAATATGGTGGACAATCAATTTCATTAACTCACTTAGCACCATTTGTTCAAGTATCAAGAGAAAAAATAACTGAAGAAGTTCGTGAAGAATTAAAGATTGTTAATGTTCAAATGGATGAAAAACAAATTTCTTCAATTGTCGAAGAAAGATTAAAACGTGAAATTAGAAAAGGTATTCAAACTATTCAATATCAAGTAGTTACATTAATGACTACAAATGGACAAGCTCCTTTTGTTACCGTCTTTATGTATTTAAACGAAGCTAGAAGTGAACAAGAGAAAAAAGACTTAGCAATGATTATTGAAGAAACATTAAGAGAAAGAATTCAAGGAGTTAAAAATGAAAAAGGTGTTTGGATTTCTCCTGCTTTCCCTAAATTAATTTATGTTCTTGAAGATGATAATGTCGCTAAAGATTCTCCTTATTATTATTTAACGGAATTAGCAGCACAATGTTCTGCAAAAAGATTAGTCCCGGATTATATTTCTGAAAAGAAAATGAAAGAATATAAAGTTGATAAAAATGGTAATGGACACTGTTATACATGTATGGGTTGCAGATCTTTCTTAACTCCTTATGTTGATCCTGAAACTAATGAACCAAAATATTATGGACGCTTTAATCAAGGAGTTGTTACAGTTAACTTAATTGATATTGCTTTATCAGCTAATGGTGAAGTTAGAAATAAAGATATGAAATCTTTCTGGAAGATTTTTGATGAAAGAATGGAATTATGCCATAGAGCTCTTCAATGTCGTCATGAAAGATTAACTGGTACTAAATCTGATGCTGCTCCAATTTTGTGGCAATTTGGTGCTTTAGCAAGACTTAAAAAAGGTGAAACAATTGATAAACTTTTACATGGAGGATATTCAACAATATCTTTAGGTTACGCAGGTCTATGGGAAACAGTTATTGCTTTAAATGGTCATAAGCTAACTGAACCAGAAGGTGAAGCACTAGGTCTAAAGATTATGGAAAAATTAAATGAATATACTGCTAAATGGAAAGCAGCCGAAAAAATCGATTATTCATTATATGGCACTCCACTTGAATCAACTACTTATAAATTTGCTAAATGTCTTCAAAAACGTTTTGGTGTTATTGAAGGTATTACTGATAAACAATATATTACAAATTCATATCATGTTCACGTTACTGAAGAAATTGATGCTTTCTCTAAACTTGCCTTAGAAGCTAAGTTCCAAAAGCTAAGTCCAGGTGGAGCCATCTCATATGTAGAAGTTCCTAATATGCAAAATAATATCCCAGCAGTTCTTGATTTAATGACATTTATTTACGATAACATAATGTATGCGGAACTTAATACAAAATCTGATTATTGCCAAGTTTGTGGATATGATGGTGAAATCAAAATTGTAGAAGATGAAGATGGTAAATTAGTTTGGGAATGCCCAAATTGCCATAATAGAGATCAATCAAAATTAAATGTTGCAAGAAGAACTTGTGGATACATTGGAACAAATTTCTGGAACCAAGGAAGAACTCAAGAAATAAAAGAAAGAGTATTACATTTATAATATGAAATACGGAAATATTAAGTATTGTGATGTTGCAAATGGTGATGGAGTAAGAACTACTTTATTCGTTTCTGGTTGTACCCATCATTGCTTTAATTGCTTTAATCAAATGGCTTGGGACTTTAACTATGGTAAGGAATTTACTAAAGAAGTAGAAGATGAAATTATTAAGTCTTTAGCTCCTAGTTATATAGCTGGATTAACTTTGCTTGGTGGAGAACCAATGGAAAAAGAAAACCAAAAAGCCCTACATGATTTTGTTTTAAGAGTCAAAGCAGTTTATCCAAACAAAAACATCTGGTGCTTCACTGGTTATCTATTTGAAGATTTGCTAGAAGGTGGAAAGCAAAGATGTGAATATACTCAAGATATATTAAATTGTATTGATGTCTTAGTAGATGGTGAATATGTTGATTCATTAAGAAACTTATCTTTGAAGTTTAAAGGTTCTAGTAATCAACGAACCATTAATGTACCTGAATCATTAAAAAATAAAAAAGTAATTTTATTATATGAATAGGAGTATAAGATATGTTAGTAAGATTTAAAAAATTAAATAAAAATGCAATAGTTCCTTCATATGGTTCACCTTATTCTGCAGGCTGTGATTTGAGTGCTTGCTTAGAAGAAAAGGTAGAAATTGCTCCTCACACAACAGTTAAGATTCCTACTGGACTTGCAATGGAACTTCCTTTAAATACAGTTGGCTTAATTTATGCGCGTTCAGGTATGGCCACAAAAAGACATCTAGCACCCGCAAATAAAGTTGGAGTTGTTGATGCTGATTATCGCGGAGAAATTATTGTTGCACTTCATAATCATTCTGAAGAGGTGCAAGTAGTAGAACCTGGAGAAAGAATAGCTCAATTTGTTATTACACCTTTTTATCACGCTGAGTTTGAAGAGGCTGAAGAATTAAGTGAAACAGTTCGTGGTGAAGGTGGATTTGGATCTACTGGAACCAAATAATTAATAAAGGCATTAAAAGTCATTTTGGAAATTTCAAAATGATTTTTTTTATAAAAGATAAAATATTAATATTTTATATTTTTTAGCAATACAAATAATTTTAAAAAACCTTTGTTTTATATTTATTAGATGCTAAAATATTTCAAGGAAGGAGGACGAAGCGTATGATATTTTCCATTAATATCTTAGGTCGAAATATTTTAATAAATTCAGAGAATAATTCATTTGGATTTGATTATTCAGACCTTTTAGAAGATATGATGGATAAAAATGAATATTTGAGCACATTTAGTCCTAGTAGTATTAATATTTGTCTAAACATATCGAATGCTTGCAATCTTAGATGTACTTATTGTTTTAACTATAATAAGAGTGGAAAAGTTATGACAGAGGAGATTGCTTACGAAGCAATTGATAAAATGCTTGAATTATTTCCAAATTGCGATAAGTATTTTGTTGATTTAAGTGGGAAAGGTGAACCTTTATTAAATTTACCAATAATCTTTAAAATAAAAGAATATTGCACAAAAAAAAGTGACCAAATTAATAGAGAAATTCTAGTTAATTTTGTCACAAATGGTGTATTATTAACGCCAAGAGTTGCGAAAACATTACAAGATAAAGGAATCCTTTTTGGTATTAGTTTAGATGGAAAGAAGGAGATCCACGATATAAATAGACGCGATATACATGGTTCCCCCACTTTCAATACTATTATACAAAATTTGTCGAAAATTGAAAATAGAGACTATATAGGATGTGCAGTTACAATTGGTGAAAATTCATTTGATTTAGTTGAATCTATTAAGTATTTAAGTAAATATTTTAAAACTATAAGTTATAAACCAGTAAGATTAACTGATGGGATGTCAACTAATATGCTTGAAGAGTGGAAAAAAGAATATACAAAATTAATTATATTTTTGAGAGATTGTTCATTAAATAATGATTTGAAGTATATTAAAATTTTGCTTAATGGAGAAGATTATTTTGGAAAGTTCCTATATAGATGCCTAAGTGGTATTAGGGTCTTCAATCGTTGCGATGCTGGCATTACTAGATTTGCTATTAATAATGATGGTAAAATATATCCTTGTCCTGCATTATCTACGGATTGTAATAATGAAATTAAAGCGGACTTTAAGAAAAATTTAATTGAACAAGTTAAC
This sequence comes from Bacilli bacterium, assembly GCA_051872335.1. Taxonomy (GTDB): domain Bacteria; phylum Bacillota_I; class Bacilli_A; order RFN20; family CAG-826; genus SUG2458. The sequence continues at coordinate 196,189 of JBJEDT010000025.1, read as the reverse complement.
ATAAACTTTTCAAGTTGTAACAAGTGCTTTTATTATTATTTATGTGGTGGAGAATGTTCTGTCTTAAGAAAAACACTTTTAAATAATGACACTAATATGTGTGATTTTAAAAAGCACTTGATGAATTTAGCAATGTATTTAACTTTAGAAATTGCTGAAAATAATCCTATTGCTTATGATGAACTGATTTCATTTTGCGAAGAAAAAGGAAATAGATTTGTAATTGATAAAGAATTGGAAATGTTTTTAGCTAAGCATAAAGAATATAGATTCACTGAAGGTAAACAAATATTTGATATGATAATGAAACGCTATTAAGAACAATGTTTGAATTAAAGAAAATTAGTAAATCTTTTAAAGATGGCGTAAAAAAGAAGAATATTTTCAATGATTGTTCCTTTAAATTTCCTGAAAAAGGAATGGTATTTATTATTGGAAAATCAGGCTGTGGTAAATCCACATTGCTAAACTTATTAGCGGGATTCGATGTGCCTGATGATGGAAATATTACATTTTTAGGAAAAGATATTAATGAATTGAACGGCAGTGAATCGATAGCTTATTATCAACATGAGATTGGATTTGTATTTCAAGATTATAATCTAATCGATTCATTAAGTGTATTCGAAAATATTGCACTGGCTGCAAATGTGGATAAAGCAAGTGTTAAGAAGAATGTTTTTAATTCTTTAAAAAAAGTTGGAATGAATGGCTATGAAAATCGTAAAATTTCACAACTTTCAGGAGGCCAAAAACAAAGAGTTGCAATTGCGAGAGCATTATGTAGCAATGTTAAAGTTTTGTTATGTGATGAACCGACTGGTGCTCTTGATCATGAAAATAGTATACAAGTTTTTGAATCCATGAAAACAATAAGCAAAAATTCACTTGTAATAGTTGTCTCTCATGATTTAGCGTTTGCAAAAAAATATTCTGATATAATCTTAACTATTGAAGAAGGAAAACTTGTTACATGTGAAAAGAATTTTCAGGATGAAATTTCATATAATATTAACTTTGATACATCAAATTTTAAGAGGAATATTAAAGTATGGAAAATAGGTTTCTCTTATTTCTTGTGCAAAAAAACTCGTGTTTTAATAGCAATACTATTAATGACAATTTCATTAAGTGCATTTGGACTATCTAGTTCACTAGTACTATTCAATAAAACAAATTCAGTTTTGAAACATATGGAAGATAATGATATTAACTATTTATCGTATCATAAGGCATTGGATTATGATATAGATGGCCATATTTTTTCTCAGAACATTGAATTTGATGAAAATGATATAGATAAACTTCAAAAATATTCTTTATTAAATGTTTTACCTAAATATTCATACTTTGAGCAGAAAATAGTTAATATTAATCAAAATAACTCATCACTTTATTCAAATGTTATTAATGGATTTTGTGAGATAAATAATCAAATAATAACAGATTTTGATTTCGAACTTTTTGGTAATTTACCAAGTAATGATAACGAAGTAGTAATAACAGATTATATATATCAAGTCTTCAAAAAAGATGGTTATAGAACCCCATTTTATGAACGATACGATATTAATGAGTATAATGATATAATAGGTAAAGAAATTCAATTGTCTGCCTATGAAGATTTTGATGAGTATGATATTTTTAAAATCGTTGGTATTTTAGACACAAAATTTAATGATGATTTGTTTAAGGAAAAAGATACAGAAACAACTGGTATTAGTGATGAACTTAATAACCAAATGAAAAAGTATTTTAACACAAGTCTAGAACAGACTATTTTCTTAAAAGAAGGTTATTATAACAGAAACATCAAAACATATAATGATAGCCATTACTTAGAAAACAATGGAATTACGGTAAATAATAGTGTTATTAATTATTTAAATAATTTTAATGTATTATCATATGCTTCTCCAAATTCTGAGAATGTTATTTATAAAAATGGATCTTTAGATAATTTAGGAATTGTCTTGCCATTGGAATCGTTTGAAACTACTGAGACTCATTGTTTAAATTTATATATAACGTATTATGCGGAAAGTGTCTTTAATACTATTGAAACAGCTTTCAAAAATGATTTTGGAGAAGAAAGTACATATCAAACTTATTCTTCTTATTTGATTATTAATGATTATCAAGATTCAAAATATCTTGATATCAGCAAAAATGATGTTACAAAATGGTGCATTAGTAAATTTATTGAGGATCATGCACTATTTGAAACTAACGCTTACTCAATAAGAATAAATGCGAATAATAGTAATACATTAGTCAATTTAGAACTACAAGGAATTTCTTTTGGTGAAAGTAAAAAGGCAGTGTATCTTTCGACAAAAAATTATAATAAATTAGTAGATAAATTATCGTATTATAGAAATGATATTTCAATGTGTTACATACCTCTTTCCGACAATAAAATGGCTAATAAAGATTTGTTTGAACTAAATGATTTAATAATTGCAAATCAACCTGAATATATATTAGATACTAATTACAGAGTGAATAAAGCATATTATAAAGTAGATAATTTATCAACTTTTATATATGATAATATCGATGATGGAATAACTTTTTATAAATCTTCATTGCTAGTAATTGGTAGTGCATTGTTTGTTTTCTCAATATTCTTTATTTTTTTTGATGTAAAAGGAATAATATTAACTAAAGAAAAAGAAATAGGAATATTTAAATCTTTGGGAATTAATAGTAAAAGTATAATAGGCTCTTTTGTTGTTTATTCAATAATATTTACATTAACAACATCTATATTATCTAATATATCATGTATTGTCATTAGTAATTTACTTAACAATATAATACAAGAAAAATATTGTTGTAATTTTAATTATATAAATTATTCATATATTCAAGGAGTAATAGGTTTTATATTAACATTCTTTTTTTCTAGCGTCATTTCCTTTTTTTCTATTATTAAAACATATAGAAAAAAAACAATCGATTTAATTAAATAGGAGAAAACTATGAAAATGAAAATTTGCGGATTAGTTATTCTAACGGGATCTTTGTTATATTTTGCGAATCCAATTAGTTATAATGAAAGTCCTAGAATAACTAAGAATGATTATGTTTTTAATCGAGAAACTACTATTGGTAACAATTCATATGATACCTCTGGTATCGGAATGGGCATAGACTTAGTTCAGGCAGATCTCGGAAATACAAATTATACAAAAACTACCTTTGTAGTAGAAGCTGACTATCTACAAAATACATTGCTTCCTAGTGTTAATTCATATATAGATACTGCTACTAGTGGTAATAATACTGAAGGTTCAAGATATATTACCACAACAAAAGTATCCGAATTTAAAACGAAACTAGAAGCTTCTTATAGTAGAACTGCTTCTGTGGGAGGCATAAGCATTAAATGTATTGATATTGGTGCAAAAAATGCAATTGAGACGAGTAATACTTCTGATATATATAAATATAGAAGCCAATACTATTTCAATCAAAAAGATGTAAAAAATCTTTATACATTTTCAGTAAATAAACTCACATCATCAAATACATTAAATAATCATCTTGATGAAGATTATATTATTGATTTATCTAGAGCTTTAGAAAAAAATACTTTTGATGGTTACTTATCTTTATTTTCAAACTATGGTACTCATCTTGTTAAAACTGCATCTTATGGTGCTTTCCGTGATGTATACTATATTCTAAAATCAGAAAAATATGATTTTAGTACAATTAATGACGCTACATTAAAATCATCTATTAGTGCTAGTGTATCTGGTTCTAAAGTTGAAGGAACTAGTGATGTAAAAGCTAATATTGCTAATGAAACATCATTAAGTACTGAGTTTATTTCTTCAGAATATTATTGTGTTGCAGGTAGTACTAATGTAATCACTTCCAGAAATGAAAACGAATATGTAGATAATATTAATAATTTGTTTAATGGTGTTACTTTTACAAACTGTGTGATGACTGATATTAAAGAAGTTATACCTCTATGGGAAATGTTACCAAGTTCATTAAATACAGAAATAAATGTTAATAGAATCAAAAATGCATTTATAAAATATTTTGAACAGTATAATATTTGTATCGATGATTTTGGATTAATTGATTATGCATCATTGGGAATGAATTTTGAAAAAAATTATTACTCTGAAATGCGTGGAAACTCAAATGATATTGAATTTACAATTAGAGATAGTGGTGCTAAATATCAAGACTCAGATAAATTTGTTTTAAATACCGATTTTTATAATATTTCAACATTATATAGTAAAGGATATACTAAGGCTGAAATAACCTTGTCGTTAGAAATCAAAGAAGTAGACCACGGATATCAAGAGTTCTATGCATATGCCAGACCAAACGAAACAAGTCTATTGTGGTCGAAAACAGATTATGAATATGGTGGTTCAGATAAAATTACTACTTATGGAAGAAGAGAATTTTATATTGGAGAGATTCCGTTACAATTATTGACAAGTAATACTATTTATATAGAGTATGGCGCTCATGGCAGTTGTGAAGATGATTGGAAAAATAGAAAGCCTTTATTAAAGGTAAAATTTATTAAAACAGTTTTACCTAATTGTTAAGTCAGGAGATAAAAATATTATGATTGCATTGAAAAACATAACGAAAATCTATGAAACAAAATATGATAGTATTAAAGCTGTAGATAATTTATCATTAGATTTTGCTGATGTTGGTTTTAATTTTTTGGTAGGACCATCAGGCTGTGGAAAGACTACATTATTAAATATTTTAGGATTGTTAGAAAATAATTACAGAGGTGATTATTATTTTGGTAATGTTAATATTTCTAAACTTAATGAAAGCAAATTAACATCATATAGGAATAATTTTATAGGGTATGTTTTTCAAGATTTTCAACTTATTGAAAGTTTGACGGTATCAGAAAATATTTTAATTTCATTAGAATTACTAAATAGACATAAAGATCAAACTTTAGTTAGTGAAATGCTAACTAAAGTTGGTCTTTCTGGTTTTGAAAATAAAAAGATAAGTACTCTATCTGGAGGAGAAAAGCAAAGAGTAGCAATAGCAAGAGCTCTTATAAAAAAGCCAAAGCTTTTACTTTGTGATGAACCAACAGGAGCTTTAGATAAAGAAACAGGATTATCTGTTCTTAAATTAATTAAGGAAATAAGCAAAGAGATTTTAGTTATATGTGTTACTCATGATGTTGATTCAGCAAAGCAATTTGCTGATAGACTTTTAACTATGAAAGATGGTTCTATAATAGATGATTTAGAATTAAATTCTATAAGAAAGCAAAATGACCAAAATAAAATAAAAAAAGATGGAAAGATAAGCTTTAAAAGATATTTTAAAATGATGGGTTCATATTATTTTAAAAAACCTTTAAGAGGAATATTCGCATTGTTTCTTTCTTTAGTTTCAGTTTCTATATTAGGTACTAGTATAGCTTGTAGTGATATTAATAAATATTCTTTAATTATGTCAGGAATGGATAAAACAAATTTATCTACCTATGGAATTAGAAAAGAAGTATTATATGATTACAATAATTCAAAAAGTAGTGCATATGTTAATTTTAGTGATAAAGAATTTAGTGAGTTTTGTCATCTAATAGATGGTAAGGCTTATCCAATTTATGAATTTAAAAAAGAATTATCTATCGACAATCTAGCTAATGTTGTAAATCATGATTTGTATGTAAAAAGTTTTTATGGTTATACAGAAGTAAATGAGTCGATGTTATTAGAAAATGACTTAACTTATGTTGGGAATTTACCTTCTCTATACAATGAAGTTATGATAACAGATTATCAATTCGAATATATAAAAGAGGCAAATATTTTGGATACAAGTGATAGAACTATAGTTTATGAAATAAATTCGAAAGAAGATATTTTAGGTACAACACTTTCCATGAATAACATGAATTATATTGTAACTGGAGTAGTAGATACGGATTTTAATTTTAATAGATATAATCCCCTTAAAAGCAAATCTACTTATACAAATAGTTTGAGAAATGAGCTAGAGAACCAATTAGAGGGTTCCTTTAGTAATGTTTTATATGTTAGTGAAACATTTAGAATAAATCAATTATATGGTCGTTCTGATACTCAAAATTATGATGAGATTACATTAAATGTTTCTGCATATTTCGATGGTTCGTATTTTCATGCCTATGATTCATTTATTTCAACAGATCTTTCAAGTAATAAGATTATTTGGTTAAATGATTCATCCACGTGCAATGATAATGAAGTTGTATTACCAATGAATCGTTTTATAAAAGAAAACAATAATACAATTTTAAATGAAGGCGCTTCGTTATATGCAGATCTATATTTTGAGGAAATTAAGGAAAACTTTATTGCGGATTATCCAACAAAAGATAATAAAGAAGATTATGTAAATTATTTAATAAATCATGGATATAGAGATAAAAAATATAAACCTATAGATTACGAAGGAATATTTGAATATGGAGTATACAAAATATTCAATGAAAAATATTTAGATGTTAAAGATAAAGTATTAACTTTTACCACTGTTATTGATAGTAACATAGTTACATATAATGCAAAAATTGGTGGGGTCATTTATGATTATGATTATTACTCAGTGTATAATGTGTTTTGTAGTAATGATTTACTATCCGAAATTCGTTTAAATACTCTAGGATACTTTAATGATATAAAATCAATAATAATTTCAGCTATTGGAGATGAAGAAACAATTATTAATAATATTAGAAGTATAGAGTCATATTCTACAGATAATGATGCTGTAACTATTAAACAAGATTATATTGTAGTTGTGGACGAATATGAAGCTTCTTATTTATTGAAAAATGCTAGTTTTTATTGTTATGAAAATACACAATCAACATTTGGAGTTGTAATGAACGTATTTTCTATTGTATCAATAATTTCTTTAATAATAGTTGTTGCGTTTGTTCTTTATTTAAATATTAGTATATTCGGAGAGCATAATAATGAATTAATGATTTTAAGAGCCCTAGGTGAAAAGAAAAAGAATATCTGCTTTAATATATGTTTTATTTTCTTTTTAGCTTCTATTATTGTTTCGGTGTTATCAATCCTATTAGGGGTTACTATCGTAAGTATGATAAATAATTGGCAATTAAAAACTTTAAATTCAATCTTTAGTATTTATACTTACTCTGCTACTAGTGGACTATTAGTATTTTCAATAAATACTGTAATTAGTTTAATTTGTTGCTTTATTCCTTTATTTGCAATAATATCAAGACCAATATCAAACTCTTTAAAGAGTAAAGAATAAAAGAAATTTAAAAAGTCATTTTAGATTTTTCAAAAATGACTTTTATTTTTACTTTTGGTTTGAACATTAGATAAATATGTGTGGTTTTAAATTAAAGTTATTAAATAAATTAATTAATTAATAATGACATGTAATATAATTTAGGAAAAAAGATGTCCTCTTATTTTAGTCTAATTATGAAATATATTTAAGAATATATGTTAAAATAATTATAGAATTTAGCGAGGTATATTATGCAAAAAAATTACTTATCAATTATGACACTTGTTTGTGGTTTATTATTAACTTCATGTGGATCAAATAAATATAAACTTAATGAATGGTTTTCTAGTGATAAATTAGAAGAATGTTTTGTTAGTGAACTACCTGAGATAACTGTGGTAGATTACCTAAATTATAAAGATAAAGATGTTTACTTTAATATCGATAATGAAGGATATCAAAGCTACTTAGAAGAAGTATATACATATTTAAAGTCTCAAAAATATGAGCTATTAGGTACAAGAGGTGAAAAAAAATCAAGTCTTGCAGGAACTTTTACAACTTATAGTTTTAAGAAAGCTGAATCATTAGAAGAATTTTATGATTCTTCTAATGATAGTTATAGATTTGTCTTTTCTGATGGATCTAAATATGTAAATGGAGAATATATTTTCAGTATTATTATTTTTAGTCAATATGAATTATCATCTTTAGAATATGGTAAAGAAGAATTTAAATATAATACAAAAATGTTATTAAGATATAAAACTGAAACAGCATTAAATGGAAAATATGTTTTGTAAGTATTAGTGAAAATAGTAAAAATATAATTAGCGATAATGATGCAAAATAGGAGAAAAAATGATGGATAATATTTATGAAGAAGAATTATTAAATGATGACTATGATATAGATATGGAAGATGAAAGATATACTCAATTAGTATTATCTGTCATTGATGGAGATTATGAAGCTATGTATCAATTGGGTGAATATTATTACGAAACAATTTGTGATATAGATGATCCTCGTATAATGATAAAACTTTTAACTAAAGCTGCAAACAATGGAATCATTAAAGCTTCAAATTTGTTAGGTAAAATTTATTTGAATGGGATTAAAGACTTTTTTTCAAAAAACATTGATGAAAGTGTTAAATGGTATAAAATGAGTGCTGATAAAAATGATGCAGAGGCTATAACTGCACTTGGCACAATACATTTATATTACCCAAATCAAGGAGTAGAATTGAGTTCAGAAAGCCTAGAAATTGTTTTAAATGCTGCAGAACAAGGCTATCCTAATGCTCAATATGTAATTGGTGCTATTAATTTAGAAGGTTATTATGTTCCATATAATGTTAAAGAAGCATTATTATGGCTTGAAAAATCAGCAAGACAAGATTGTATTGATGCTTTAATTACATTAGGAAAACTTTATATCTCAGGAAATGAGGTAGATCAAGATTATGATAAAGCATTTATGTATTTTAATAGAGCTGCTGAACTAGGTGATGATAATGGAATGCTTTTATTAGCTATGTGCTATGATGAAGGTTATGGTGTAGAAAAAAATCCTACTATATCACTTGAGTGGTTGAATAAAGCTGCTGACTTATATAATGTACATGCATTATACATGATTGGTGCTCATTTCGAAAATGGCGATGGTTGTAAAAAAAGCATAAGAAAAGCAATGAATTATTATAATTTAGCTGCATATTATGATTATCCAGAAGCTATTAAGCGTATGGGATATTTATATTTTAATGGATGTGGAGTAAAAAAAGATTTAAACAAGGCTTTCAAATTATTTAAAGAAGCTTCTCAACTTGAAGATGAAGAAGCAATGCATTATTTATATATATGTTATAGAGATGGACTTGGAGTAGAAAAAAACGAAAAGAAAGCTCTTAGTTATTTAAAGAAAGCAGCTAAACTAGATTGTCCTGAATCTTTATATGATTTAGCTGTAGCTTATTATCAAGGAACTTTCGGATTAAAAGTAAATGAAAAGAAATTTTTTGATTATATGGTAAGATCTGCTGAGCTAGGTTGTGAAGAAGCTCAGAAAGTTTTAGATGTTTTAGAACAAAAAGAATAAAAATAGCCCTATTTGAAAATTTTCAAATAGGGTGTTTTTTATAATTGATTTATTTGCTCAAGTATTTCTTTTGAAGACATATCACTAGGCATTCTCCAATCTCCTCTTGGAGAGATTGAAACTGTACCTACCTTAATTCCATCAGGAAGACACGAACGTTTAAATTGATTCATATAGAAACGACGATAGAAGTTCTTCAACCATTTTTTAATAAAGTCTCTATCATATATTCCTTTATATGCATATTCAGCTAAAAATAATATTTTTTCTGGTCTAAATGATTTTCTTAAAAAGTTATAGATAAAGAAATCGTTTAGTTCATAAGGCCCAATTGTATCTTCGGTTTTTTGAGCAATTTTATCATCTTTTGTTGGTAAGAGTTCTGGTGAAATAGGAGTGTCTATTATATCTAGAAGAGTATTTTTACATACTTCATGATCATAAGCGTAAGTTCTAACTAGCTCTCTTACTAGCGTTTTTGGAATAGAAGCATTTACTCCGTACATTGACATATGATCTCCACTATATGTTGTCCACCCTAAACATAATTCACTTAAGTCACCGGTACCTATCATTATTCCGTTATGATCATTTGCATAATCCATTAAGACTTGAGTTCTTTCTCTTGCTTGAGCATTTTCATAACCGGTATTTAAATTGTCCATATCATGACCAATGTCTTTAAGATGTAATTTTACTGATTCAGTTATATCTATTTCTTTTAGAGTAAAACCTAATTCATTTGCTAAATTTATAGCATTTGTTTTGGTTCTAGAAGAAGTTCCAAAGCAAGGCAAAGTAATACAAACAATATCTTTAGGATCTTTATTCATTAATTTAAATGTCTCACTTGTTACAAGTAAAGCTAATGTTGAATCAAGGCCACCTGATAAACCAATAACAGCAATTTTTGAATTTGTTATTTCCATACGCTTTTTAAGTCCTAGTGCTTGCATTTTCATAATTAGTCGATATCTTTCTAAACCATTTTCAAAGTTAGGAAGAACAAATGGATTTGATGAATAATCTCTAGTTAATTTAGGCTTATTGATTTCTTGATTATAATAAACAAATTGATATTCATTATTAATGTTTCTAAAGGTCGTATTTTTTCTTCTTTGATTTATAATGTTTTCTATATCAATTTCAGTCGAAATAATACCCAAATCGAATAAATTAGATTCTTGTAAAATGGTCCCATTTTCAGAAATTAGATTATGGCCGGAGAAAATTAAATCAGTAGTTGATTCACCTTCACCAGCTGAGGCATATACATACCCACAAATAAGACGAGCACTAGTTGAAGAAACAAGTTCACGACGATAATCGCATTTACCTACAACTTCATTTGATGCAGATAAGTTTAAAACAAGAGTAGCACCATTTAAACATGCTCTTGTTGAAGGAGTTTCTGGAGCCCAAACATCTTCACATATTTCAATAGCTATTTTTAAATCTGGAAAAATTTGATTTACAAAAATTTGTTTAGTTCCAAAAAGATATTCTTTATTATTTATTGATAAAAGAATATTGCCTTCAAAAGCTTCTTCAAATTGTCTTTTTTCATAAAATTCCCCATAGTTAGGTAAATATGTTTTCGGAACAATTCCTAAAATTGATCCTTTATATATTACGACTGCACAATTATAAATAGAAGCATTATATGCAATTGGAGCACCAACAACAAAGAATATATCTTTGTCTATAGAAAATTCTTCTAGATCTAATAAAGCAATAATAACTTCATCTAATAAATGAGGATAATAAAAGATATCACTACAAGTATATCCAGTTAAGCAAAGCTCTGGGAATACTAAAATATTAATATCTTTCTTAAGTGCTTCGTTAACATTCTCTTTTATAAGTTTTGAATTAGATTTAACATTCCCTATATCAACTTTATATGTTGCACAACCAACCTTTACAAATCCAAGATTATGAGATTTATTTGTCTTGCTAAAAATCGTATTTGCGTAAACCTTATTTTCTTTTTTACTTTGTAAAGATTTTAATTCAATACTTGGTGAATTTGTGGATGACAAATTCACATTTTGTGAAGAAATAGATTTATATGTGTGTTCATTCATCATCACAAAATCTAAGTTACCGTTTTTAGTAATAAAAATAGGTTCGTTAGATTCGTTAATCTCTTTAGATAATGCTGTTGTATCTCTTAATTCTGTAATAGGTTTAATTTTTGGCATAATATCACCTCTGACATTATTATGACATAATTTTGACAATAATTAAACCTTTACAAAATTAAAACTAATTATCAATTATCTATATAATGTTGATTTGCTCCAGAAAGTATGATAAAATACAACTATCTGGAGGAAATATATGATTGTTTATAGTCAACAACTTAAAGAGAAATACATAAATTTTTCGGATATAAAAGGGAAAATTGCAAGAGAAATTAAAAAAAATCGTTTATTTCCTTTAGTAAAAGGGATTTATGAAACTAATGGTAATGTAGATGGTTATAAATTAGCTCAAGTAATTTATGGACCTTCTTATTTATCTTTTGATTATGCACTATATTATTATGGAATAATACCAGAAGCTGTTTATAATACATTTACATGTGCAACAATAAATAAAAGGAAAATCAAAATCTATAATAATAAATTTGGTACTTATACATATAGAGATGTACCGGCAAATGTCTATCATTTTGGTATTTCTTTATATAGTGATGGCCAATATACTTATCATCTTGCAGAACCGGAAAAAGCATTATGTGATAAATTGTATATTATGCCGCCTGTTAGAAGTATAAAAGAACTAAAAAGAATGTTATTTGAAGATTTACGAATAGATGAAGAGCTTTTTTATAATTTAAATAAAGAAGATATTTGTTTGATTGCTCCACTTTATCATTCAAATAATCTTAATATGTTATTAAAATTAATTAAAGAGGGCAAATAAAATGAATGAAATAATAACTCAAATGTTATCTAAATATGAACAAAAAAATTTAAGTGATAAGAAAAATGCAATCAAGGAAGTCATTCAGGAAATAGTGTTATGTGCATTATCAAGAGGAGGATTTTTTAATGAAGCAGTTTTTTATGGTGGAACTGCATTAAGAATATTTTATGAATTAGATCGTTTTAGTGAAGATTTAGATTTTTCATTATTAAAACCAAATCCCAACTTTGATTTATCAAAATACTTTATTTTTATTGAAAACGAAATAAAAGCACTAGGTATTAATTTTTCTCTTACTGAAAAGGTTAAAACGTTTGATTCTAATACAAAATCAGCATTTTTAAAAAGTAACACAAAAGAATGTATTATTACATTTTATGGTATTACAGAAGATAGTATCAATGTTAATAATGAAGAAGCTATTAAAATTAAATTTGAAATTGATGTCAATCCTCCTAGATATGCTTCATTTGAAAATAAGTATGGTTTACTACCATCTCCTTATATGGTGAAAATATATGATTTATCATCTTTATTTGCAGGAAAGATTCATGCATGTTTATGTAGAAATTGGAAAAGCCGAGTTAAAGGGAGAGATTTTTATGACTATTTATTTTTTATTACAAAAGATATAACAGTGAATTTAAAATTATTAAAAGAAAAATTAGTAAATTCTAATTTTATTAGTGATGATTATGATTTGACAATTGAAAATTTAAAATTACTTTTGTTTAAAAGATTTGAAAGCATTGACTTTGAACAAGCAAAAGAAGATGTTTTTCCATTCATTAAAGATAAGAATAAATTAGATTTGTGGTCGAAAGAATTTTTTATTGAAGTTACAAAAAAATTAAAAGGCCGTTAATATTTGTTTTTAAATGCAGGTGATACTTATGAATAATAATGATAAATTAATTTCTTTTTGGGATAAAGTTTTTGAAAATATGAATATTACAAAAATTGATGGTAAATGGATTGTAGATTCTACTTTTAATGATGCTATAAAACACTATATAAATCCTGATAGTAATATTCTTGATTATGGATGTGGAACTGGTTGGGCATTATTTGAAATTTATTATACAGTTAAACTAAAACATGGCTTAGGAATAGATACGTCTAAACATGCGATTAATAATGCTTTAAAAACTAAAGATATAAGCGGACTAATTAATTTAGATTTCATTGTAGGTAACCAAGATATATTATCCAAGTATGAAAATGAATTTGATACTGCTATATCATTTAATGTCATAGATGTACTAGAAGATAATATTGTTAACTCTATACTTTTTCATGTTTCTAAAGCTTTAAAAGACGGTGGACACTTCATTGTTGGGATAAACCCTAACTTTCCTATAGAATTCTTAAAAAGTATTGGTTATACAATAGAAGATAATTATTTATATAAAGATGGAATTCTTCGTGGAAATATGAAATCTGATAAAGAATGGGTAGAGGTTTTCTCTAAGTATTTTAATGTTATTAGTATTAAAACTTTTGTTCTTACTGAAAAAGAAAAAGAATATCCACGTCGAATGTTTGTTTTACAAAAAAAATAATATAGGTTATTTTTACATATTATTATTAAAAACAGTTGATTTATAGAAATAATTAAGAACCATTACTTCACCTAGTACAATAAGAATACTACCGATTAAACGCCTCATTGCTATTTCATATTCTTCACTATCTTTTGATAAATTTTTTAAATTATTATAATTTCTAATCATAAAAACAGTAAAAACGATTAAGATAAGTACATTGGCAACGATGTACTTTTGTCTTATTTCTTCATTTAGTGGTTGATCTAGATCATAAAGAACTTTTGTTTTTCCTAAATTAAATAAATCTACACAAGATGCTAAGATGAAAAGAAGAAACATAAAGACTTCTATATTTAAAATTTTATACTTTTCATCATTTTTATTGTTCATATTAAAAATTATGTTTTTTTAGATTAGATATGTTTATATAAATATTTGAGTATATTCATGAGCATATTGTTTTTATCTTCTTTTTAGTAGTATTAAAATAATATTATCAATATTATCATTAAATGAATTAATAATTAATTTAAGGGAATATTGAAAATAGAAAGAGGAAATAAAGATGAAAAAATGGGTATGTAGTGTTTGTGGTTATGTTCATTATGGAGATGAAGCTCCTGAATTTTGTCCTATATGTAAACAACCAAAAGAAAAGTTTACTTTAGTTAAGGAAGATAAAAGAAATCCATATGCTGGAACACAAACAGAAAAGAATTTAGAAACTGCTTTTGCAGGTGAATCTCAAGCAAGAAATAAATATACTTTTTTTGCTTCTGTTGCTAAAAAAGAAGGTTATGAACAAATAGCAAGCTTATTTCTAAAAACAGCTGATAATGAAAAAGAACACGCTAAGATTTGGTTTAAAGAATTAAATGGTCTAGGCGATACATTAGCTAATCTTAATGAAGCTGCTAATGGTGAAAACTATGAATGGACTGATATGTATGAAGAATTTGCTATAACTGCAGAAAAAGAAGGTTTTCCTGAACTTGCTAAGAAGTTTCGTATGGTTGGAGCTATTGAAAAACATCATGAAGAAAGATATCGTGAACTTTTACATAATGTAGAAACTGCTGAAGTCTTTAAAAAGAGTGAAGTTAAAATTTGGGAATGCCGTAATTGTGGACATATTGTAATAGGAACAAGTGCCCCAGAAGTTTGTCCAGTTTGTTCATATCCTCAAGCATATTTTGAGATAAATATTAAGAATTATTAAGGAGAAAAAATTATGAAGTTTTATTTATGTAATCATTGTAAGAATTTAGTTGAAATGGTTAAAGATAGTGGAGTTAACCCAAGTTGTTGTGGAGAATTAATGACTGAACTTGTTCCTGGAACTTCCGATGGAGCAGTTGAAAAACACCTTCCAGTAGTAAATGTAGAAGGAAATAATGTCACTGTAGTAGTTGGATCTGTAGATCATCCAATGGTTGATGTACATTATATTGAATGGATTGTTGTTGAAACTACAAAAGGCGTTTTAAGACATAATCTTTTACCAGGAGATGCCCCAAGAGCTGAGTTTTTATTATCTGAAGGTGAAAAAGTAATAGCAACATATGCTTATTGTAATCTTCATGGATTATGGAAAGCATAATGATTAATAATTAAATAATAAATAAAGGAGATCGTTACTAGACAATCTCCTTTATTTTTAATTATTATTTAGCTTTGTTAATGGGTTTACTTAAATCAGATGTATCAACTTTATTTCCACTTAAAATCTCATCATAGTATTTTTGTTTCTTATCAATAAAATTAATCGAATCTTGAATTTGTTGTTGTAGTGCTTCAAGATTCTTTTTCTTTTCACAAAGTAATTGCTTTCTTTGTGGAATTGTACTATTTCCATTTAAACATAGATTGACATATTCTTTCATTTCTTTGATACTCATCCCACAATTTTTTAGACACATAATTACACGTAACCATTCAATATCTTTCTCATCGAATATTCGATAATTATTTTCATCTCTTTTCACATTTGGGATTAAACCTTCATTACAATAAAATTTTAAAGTTTGATAATTCATATTAAACATTTCACAAGCTTCTTTCATTGAATACATAAAATTTCACCTTACCTATTGACCGATAGTTACTATCGGGTTCTATAATTATTTTATCAAAGAATAACTAGGAGGTAAATATATATGGAATATGTAACATTAAATAATGGTGTAAAGATGCCAATACTAGGATATGGAGTATATCAAGTATCAAAAGAAGATTGCAAAAGATGTGTTCTAGATGCCCTAAGTGTTGGGTATCGTCTTATTGATACAGCACAAGCTTATTTTAATGAAGAAGAAGTAGGCCAACTATCAAAGAAAGCGGAATTCCACGTGAAGAAATCTTTTTAACAACTAAAATATGGATTGAACATTATGGATATGAAGAAGCTTATAAATCTGTTATTGAATCAATGAGAAAATTGCAAGTTGATTACATTGATTTAGTTTTATTACATCAACCGTTTGCTGATTATTATGGTGCTTATCGTGCTTTAGAAGAACTTTATAGAAAAGGTAAAGTTAGGGCAATAGGTATATCTAATTTTTATCCTGATAGATTTGTAGATCTTCAAGCTTTTGTAAATATTAAACCTATGGTTAATCAAATTGAAACTCATCCATTAAATCAACAACAAGATGCACAAAAATGGTTAGAGAAATACAATTGTCAAATTGAATCATGGGGACCATTTGGAGAAGGTCGCAATGATATGTTTAATAATCCAACTATAAAAGCTATAGGAGAAAAATATCATAAAACAGTTGCTCAAACTATTTTAAGATGGTTAATACAAAGAGGAGTTGTTGTTATTCCTAAAACTGTTCATAAAGATAGAATGGAACAAAATTTTGATGTATTTGATTTTTATTTAACGTTAGAAGATATGGAAACAATTAATGCACTTGATACTAAAACAAGTTCATTCTTTTCACATCAAGATCCAAATACTGTTGAGTTCTTTTTAAAACTTCTTGAACAAAGAAAGAATATGAAATAAGGGAAATATCTAAGTATGAAAAAAGTATTAATAATATCTACTAGTTTAAGAGAAAATAGCAATTCAGAAGCTTTAGCAAATGAATTTGCTAAAGGTGTGAAAGTTAATAATAATGAAGTAGAAATCATTTCTTTAAAAAATAAAAATATTGCATTTTGTAGAGGATGTTTAGTTTGTGGTAGTTTAGGACATTGTGTAATTAATGATGACGCTATTGAAATTGCTGATAAAATGGTTGAATCAGATGTTATCGTATTTGCAACACCAATTTATTACTATGAAATGAGTGGAGCTATGAAAACATTATTAGATAGATGCAATTCTATGTTTTATAAAGATTATAAATTTAGAGATATATATTTTATTGCTACTGCAGCAGAGGATGAACTTGAAACCTATAAAAAAGCATTAAGTGGATTAGAAGGCTGGGTTGAATGTTATCCTAAATGTCAAATAAAAGACGTTATTTTCCAAGGAGGAGTCACTTCTCCAGGTGATATAATAAATAAAGAATCTTTAATTAAAGCTTATAATATAGGCAAAGCTATAAATTAAAATATTATTATTTATAAGTATTAAGAAATTGTTCTTAATACTTTTTTTACAAGTATTTAAAACTTTATATACCACAATTTATATATTTTATACGAAGTATAAAAATATATAAGAATTTTCTTAAACTATTTGAAATGTTGTATTGTCCTGACCTATTTTTTTTAATTTCTTTTTTTAGTATAATGCAATCGTGAAATCAAAAAGCTTTAAATTTTTAGTTTCATTTTACTAGTGGATGGACACAATCCTCCTTTCGATAACCGTCTCCTTATAGTCCATCCACTAGCCCTCCGTTATTTATTATTCATAGAAAGAAGGTATATAGTTTATGATTAACAAAGAAGATTTATTATTTTTTACAAAAGAAAACATCGAAGAAGCTGAAAAGCATTATAAAAAAATAAATTTTAGCATTGATTATCTTAATAGCTTAATTATTAATGCTTTATTTGATAAACAAGATAGTTTAAAAGGTAAATCTAAAACGTTATTATTAAGTGATTTTCAAGAAGCAATTCAAAAAGGATATGAAGTAAAACTTGATGCAGATGCTTTTAAGAATTATTTTATTAATAATAAAGATTTTAGAGTTGAAGATGATAAAATATCATTGGTAGATATTAATGATTTCTTTTTAAAGACATTTCATTTAGATTTAAATAAATATGATGAATGGGGACCACATAATAATCTAGATGATCTTTTATTATTGTATGCTAATAGTGTTCGAGAATTAGGTATTACAGATAATAAATCAGTAGCACTTATTTTTATCATGCGTTATAAGCAAGAACACTCAAGTTATGAGAATATAGCAGGTGCCTTTTTAGAATTCATTAGTAGAAGTAAGTATTATTGTTCTTTTAGTGAATTTAAGTTTAAAGAATATGGTTTGATTCCAACAGATGCATTTATTGAAAATCCACTAACACGTAAAATCCTTTTTATTAATGGTATTACACATATGAGAGATTTTAATATGTATGATAAAAATGAAATACAAAGTATGTTAATGCCTAGAGAAAATGACTACGACAAGTATTTCTTTTATAATTTGTCTTATTCAAAATTTTTTATGCAGATAAATTATACTTTTACCAAATATAAAGATGAATTAACTCAAAAAATTATCTATTTGTATAATGGATTTTTAGGTGAACCATTATCTTTAGCTGAAATTGCTAAGCGCTTCTCAATTACTATTAAAGAAGTATTAAATAGGATTGATGAATTTTATAAATATTATAACGAGACTGTGGGTTGCTTTGGTAATGAAATTCTAGCTTATTTTTATAATGCTTTTGATGAAAATAAAACATTTTGTTCTTGTTTGGATCTAGAAAAATCTTTAAAAAGATTACCTTATAATGACCAGGATATATGGGTTCCTTATTCTTTGTTTTATAAATTTATATTTTCAGCAATAAAATACGGATGTTACCCAATTAAATATGACAAAGATTTGGATATAATCTATGATTCAACATCGACTTCTGTTGATAATATTATTGAAGAAAGAATTATGGAAATTGGTAAAGTATTAAGAATTGATGAATTAGAAAATCTAAGTAAATTAGATCATATAATTGTTGATAAATATTACTTTAAGAGAACGCCAAAATTATTTGCAAAAAAGAAAATGAATGATGATGAAATTTTACAAGAAATATTGAATAAGGAAACAAAGTTTAAATTTAAATATTATCTGTATCTTCTCGAAGAAAACTTCGAATTGGTTAAAGAATATTTATTTTATAATTATGGCGAAATCATATCTTATTTAACTATAGAAAAAGCAACAAAACTTGCCGATAGAACACATGAATGGTACGAAAATGAATGTATTATATATGATGGTTTAAGAAATGATTTTTATTATACGGATGATCAAAAAAAATACATTCAAATAAGTGGTGATACAGTAATTTCAAAAGAAATGTTAAAAATTCCTAACAATAAATTAGATATTATTAGGAAAAACATTAGATTATTAGTAGCTAGATTTGGCGAATATAATCCAAAAGAAATCGAGAATCATACTCATGGATATCCTCATTTATCTTATCCATGGAATAAATACTTATTAGCTAGTATAGTAAGTACATATTTTAGTGATGAATTTGAAGTAGTTAGAACATCAAGGGATAGTGAAAAAGAAGACTTAATAATTAAACTCTATAAATAAAATATTAAAAAAATGGTGTGTATTTTTATACACAAATCTAACGAATTATGATAAGATTTTCTTGATAGTAATACAAGGAGATTTTTATATGGAAATGATGCTAGCTTCTTTAGGAAATGATATTCGTAATTTTAGAATTCAAGCGGGATTGTCTCAAGAGCAATTATCTTTTTTATGTGGTATGGATAGAGCACAATTATCAAAAATAGAAAAAGGAACTGTTACTGGTGTTACATTTAATACTATTGCAAAAATATATGATGCATTAGGAATGAAATTAGTGCCTGTTAGAGAAGTAAAGAATTTGGAAGTTCATCCCTTTGTGAAATGGGCTGGTGGAAAAACACAACTCTTGGATGTTATTGAATCTCATTTACCTGAATCATTCAATAGATATTTTGAACCATTTGTAGGTGGTGGAGCTTTATTATTTAAATTACAACCGAAAGCATTTTCTATTAATGATGCTAATGAAGAACTTATTTGTGTTTATAAATGTTTAGAAGATAATCAGTTGTTCTCATTGCTAAAAGAAGAATTACTAAAACATGAAGTTAATCATTCTGAAGAATATTATTATCGTGTTAGAGAAATGGATAAATTAGATGACTTCAATAAACTTCCAATTCATGTAAGAGCAGGAAGAATGATATATCTTAACAAAGCTTGTTTTAATGGATTATATAGAGTTAATTCAAAAGGCTATTTTAATGTTCCATCTGGTAAGAAAAAATATATTAATTGTTTTGATAGAAAAACATTTGATAATTTAAATATCTTTTTTAAAAATAGAAAGCCTGTTATTACTAATGTTGATTTTGAAGTTGCAGTTAAAAATGCAAAAGCGGGGGATTTTGTTTATTTTGATCCACCATATGATTCATGGGACGAGAAGGAAAGTTTCACTGCTTATGATAAAAATTCATTTGGAAAAGATGAGCAAATTAGACTTGCTAATGTTTTTAAGGAATTATCAAAAAAAGGTGTATATTTAATGTTAAGCAATCATAATACAAAGTTTATTAATGAATTATATAAAGGATTTCATATTACTGTCGTGCCTGCAAAAAGAATGATTAATGCAAAAGCAGATGGCCGTGGTGAAGTAGAAGAAGTGATTATTACTAATTATGAATAAAACAATATTTATAAACGAAAATGATTTTACTTTATATAATGATGATTGTTTTAAAATATTAAAATTGTTAAAGCCACAATCGGTGGATATGATATTTGCTGATCCACCTTACTTTTTATCAAGTGGTGGCGTATCTTGTCATTCTGGAAAACAAGTATCAGTTGATAAAGGTGCATGGGATAAATCAATAACAATTGAAGAGAAAATAGACTTTAATAGAAAATGGATTCGACTATGTAGGAATGTACTAAAAGATAATGGTACTATCTGGATTAGTGGGACATTTCATAATATTTATGTTATTGGTATGGCTTTAGAATTAGAAGGATTTTCAATTATTAATAATATAACTTGGCAAAAACCCAATCCTGCTCCTAATTTAGCTTGCAGATGTTTTACAAATTCTACTGAAACAATTTTATGGGCAAGAAAGCAATTAACTCCAAAGAAAAAAGGGAAACATATATTTAATTATTTCTTGATGAAAGAAACTAATGGTGGCAAGCAAATGAAAGATGTTTGGTTGATTCCTTTACCAACAAAAGAAGAAAAAAAATATGGCAAACATCCTACTCAAAAGCCATTAGCGTTACTTAAAAGAATTATTTTAGCTTCTACTAATGAAGGAGATTTAGTACTAGATCCTTTTAATGGTAGTGGCACAACTGGATTAGTTAGTTTAAAATTAAATAGAAGATATATTGGTATTGAGAAAGAATTAGAGTATTGTGAATTAACAAAAAGAAGATATTTAGAATTAATAAATAAACAGGAGGAATAAATAAATGGAAAGAAAATTTAATGAATGGCTATCTACAATGAAAGATACAATTGCAACGTATAAATACTATGTTGATTTTGATAAATGCTATGCAAACGTTGACAATATAAAGGTAGAATTAAATATATTAAATTCTTTAATTGGTAGTAAACATATTGAGCAGGATTTTGAAAACCTTTTAGGAAAATATCCTGATATTTTAAGAGTTATTCCAATTTTGATTGCTAAACGAGAAAAAGAAATTTATTGTCAAGATGGAAATGGAGCAAAAATATATAAATTTGACTACAATCAATATTCAAATAATTCTTACTGCCATTATGAAGAGTGCAAATATTTTATGCGAGAAACAGGCCTATTTGATTTGTTAGAAAATCATATTATAAATAATTTAGTTGATTATGTAACTGGTGTAGAAGTTGGTATGGATACTAATGGAAGAAAAAATAGAACTGGTGATGCAATGGAAGATTTAGTTGAATCTTATTTAGTTAAATATGGTTTGGTAAAAGGAGTTTCTTATTTTAAAGAAATGACTAAATCCGAAATTGAAGAGAAATTTAATTTAGACTTAAATTGTATAAGTAATCAAGGAAAAACAGAAAAAAGATTTGATTTTGTTTTATATGTTAATAATCATGTATATGCATGCGAGTGTAATTTTTATGGAAGTAGTGGTTCTAAATTAAATGAAACTGCGAGAAGTTATAAGAACTTAGCTATTGAATCAAAACAAATAGATGGATTTACCTTTGTTTGGTTTACTGATGGCATTGGCTGGAACACGGCAAAACATAATTTAGAAGAAACTTTTGATGTTTTACCAACAATGTACAATCTAAAAGATTTAGAAGATGGAGCTTTGTATAAACTTTTAAATTTAGTAAGAATCTAATAAACACATCATAAGTTCTTAAAATATTTTTAGGAAAAATTTAAATTTTTGCTAAATAATTATTGTGAGGACTTTTTATGTTATATAACGATGATTGTATTAAAGTAATGAAGACTATGCCTTCAAATAAAATAGATATGGTGTTTGCAGATCCACCATATTTTTTATCTAATGGCGGTTTATCTATTCATAATGGTAGAGTTGTGTCAGTCAATAAAGGTGAATGGGATAAAGCCTCTCGTTATGAGGATATTAGTAAATTTAACTATGAATGGTTAAGTGAATGTTATAGATTATTAAAAGTTGGTGGAACAATTTGGGTGAGTGGAACTCAACATAATATTTTTGATGTTCAGCAACAAATGAAAAAAATTGGATTCAGAATCATTAATATTATTATTTGGCATAAGATTGATCCACCACCATTAATATATAAAAATAAATTTAGATTTTCTTATGAGTTCATTATATGGGCTAGTAAGGGGAAAAATAAGACTTTTAATTATAAAGACATGTTTAAAGTTAACAATGAAGAAATGCAGGATGTTTGGAATCTCTCTGCTGTACAAATAAATGAAAAAAAATTTGGTTATCATCCCACTCAAAAACCGGAATGTTTATTAGACAGAATTATAATTTCTGCTACCAATGAAAAAGATATTGTGTTAGACCCATTTATGGGAAGTGGAACTACAGGTTATGTTGCCAAGAAAAGAAATAGAATATTTATTGGTATTGAAAAGGAAAAGAAGTATTTTGATATTGCAAAAAATAGAATAAATTCTATATATACTAAATAAAATTGGAAGTTAAAAATATTTATAATACATTGAAATATTGTTTTTGTTTTATTATTTAATAATTAATAAGTGATACTATCTCATATAATATTTTACCTTGTTATTGATGTATATTTATTGTAAATTATTAAATGTGAAAACCACTAATAAAGGAGCGTATTGTTTGGACGATTTATTTTCTTTATTAAATAAGAATATATTGATATCTTCCCTTTCTAACAAAAAGGGATCTTTTGTCGTGGATGATACAATCGGAGTAGCTCTTGTTGTAGCATCTAATTTTAAAAGTAGTGGTGGAAAATTTAATGTAATTGCTTCTAATCTTTATAATGCTCAAAAAGTTTATGATTTATTATCGTGCTTTATTGGAGAAGAAAACTGTTTGTTTTATCCTGTAGATGAAATGTTAAGAGTAGAAAGTGTAGCTTCTTCAAAAGAAATGCTTGCTCAACGTCTTTTTGTAATGGATGAATTATTAAAAAAAGATAATTATGTTTTAATAACTCATACAGCATCTATTTTACGTTATGTACCTTCGCCTGAATTATTTAAAAGTAAGGTTTTAAATTTTAAAGTAGATAATTCATATAATATTGAAGATATTAAAAAAGTGTTAATTGATAATGGATATATTAGAGTAAATAAAATTGATCAATCAATGCAATTTGCTATTAGAGGAGATATCATCGATATCTTTAGTGTTAACAATAATAATCCAATACGAATGGAATTTTTTGATGATACTTTAGAATCTATACGAATTTTTGATATATCAACTCAACGATCAATTAGCAAAGTCGATGAAGTATCGATTTTACCAAGTACTGATATTATTTTATCTTCTGATGAAAAAGAAGACTTTGAAGATAAAATTAAGACTAGATTGAGTTTTGATATTACCAATATTGATTGTAATTTAGTGAATTCATTAAACGATATTGTATTTAGAGATATCGATTTAATTAAGAATAATAATATTAGTGAAAACTTATATAAATATTATGGATTTATTCAAAATAATCATTATTCTATATTAGATTATTCTTCTAATTCCATTAATGTTATTTGTAATAAAGAAGCTTTATTAACTACTACTGATATATTAAACAAAGAAGTAAGTGATTTCTTTATGGACCAATATGATAAAGGATTTATGATGGGTTCTTTATCAATGTATCAATCACTTACAAAAGTATTATCAACTCATCAAGTTATTTATTGTTCATCTTTTGCATCTTCAGAAAATGATATTGTTTTTAATGCTCGTTCAATTGTCGGTGGATCAAATACTATTGCTGGAGCATTGACTTTAATTGAAAGTTACTTAGATAGAGCAAAACATATTATTTTATGTTTATCAACAGAACACCAAAAGAAAGCTATCGAATTATTGCTTGATGATAATGAAATTGAATATGAACAAGTAAAGCCATTTGATATACCTAATAAAAAAATAGGTATATGTTTATTTGCTCTTGAAAATGGTTTTGAATTAGTTGATGAGCAAATAGTATTTTTAAGTTCACGTGAATTACTTGGCTATCAATCAAAAATGTCCCGTTTCTTAAATAGATATAAAAGTGCAGTGATATTAAAATCTTATCAAGATCTCGAGCCAGGAGATTATGTTGTTCATGAAAAAAATGGTATTGGTAAATTCATTGATGTAGAAACCCTAGAAGTTGATGGAATACATCGAGACTATTTACATATTCAATATGCAGATAATGGAGTTTTATATGTACCTGTTGAACAATTTAAATTAATTAGAAAATATATAGGAAAAGAAGGTGCTGTTCCTAAACTTAATAAACTTAACTCTAATGAATGGGATAGAACTAAGAAACGCATTAAAGAAAGAGTTAATACTATTGCTGAAAAACTTATTGAACTTTATGCTACTCGTATGCAAAAGAAAGGTTTTGCTTTTAAAGAAGATGATGAATTCCAATATGCTTTTGAATCTTTATTTCCTTTTGAATTAACTAGTGGACAAAAAGAAGCAATGGAAGAAATTAAAAAGGATATGGAAAGTGAAACTCCAATGGATCGTTTATTATGTGGAGATGTTGGATTTGGAAAAACTGAACTTGCTTTTAGAGCTGCTTTTAAAGCAATTAATAGTGGTAAGCAAGTAGCTTTATTATGTCCAACTACTTTACTTGCTAGACAACACTATGAAAGAGCTGTTGAACGTTTTGCCACTTTTGGAATTAAGATTGCAATCTTTTCTAGATTAATTCCTAGTGTTAGACAGAAAGCATATTTAAAGGGTGTAGAAGATGGATCAATCCATTTAGTTATAGGTACTCATAAATTATTATCTAAAGATATTAAGTATAAAGATTTAGGTCTTTTAATTGTCGACGAAGAACAAAGATTTGGAGTTGCACAAAAAGAAAAGATAAAAGAACTTAAAACTAATGTTGATGTTTTATCTTTATCAGCAACTCCTATTCCACGTACTTTACAAATGTCTTTAATTGGAATAAGAAGTTTATCTCAACTTAATTCTGCTCCAGTCAATAGAATGCCAATTCAGACTTATGTTATGCCTCAAGATAATAATGTAATTAAAGAATTATTAGAACGTGAACTAGCACGAAAAGGGCAAGTTTTCTATGTTCATAATAATGTTACAACAATATATGAAAAGGCAACATATTTACAAAGTATAGTTAAAGGAGCACGTATCGGTATTGTCCATGGACAAATGGAAAAAGATGATATCGAAGATGTAATGATTAAGTTCTATAATGGAGAAATTGATGTTTTAGTTTGCACATCTATTATTGAAACAGGAATTGATATACCAAATGCTAATATGATAATTATTGAAAACGCTGATTGCTTTGGTCTTGCTCAACTATATCAAATTAAAGGAAGAGTAGGACGTGGGAATCGTATTGCTTATGCTTATCTTTTATACAAAGGTAATAAAAATATGAATGATGATGCTAAGAAAAGACTTAAAGCTATTCAAGAATTTACTGAACTTGGTAGTGGATATAAGATTGCTCAACGTGATTTGATTATAAGAGGAGCAGGTGATATTTTAGGTCCAGAACAAGCTGGTTTTATTGATTCAGTTGGTATTGATATGTATATCCAATTATTAAATGAAGCACTTAGCGAAAAGAAAGGAGAAGAAAAAGAACTCTTTTCTAATGAGGCTAGTAAGATATTATCTCTTGATGCATATATTCCATCTAGTTATATAAGTAAAGGTGAAAAAATAGATATATATAAAGAAATAGATGAAGCCAAAACATTTGAAGAACTTACTGAATTAAATGATAAAGTTAAAGATATATATGGAACCTTACCTAGTGAAGTAGAACTACTATTTACTAAAAGAAGAATCACGTTATATCAACAAGGTAATTGGTTAAAAGAAACAAATGAATATAAAGAACGCATTGATTTAATTTGTACTAAACAATTTTCAAATATCGATGGTATGGGTTATATTTTATTTAAAGAATTACAAAAGTATATTACTTATTTAAAAGTTAATTTTATTAAAGGTGAAGTTCATGTTAGTTTTTATAAAAAAGGTGAATGGATAGATAAATTTGAAGATGTTAATAAAATTTTATTTAACTTATCTAAATCAAATTTAAATTAATTACATAAATAACACTTCCTTGTAAATACTATAAAGGAGGTGTTTTTTATATGGAAAAAATAGGAACTATTAGAAGAATAGACGAACTAGGAAGGATAGTAATTCCTAAATTAATAAGAAATAAAATGAGACTTAAAGAAGGAGATAGGGTAGTTGTTTCTTATAATATTGAAGATGATACAGTTACTGTTTCTCTTCATGATACATATGTACAGAATATAAAAGAATTAAGTTTAATTATTGATTCTTTATATAAAGAGCTTCATTATCACATAGCTTTATGTTCAAAAAATAAAGTAATATGTGTTAATAGTGATTCTATTTATAACAATATCATTAATAAAGAAATATCTATTCATGTACAAGATGAAATAGAAAAAAGAAAAACAACGCAATTTATTCACGAGGACTTGAATAGTGAGGGTAAATATTATAATTTTTTTGCTTATCCTTTAGCTTATGATTCTGAGCTTTTTGGTTGTTTAATAGTTTTTTCTTCTACTCCTTTATCAAATGAAGAAAATAAAATACTAATGTCATTTAGAAATCTATTAACAGCATTTATTCGACAATAAAAGTTATAATACCTTTCCTTTTAGCATATCGTTAAAAGGGGTTAATATATGGAATTATCTGAAAGTAATTTAACACATACAATTACAATCACTGAACGTAAACAAGTTTCAATTACAGGAGTTAAAAAGATTGATAGTTTTGATCATAAAGAGTTTTTGCTTGATACAGTAATGGGTTTTTTACATGTAACAGGAAATGATTTAGCAATTGGCACAATGAATATGGATAGTGGGACACTATTAATTAAAGGTACAATTGATAGTGTCTCTTATGTTGGTAAAGGAAAAGAAAGTAAAGAATCATTTATAAAAAAGTTATTTAAATAGTAATGACTTTACTTCAACAGTTTCAAGCTCTAATTGGATCAATCTTTTTTGGTTTTATTTTTACTCATTTATGGTATGTGTTTAATCGGATATTTTATAAATGGGAAGGAACATTTAAAAGATTTATCTTAGAAGTACCTTTATTTATTTCTTTTTCATATTTATATTTCTTATTTTTAGTAAATATATGTAATGGTAAATTAAGTATTTATTATCTTTTATGTATAGCATTAGGTTTATTTATATATGTTAAGTTTTATGCTCCAAAATTTAATAAATTTCATGAAAAAATATTAAATTTTCTAAATGACAAAGTATTTAAAAAAATCAAAGATAAAATAAGCACATCTTTTAAAAAATCTAAATTATACGATTTTTTTAAAAAAGATCACAATAAGAAAAATAATGAAAAATAATTTAGAGCAAAATAATATGATTGTTATCTCTTTTAATAATTTTATCATTTACTAATCTACTAATAAGACGTGACAAAGTTTCTCTTTCAATATTTAGAAATGATGCTAAGGATGTCACACTAGAAAAAGTTATTTCATTATTATTGATATAAAGATAATAAATGAATCGTTCTTCAACGTTTTTAAAAGATAATAATTTAATCTTATCATTTAGAGACTTTGCATTATCAGATTGCAATCGTAAATAAGCTTTTAAAAATAGTTGATTAGAAGATAAAATATCTATTAATAAAGATTCATTAATGAAAGCAATTAGTGAATCTTTTTTTGCTCTAATATTTCCTTTATAAAATGGGTTAGTCGAAAAAATTAAATTATTTCCAAATATATCATTTTCTTTGATAATATTAAAAACTATTTCATTTCCATTAAATGTATATGAAGAAATAATAAGTTCGCCATTTATTAAAATACCAATACTATGACACTTATCTCCTTCATTAAAAAGGATTTCATCTTTTGAAATTTTTTTATAAAATAATTTACTTTTTTCAGATTCGTTTAATAAATTTAAGATATTTTTTTCCATAATACACCTGTGATTAAAATCACATATAATTATAGTAATTATTATTATAATAATCAAGAAAGGAAAATAGTCTTGATGATTATTTGGGAATATATTATGAAAAAAAATAAACTATTAATTGCCTTATTAATTGGAAGTTTAGCATCTTGTGCTCCAGTTGATACATCTTCTTTAAAAATTGTTGCTCCTACAGGAGCTCCTTCAATTGCTTTTTATAAAGAAGTTGGAAATGCAAATTTTGAAACAAATAGTACACCTTCAAATATTGTAGCGATGATGACTTCATCTTCTGATAAAGATATTGTAGTTATTGATACTGTTTCTGGAATTAAAGCAATAAATAATGGAGCACCTTATTTACTTGCATCCAATATTACTTTTGGTAATTTCTTTATTGCATCAACAGGAAAAGATGAAGATGGAGTTATGAATGAAGGTGATAAGATTGTCTTATTTGGACAAAGTCAAACACCTGATTTATTATTCCATTATTTATATGGAAATGATTTTGACGCTAATATTGAATATGTTACAAATGCAACTGCTGCAGCTCAATGTTTGGCTTCTGGAAAAAATGTTGCAACCTCTTCAGACGTTGATTATGTTTTCTTAGCTCAACCTGCTTTGTATACGATTTTAAATAACACAAGTGCTCCAACATATGGAAAAGCTTCTATTTATAAAAATATTCAAGATGAATATAAAGAAAGAACTAATAATAAAGAATTAGTTCAAGCTTCTTTATTTGTTAGAAAAAGTGATGATAAAGATTATAATAAAATGCTCAAAGCATATTTAGATAACTTACACGAATCTATTAATGAGGCTTTAGAAAATCCAAGCATCGTTAAAGAAAGTATGGATCAATTATCATCTGAAGAAGTAACTTCTATTTTCCAAATTAATTCTAATGCTGCAAAAGCTGTTTTACAAGATAACAATGGATTGGGTTTAGGCTATAAAGAAGCATTTAGTAATAAAGAATCAATCGATAATTTTATTTCCTTATTTGGTTTAGGTGCTACAAGTGAAGAAATTTATTTCAAATAAATATGTAGCCTTTACTATCGGCATTATAGTTATCTTTCTTTTATGGTGGATTGTATCTTTATGTATTGAAGAAAGTATCATGATTTTTCCTAATCCATTATTAGTTTTTCAAAATACTTTTAAAATATTAGGTGGAAGTTATATTTATAAATGTATTGGTTTTAGCTTTTTAAAAGTTTTTATTGGTTTTATTATATCTTTCATATTAGCTTTAATTTTTGGCATTATTGCTGGAAATTTTGAATTCTTTTACAACTTTATGAAACCAATCATTACAACTTTAAAGGCTATACCTACAGCAACATTAGTTTTCTTTTTTCTAGTTTTGGTTGGTGCTAAAAATGCTCCTATATTAATGGTTATTTTATTATCTTTTCCTATTATCTATGACTCTATTGCAAGTGGCATAAAAAATATAGATAAAGATTTAATGGATAACATGCTTCTTGATGGAGGGAAAAATTTTAGAAATATAATGAAACTAGAAGTTCCATTAATTTATAAATATATCCTTCTAGGTATCTCAAGTAGTTTTGCATTATCTTTTAAAATAGAAATTATGGCAGAAATCTTAACTGGTAATACCTCATTGGGGTTGGGTAGTGCAATACTAGCTGCTCAAAGAAACGATCCAACAAACATGATACCAATCTTTAGTTATTCATTGATTACTATTATATTTGTACTAATAATTTCATTTATTTTTAAGAAGATTAATAGTTTCCTATTGAAATAATTTTTAAATGTTATAAAGTAAAGGTAAAGATACTTTTACTTTATTTTTTATGTCGAAAATTGTATAATTAAGAAATCAGTATTATTTTATTGATAGGAGGTTGTATATGAGAACAAATGAAGAAATGTTTCAAGAATTAGATGAATTTATTGAAACACTCAATTATGATAAGACTGAATTAATTGCTATTTTACACCGCGCACAACATATTTTTGGTTATCTACCAATGGTTGTACAAAGTCATATTGCAAAAAAACTTAAAATCAATGTATCGAAAGTTTATGGGGTTGTAACTTTCTATTCTTATTTCAGAATGGAACCTAAAGGACAATATGTAATTAGTGTTTGTTTAGGAACAGCATGCTTTGTTAGAGGTTCTGGTAAGATTTTAGAAAAAGTTGAAGAAATTCTCAAAATTAAGAATGGTGAAACTACATATGATGGTAAGTTCTCATTAACAACTTTAAGATGTGTTGGAGCTTGTGGACTTGCTCCAGTAATGCAAATCAATGATAAGACATATGGCAATATCACACCTGATGATGTTGAAAAAATCTTAGCTGAATATTAGGGAGGTAAAGCATATGTGTAAGAAAATTAATTCTCGTAAAGATTTACTTAAAATGTATGATAATGTTAAAGATTTATTAGACATTAAAAGTAAATATGAAGAAACTCCTACAAAATATTGTATTTCAGTTTGTGGTGGTACAGGTTGTACATCTTCAAACTCTTTACAAATTATTGAAAAATTAAAAGAAGCAGCAAAGAAATTTGGTGTTGAAGATAAAGTCGAAGTCACAATGGCAGGATGTTTTGGTTTCTGTGAACGTGGACCAATTGTAAAAGTTTATCCTGATCATACTTTTTATACAAAAGTTAAAGTCGAAGATTGTGAAGAAATTATTGAAAAACACATTTGCCAACATGAGATAGTAAAACGTTTATTATATCGTAATGTAAATGGTGAAACTGTTAAACTTCAAGATGATATCAATTTTTATAAAAAACAAAATCGTATTGCTTTAAGAAATTGTGGCTTTATTAACCCTGAAGTAATTGCTGAATCTATTGCTACTAAAGGTTATCAAGCTTTAGCAAAAGTATTATTTGATATGACACCTGATCAAGTAATTGACGAAGTTATGAAATCAGGATTAAGAGGTAGAGGAGGCGCTGGTTTCTCTACTGGATTAAAATGGAAATTTGCTCGTGATTCAAAAAGTGATAAGAAATATATTATTTGTAATGCTGATGAAGGTGACCCAGGTGCATTTATGGATCGTTCAATTCTTGAAGGTGATCCTCATTCAGTATTAGAATCAATGGCAATTGCTGGTTATACAATTGGTTCTGATGAAGGTGAAATTTATATTCGTGCTGAATATCCATTAGCTGTTCATCGTTTACAAGTTGCTATTGAGCAAGCAACTGAGTTAGGTTTACTCGGTGATAATATCATGGGTTCTGGTTTTAATTTCCATATTAATATTAAATATGGTGCTGGTGCTTTCGTTTGTGGAGAAGAAACAGCTCTTATTCACTCAATTGAAGGCTCTAGAGGTGAACCTACTTTAAAACCTCCATTCCCTGCTGTAAAAGGATTATTTGGTAAACCAACAAACGTAAATAATGTTGAAACATGGGCTAATATTCCATTTATTATTTTAAATGGAGCTGATGCTTTTAATGCTATTGGTACAGATAAATCTAAAGGAACTAAGGTATTTGCTTTAGCTGGAAAAATCAATAATGTTGGTTTAGTTGAAGTACCTATGGGAACTACACTACGTGAAATCATTTATGATATCGGTGGTGGAATTAAAAACGGAAAGAAATTTAAAGCTGTTCAAACAGGTGGACCTAGTGGTGGTTGTTTAACAGAAAAAGATTTAGATACAGAAATCGATTATGATAATCTTGTTGCACGTGGCTCAATGATGGGTAGTGGTGGTATGATTGTTCTTGATGAAGATGATTGTATGGTTAACATTGCTAAATTCTATCTTGAATTTACTGTTGAGGAATCATGTGGTAAATGTACACCTTGTAGAGTTGGTAACAAACGTATGTTACAAATTCTAACTAAAATTACTGATGGTAATGGTACAATGGAAGATCTTGAAGAATTAGAAAACCTTGCAAATGTTATTAAAGATTCTTCATTATGTGCGTTAGGTCAATCTGCACCAAATCCTGTTTTATCTACATTACATAGTTTTAGAGATGAATACATTGCTCACATTGTTGATAAAAAATGTCCAGCTGGTTCATGCCGTAATTTATTAAATTATTCAATTAAAAAAGAAAATTGTTTAGGTTGTGGTTTATGTGCTCGTAACTGTCCTGTTGGAGCAATTTATAAAACTGATAAACCAGCTAAAAATGAACGCTTATTTGCTTATGCAATAGATACAGCAAAATGTATTAAATGTGGAACTTGTGAATCTAAGTGTCCTGCTAAGCCAAAAGCAATTGTCAAATAAGGAGGAGTAAAGAGATGTTAGTTAATATTAAAATTAATGGATTTGAATATCAAGAAGACTCTTCTTTAACTATTCTTGCTGTTGCTAAAAAGCATGGTATTAGAATTCCTACATTATGTTATCTAAAAAAAGAAGAAGCTAACTTTGAACATAAACCTGCTTCTTGTAGAGTTTGTGTTGTAGAAGTAAAGGGCAGAAGAACTTTAGTTCCTGCATGTGCTACAAATATTACTGAGGGTATGGAAGTATTTACAAATACACCTCGAGTTAGAAGAGAAAGAAAAACAATTGTTGAATTATTATTATCTAATCACCCTAATGATTGTTTAGCTTGTGAAAAAAGTGGTCATTGCGGACTTCAAGACTTAGCTATTGAACTAGGTATAAAACGTATAAGCTTTGATGCTCCATTATCACATCCTAATGAAGTTATTACAAGTGGTGCAATTATTAGAAACCCAAGTAAATGTATTTTATGTAATCGTTGTACAGCCGTTTGTGAAAAGATTCAAAGTATTGGAGCAATTTCTGCTTCTCAACGTGGATTTGCTACTTTAATTTCTGAACCTCATGATTGTGTTAACTGTGGTCAATGTGTTCAAGTATGTCCTACTGGCGCTTTATTACAAGTTGATGATACATATAGAGTTGAAGAAGAATTAAACGATCCAGAAAAATTTGTTGTCATACAAACTGCTCCTTCTGTTAGAGTTGCATTAGGTGAACCATTTAGTTTACCTCCAGGAACTGATGTTACTGGTAAAATGATTACTGCTTTGAGAATGATGGGCTTTAAGAAAGTTTTTGATACAAACTTTGGTGCTGACTTAACTATTATGGAAGAAACTGCTGAATTATTACAAAGAGTAAGTGAAAATAAAAATTTACCTTTAATTACTTCTTGTTGTCCAGGTTGGGTTAAGTTTATTGAAACTCAATATCCAGAATTAATTAATTTACCATCTTCTTGTAAATCTCCACAAGAAATGTTTAGTGCAGTTTGTAAAACTTATTATGCAGAAAAAGAAGGAATAGATCCAAGTAAGATTGTTGTAGTTTCATTAATGCCATGTATTGCTAAAAAATCTGAAGCTGCTCGTGAAGAAATGAAAGTTAGAGGACTTCAACCAACAGATTATTCACTTTCAGTCAAAGAATTTGCTAATATGTTAAAACGTTATGGTATTGATTTAGCTACTTGTGATGAAGGTACTTTTGATGCTCCTTTAGGAGAATCTACAGGTGCTGCTGATATCTTTGGTAATACTGGTGGTGTTATGGAAGCTGCCGTTAGAACTGCTTGTATGTTAACAACCAATGAATTTCCACACGAAATTGAATTTTATGGTATGCAAGGATATACAAATACTAAACATGCTTATGTTGATTTAGGTGGTAAGCAATTGCATTTATGTGTTGTCTCTGGGCTTGCTAATGCTAGAAGAATTCTAGAAGAAATTAAAGAAGGTACAGCAACTTATGATGCAATTGAAGTTATGGCATGTCCTGGAGGATGTGTAAATGGAGGAGGTCAACCACTTCATAAAGTAACTCCACATGTTAAAGTTATTAAAGCACGTAGAGAAGGTTTACAAACTATTGATACAAATAAATCAGTTCGTATTTCTTGTGAAAATCCTTCAATTAAAAAACTATATGAAGAATATCTAGAAAAACCATCTTCTCATGTTGCTCATGAATTACTACATAGAACTTATAAAATAGATGACTAATATAATCTAGCCTGGCTAAAATTTAGCTAGGCTATTTTTATAGAGTAAAAATTGAAGTGAAAATTTATTAATTAACTTTTGGTTATTGTTATAAATAAAAAAATAATGTTATATTATAGATGATAAGTGAGGTGATTCTAATGCCTAATACAAAACTTAAAAATAAAAAGATAAGATTTGTTTATTATGCTATTTTTGGATGCTCACTTTTAGCAATTGGATTTACTAGTTATTATTTTTATCGAGTTTATAAAGAAAATATAGCTTTAAAAGAAACAATGGAAAATATTATCAAGACTCACGAACAAAGTGAATCATTAAGTGGTGATTCTAGTTATACTGATTATTTCACACAAGATGAAACTGTTGATTCATTGAGTAGTGGTAGAATAGTGATTTCCTTTCCTTCTAACTAATTAATAGTAGGTGCATACCTACTTTTTTTAATCTAAATTATTTATATATTTTAAAATTAATAATTAATAAGAATCGACAAATATCTACCTTAGTACATATTAAAATTGTAATGAGGTAGAACATGGAACTAGTAAAGTCAAAAAATAGAACACTTTATTTTTTAAAAAATAATATCGACATATTTGATATTTTTATTATGGTTTTAAGCATATGTATCACATTAATTCATGATGCTTTTATGTTTAATCCTATATTAATAGCATTATTTTATTTATCATATAAAAAAGGATGGTTAATTACTTTAATAACATATTTATTAACTCTATCCTTTGCTTTTATAAAAAATATTAATTATGGATTTGAAATTCTCATCATAGAATCTTTTTATTTATGTTTGATGCTTTTATCTACTTATGTAAAAATATTTAACAAAAAATATTTTTCTCCATTAATTATATGTTTAAGTTTAAGTATAGTTACTTTAATTACAAGATTTAATTATCAGTTATTATTTTTATGTTTTTTAAATTCTTTTATTAGCATTCTTACAATACAAGCTTTTTTAAGCTTTAATCGAAAATTAAAAGATAATTATAAAGGATTAACTATTTTACATGCTTCGCTAGTTATTGCAGTTATAAGTATTGCTTTCATGTTTAATAATTTGATAGGTCTTGTATTTTTTAGATTATTTATTTTATTAAATATGAAGGATTCAAAAACTAGTAACAATATATTATCTTTAGTCATGGGTTCAATTCTTTTATATTATTTTTGTAATATCTCATCATATTTACTGTTATATGTTTTAATACCTTTATTATTGACTTCTTTTATTAATGGTCGTTATAAAATAGTTTTTTATATATTTATTCATATTTTATTATCGTTAACATTAGATCCTATTTTTTATCAAAATAATATATTTTACCAAGGCCTCGCTAGTGCATTGTTATATTTATTAATACCTGTTAATTATATTAATAAAGTTCAAGAGTTATTTAATGACCGAATAATAAAAAAAGAATATGACGAAAGTTTAGAAAATGAAGTATTAAGAATTACTCATTATATAGATGCCATAAGCCTTGGATTTGATAAAAAGCGAAAAGAACCTTTGATTAAAGCTTATTATAGAGTTAAAGCACGTGTTTGTAATAAATGTACTCATCGAAGTAATTGCAAGATTAAAGATACTTTAGAAGGATTATTAAGTAAAAAATTGACTAGTAGTGAAAGAAAAAAGATTAGCGAAGATTGTGTTTATCCTTTTAAATTAGTTATGGAAATACAACAAGCTTATGAAATTTATTTAGCTGAACAATCCTATTTTTTAGATGTTAATCAACAAATTAAAAATATAAATAATGTCTTAGGCAATATAAAAGAACCTTTGTTGGCTTTTTTAACTCATAAAAAAGAGTTTGATAATAAACATCAACTTATATTTGAAACTTGTAATGCCTTATCATCCAATGCTATTGATGATATATACATAAATGATAATAATATAGAATTTATTAAAAAAATTAAAGCACATGTAAATATTGAAGAGATAGAAAATGTTATTAATATGTTTAACAATCATTCTTTTAGTTTTATTTATAGTAGAAAAGATTATTTAACAAATCAAGAACATATCATTTTTCAAAAGAAAAGGCCATCTGAATTTATTTATAATGTTTATACAAAAGCTTTAGATTTAGAATACAATGGAGATTCCACATTAATTAATCAAGATAGTACTTATATTAAGTTTTTATTAGCTGATGGTATGGGACATGGGAAAAGTGCTAATGAAATTAGTCAATTATTAATTAAAATGTTTTCTTCACTTTTATTAGCCGAATTAAATACAACTATAATACTTGAACAAATAAATACGATATTAAGAGCTAGTTATGGTGACGATAATTATTCGACAATTGACTTTTTACAAATCAATAAAGAAACATTGAAAGGTCGTTTTATTAAAATGGGTAGTGTAAATTCTCTTGTTTTTAGAAATAATGAGAAAATTATTATCAATCAAGGTGGTTTGCCAATTGGCTTAATTGAACAATGTGAACTAGAAGTAATTGATTTCGATTTTGAACATAAAGATATTGTATTTTTATTTAGTGATGGTTTATTAGATTTTATTAGTAATTTTGATTATACAAAATATATTGAAATTGAAGATATTAATTTAATGGGAAGAGTCATTTTTAAAGACGCTACAAAGAACATAGAGCATCCAGATGATATGACACTTATAGTTATAAATGTTTTGTGATAAAATATAAAAGATAGAAAGGTTTTAAATGATGGGCTTTAATTACGATAAGGACAAAACTTATATCTTGGCATGTTCATTCGGGCCAGATTCGATGGCTCTTTTTCATATGTTATTAAAAAACGGATATAAATTTGTTGTTTGCCATATAAATTATAACACTAGAGATGAATCTAACTTTGAACAACAATCACTATTTTCTTATTGTAAAAAACATAATATTCAAATGTATTTAAAGTCTGTACATTTTGATAGTAAGTTTGGCAATTTTGAGGCGTGGGCTCGAGAAGTTAGATATAATTTTTTTCAAGAAATTTATATGAAATTTAATTGTAGTGGATTATTTGTTGCACATCATCAAGATGATCTTTTAGAAACTTATATTATGCAAAAAAATCGACAAATGATTATTCCATATTACGGTATTTTAGAAGAAACAGTAATCAAAGGAATGAATGTATTAAGACCTTTGCTTAATTATACAAAAAAGGAATTAGAAACTTATTGTAAAAATAACGATGTTCCTTATTCAATTGATAAAACTAATTTAGAAAATATACATACAAGAAATAAAATTAGACATAATATTATCGAGAAGTTAACTTTGGATGAGCGTAATAAATTATTAAATGAGATAGATACTTTAAACGAACAAAGGAAAGATGAGACAAAAAATATTAAGGAATGTTTCGATTCTTTGCAAAATATTAATATTGAGAGGTTTAATACATTAACTACAAATTCAAAAGTTTTTGCTTTATATGAATTAATTATGAATTATGGATCTTTTTATTCAATGACTAGAAAAAGAGCATTAGAAATAATTAAAATAATTGATTCTCATAAGCCTAATATCAAAGTATTTTTAAAAGATGATTTATATATAGTTAAAGAATATGGATCTTTAAGAATTAAAAGGTATTGTAATATTGAAGGATATAGTTATGTTATTGATAAACCTATGAAATTAAAAACCGAATATTTTGAGATTGATTTTACTAAAAATACAGATAATCGCAATGTTTTTTCATATGATTATCCATTAATTATTAGAACGTATCAACCTGGTGATTTTATTATGATAAATAATGTTAAGAGAAAAGTACGTCGCTTATTTATAGACTGGAAGATGCCAGAGGAGATTAGAAAATATTGGCCTATTATTGAAAATAGTAAAAAAGATATTATTTATATACCGAGATATCAAAAAAATTTTGTCTTTGATGATAATTCTAATTTAAAAATTTACATTAAATGACAAATGACTAAGAAAAAATGTAAAATAGTATCTAAAAAATATTTTATGTTGTATAATGATAAAATCAAATATTTTATATGTTTGATTAATATTAATGATTAGGAGGTACAAAATGGAAAATACAAATAAACCACAAAAGAAAAGCTTATTTGGCTTCATATGGCCTTACATAGTTATTATTGGATTTATTGCTATGTTTGTTTTCTTCATTTTAGGAAACAACGGTACACAAACAATTCAATTAACTGAAACCCAAGTAGCTGCATTGCTTGATTCTGATGAACAATTAGTTACTGATGTTTCTATCAAACGAGAATCAACGATTGTTACTGTTTATGGTAAATATACGGATACTACTAATGATAACAAAGTATATAAATTTGAAGCAGTTATAGATTCAGAAACATTCTATACTTATACGTATACTACTCCAGATGGCGATTATACAATTATGGAAATTATTGAAAATCGTACTCATGAAGTAGAAGGAGTTACATTACCTTACTATACAGCAAGTAATTATCATATCATTAATGCTTATGAAACAAACTGGTTCTTAGAATGGTTGCCTACAATTCTTATTGTTGGTGCTGGTTTAATCATTGGATTTGTTCTTCTATCTAAACTAAGTGCATCTGTTAATAGTTCAAATAACAAAGCAATGGATTTCAATAAATCACGAGCAAGAAGAGAAGATACTTCTAATGTTCACTTTGATGATGTTGCTGGTTGTTATGAAGAAAAAGCTGAACTTATTGAATTAGTTGACTATTTAAAAGATCCTCGTAAATATACTCGTCTAGGCGCAAAATTACCTAAAGGTGTCTTACTTGTAGGCCCACCTGGTACAGGTAAAACTTTATTAGCTAAAGCTACAGCTGGTGAAGCAGGAGTTCCATTCTTCTCAATTTCTGGTTCTGACTTCGTCGAATTATATGTCGGTGTTGGTGCAGGACGTGTTAGAGATATGTTTAAAAAAGCTAAACAATGCGCTCCATGTTTAATCTTTATTGATGAAATCGATGCTGTCGGTCGTCAAAGAGGTGCTGGTATGGGTGGAGGCAATGATGAAAGAGAACAAACTTTAAACCAATTATTAGTTGAAATGGATGGCTTTGGTGATAACTCTGGAATTATTGTTATGGCTGCTACAAACCGTGACGATGTTCTTGATCCAGCTTTATTAAGAGCAGGTCGTTTTGATAGACAAATTACAGTTGATTTACCTGATAGAAAAGGTAGAGAAGCAATCTTAAAAGTACATGCAAGAGGAAAACAAATTGATCCTTCTGTAGATTTTAGTAACATTGCAAAACGTACTACCGGTTTCTCAGGTGCTGATTTAGCAAACGTTATTAATGAAGCAGCTATTTTAGCAGTTAGAGCAAACAAGGATATAATTAGTACTCGTGAAATCGATGAAGCAATTGACCGTCGTATTGCAGGTCCTGCTAAAAATTCTCGTTCAATGACTGAACACGAAAGAAAACAAGTTGCATATCATGAAGCTGGCCATGCAATTATTGGATTAACTTTACCTTATTCTGATAAAGTTGAAAAAATTACAATCGTTCCTCGTGGAAGAACTGGTGGACACGTATTAATGGGACCTGAAGAAGATAGGTTCTTAATGACTAAAAATGAATTGATGGCACGTATTGTTGGATATCTTGGTGGACGTTCAAGTGAAGAAATTTTCTTCGATGATGTTTCTACTGGAGCTCATAACGATATTGAAGTAGCAACTCGAATTGCTCGTGCAATGGTTGTTGAATATGGTATGTCAGATTTAGGTCCAATTCAATATGAAAAACAATCAGGTTCTGTTTTCTTAGGACGTGATTACACAAACAATCAAAAGAATTTCTCCACACAAATTGCTTATGAAATTGATACAGAGGTTCGTCGTATTATTGATGAAGCTCATGAAGAAGCAAAAAGAGTTATTAGAGAACGTAAAGAAGATGTTATTTTACTTGCAGAAACATTATTAGTTGTTGAAACAATTAATGATGAAGAAATTAAGTATTTATTAGAACATCGTACTTTACCTAGTTTAGAAAGCAAAGTTGCTGAACAAAAAGAAGTAGAAGCTCCAAAAAAACCTGCAACTCGTAAGCCTCGTGCTAAAAAGGTTGTTTCTGAAGAAGAAGTAAAACCTGCTGGCGAGACAAAAACTGGTGAAGATAACAAAGGAGATAAAGGAGAGGAATAATTCCTTTCCTTTTTTAAGGTATATATGGACTTTTTAAATAAGAATATAGAATCCAATGTT
Source organism: Bacilli bacterium (assembly GCA_051872335.1). Lineage (GTDB taxonomy): Bacteria > Bacillota_I > Bacilli_A > RFN20 > CAG-826 > SUG2458. The sequence goes on along the minus strand of JBJEDT010000025.1, from coordinate 155,192 downwards.
ATTTTAGCTCCAATGGCTGGCATTACCAATTTAGCATATCGTGAATTTATGAAAAAATTTGGAGTTGGAATATCATATACGGAAATGGTTTCTGATTGTGGCCTTATTTATAAAAATAAAGAAACATATCGGTATTTAGAAACAAGTGAAGTTGATTCACCTTTAGCTATACAATTATTTGGTGGAAGTAAAGAGACTTTATTACAAGCGTTAAAAATTGTAGAAGAAAAAAATATTAATTATGATTTTATTGATGTAAATCTTGGATGTCCTGTTGTAAAAGTTACAAAAACAGGTGCTGGTTCGGCATGGCTTAATAGAAAAGAAGAACTTTACGATATGATGTCTTCTTTAGTTAAGGCTTCATTAAAACCTGTCTTTGCAAAAATTCGTATTGGATGGGATGATAACCACATTAATGTATATGAAATTATTGAAATACTACAAAAAGCAAAAGTTTCATTGATTGCAATTCATCCACGTACTAGAAATCAACTTTATACAGGTAATGCACGATACGAATTAATAAAAAATATAAAAGAAAAAATGACAGTACCTCTTGCTATATCAGGAGATATATTTACTCTTGAACAAGCTATCGAATATCAAAAAATGACAGGTGCTGACTTTATTATGGTTGCAAGAGGTGCTTTAGGTAATCCATTCTTAGTAACTCAAATTTCTACATATTTTAAAACAGGGGAAATTTTACCTTCACCTACATTAAAACAAAACCTAAATTATTTAAAAGAACACTTTGAAAAATTAATATCTTTAAAAGGTGAAGAAACTGCAACAAAAGAAATGAGAGGTATTGCTCCTCATTATTTAAAAGGATATCCTAATACAAAATCTATACGAAATTTATTGGCAACACAAATGAAAACATATCAAGATTTTTTATCAATTATTTCATCACTCAATGAAAGTGATTAAATTAGTGAAATTTATGATAGAATATTAAAGGGAGTAAAAATTATGGCAGAATTAACAGAACAAGAAATTATTAGAAGAAACAAATTAGAAAAGTATAAAGAATTAGGAATTGATCCATTTGGTCAACGCTATGATAGAACTGATACTTCTGAAACTTTAAAAGAAAAATACTTAGGCAAAACTGAAGAAGAGTTAGAAGCATTAAACGCTCACGCTTCTGTTGCTGGTCGTATTATGACTATTAGAGACAAGGGTAAAGTCGCTTTCTTTAATTTAAATGATAAATTTGGAAAGATACAAGTATATATTCGTAAAGACGTCGTTGGTGATGATGTTTACGAAGTTTTTAAGTTAGCTGATATTGGTGATATTGTTGGTGTCGAAGGTCGAGTAATGGTAACTCATACTGGTGAACTTACAATTAGAGCTGAACATTATACACACTTAACTAAGGCTTTAAGACCACTTCCAGAAAAATATCATGGTTTAACTGACAAAGAAGAAAGATATCGTCGTAGATACCTTGATTTAATGGTTAATGAAGAAGCACGTAATATTGCAATTGCTAGACCTAAAATTATTAGAGCTGTTCAAGAATATTGTGATTCAAAAGGCTTTATTGAAGTTGAAACTCCAGTTTTAGAATCTGTTAAAGGTGGAGCAACTGCAAGACCATTCATTACACACCATAATGCTTTAAATAGAGATTTTTATTTACGTATTGCAACTGAATTAAAATTAAAAAGACTTATCGTTGGTGGATTAGAAAAAGTATATGAAATCGGTAGATTATTTAGAAATGAAGGAATGGATTTAACTCATAACCCTGAATTTACAACAATTGAATTATACGAAGCGTTTGGTGATTTACAATCAATGATGGACATTACTGAAGGAATTATTAGACATGCAGCTCAAAAAGTTGCTGGAGATAAAGTAGAGTTCTTAAACATCTTTAATCCTGAAGGTGAAAGAATTGATATCTCAAAACCATTTAAGAAAATTACAATGTGTGAAATGATTAAACAAGAAACAGGTGTTGATTTTAAAGGAAATAATTATTCATTAGAAGAAGCTAAGGCTTTAGCTGAAAAACACAATATTAAAGTTGAACCTCATTTCACAGTAGGTCACATTATTAATGCTTTCTTTGAAACATATTGTGAAGAAAAATTAATTCAACCAACATTCTTATGTGGACATCCAGTTGAAATTTCACCTTTAACAAAAATCGATACTGAAGATCCTCGTTTTGTTCAACGTTTTGAACTTTATATAGGTGGTCATGAATTTGCAAATGCATATACAGAATTAAATGACCCTATTGATCAAAAAGAAAGATTTGTTGAACAATTAAAAGAAAAAGATGCTGGTAATGATGAAGCGTCAGATATGGATGTTGACTTCATTGAATCGCTAGAATATGGTATGCCACCATGTGGTGGTGTTGGCATGGGAATTGATAGACTTGTTATGTTTTTAACAGAACAAACTTCAATAAGAGAAGTTTTATTATTCCCAACAATGAAAGATAGATAATTAAAATTGCTCCTTTTCATTATGCATTATGAAAAGGAGTTTTTATATCAAAAGAAGGAGTCTTTATTATGCTAATAAGAAGAGAAACTGAAAAAGATTATAAGAAAGTTGAATCTTTAATTGGAGATGCTTTTTATAATGTTAATGTGCCAGGAGCAACAGAACATTATCTTGCTCATATAATGAGAGAACATAATGATTTTATTAAAGAATTAGATTTAGTTGCTGAAATAGATGGAATGATTGTTGGAAGTATAATGTATGTTAGATGTGAATTAATATCTGAAGATGGTAAAACTAAACCTTGTTTAACTTTTGGTCCATTAGCTGTTCATCCTGATTATCAAAGAAAAGGAATTGGTAAAGCTCTTATGAATGAATCATTTAAAATAGCAAAAGAATTAGGATATGATTCTATTGTTATTTTTGGTCATCCAGGAAATTATGTTTCTAGTGGATTTGTAAGTTCAAAGAAAGTAAATGTTTGTTTGGGTGACAATATTTTTCCAACGGCAATGTTAGTTAAGACATTAAATGATAATGTTTTTGATGGAATTAAGTGGGAATATAAAGAAAGTTCGGCTTATGAATTAGATTTTGAAAAAGCTGAAGAATTTGATAAATTATTTCCTACAAAAGAAAAGAAAGTTCTTCCCTCTCAAGAAGAATTCTTTATTTATTCACATTCTTTAGTAAATGATTAATGTGAGGTGTTAATATGTTTTTTGGAATTGAAAGTAGTAAAGATTGGAAAAATGTAGATAAAATCTCAAAAGGTTGGTCAAGTGATGAAAAATATATTATTACAACAAAAGATAATGAGAAGTTATTATTAAGAATATCAGATATTTCAAAATATCAAACAAAAGAAAAAGAGTTTAAAATTATTAAGAAATATTCTTTACTTCAATTTAATATGTCTCAACCAATTGAATTTGGTGTATGTAATAACAATAAAAATGTTTATATGATTTTATCATGGATTGAAGGAAAAGATTTAGAAGAAGTTTTACCTTCTTTAAGTAAAGAAGAACAATATTTACTAGGAAGAAAAGCAGGAAATATCCTTAAAAAAATTCACTCATTAAGTATTGATATTGAAGATAATAATAATAAATCTATTGTTGAAAAGAAGCTCATGAAAATTCAAAAATATGAAGAATCAAAAGTTAGAATACCTAATGATGAAAGCATAATTAAGTTTATTAAAGAAAATATAAATTACATTAATAATGAAACTAAAGTTTATCAACATGGTGATTTTCATCCAGGAAATCTTATCTTTTTAGACTCTAAAGAAATAGGAGTAATTGATTTTAATAGATGGGATGTAGGAGATCCTTATGAAGAATTTTATAAGCTTGAAAGTTTTGGAGTAGACATAAGCATTCCTTATTGCATAGGTCAAATTGAAGGGTATTTTGATGATAATATACCTCAACGTTTTTGGAAATCACTAGCTGTATATTCTGCACATGCTGCTTTATATTCTATTAAATGGGCAGAACAATTTGGGGAAGATGATTTAAATAATATGATAAAAATTTGTTATCAAATTTTAGATGATTATAATAACTTTAAAAACGATATCCCTAAATGGTATAAAAACATAGCAAATAAAGTCGAGAATAAATTTTAGTTTTTGTTTATGCTTTCTTCGTAAGGTGGTGAAATAAATGGATGAACGTATAGAAGCAGTACAGAGAATGCAAGATTATATAAATAATAATCTTTATAATGAAATTAATATGGCTGAACTTTCTGAAGTTTCTAGATATTCTCCATGGCATTCATATCGAATTTTTGTAAGCTTACTCGGTATGACTCCAACTGTTTATATTAGAAGACTTCGTCTTACAAAGTCTGCATTAAAATTAAGAGATCAAAAGACTAAAATTATTGATATTGCTTTTGAAGCTGGCTTCGATAGTGTTGATGGATATCAAAGAGCTTTTTATAAAGAGTTTGGTTGTAATCCACATGAATATTCTTTGCGTCCAACACCCATTCAGTTATTTACACCTTATGGAGTTAAATATAACAAGAAAGGTAAGGAAAAGAAAATGAGTGATGTTAAAAATGTTTTTATTCAAATTATTGAAAAACCTTCAAGAAAAGTATTAATTAAAAGAGGAATTAAAGCTGACAATTATATGGATTATTGTTGTGAAGTTGGTTGTGATGTTTGGGGATTATTAACAAGTATTAAATCTTTAAGTGGTGAACCTGTTTGTTTATGGTTGCCTAGAAAGTATATTGAGAAAGGAACTTCATCATATGTTCAAGGAGTTGAGGTACCACTTGATTATAATGGCGAGATACCAAGCGGTTTTGATGTTATAGAACTACCTAAGTGTAAATACATAATGTTTCAGGGTGAGCCATTTGAAGAAGAAGATTTCGAGGAAGCAATCCAAAATTTACAAGAAGGAATTAAAAAATATAATCCACAAGTTATTGGATATGTATTTGATGAGGATAATCCACGTATTCAATTAGAACCAATAGGAACTAGAGGTTATATTGAATTATTACCTATTAAAGAAAAATAATTTATAAGTCTAGAATTTATGATTTATAAGATTCTAGACTTTTCTTTTATTCATATTTAATGATTAAGAATTATATAAAATCATAAAATAAAATATGAGGAATAAAAATGCACCCTAAATACTCTTTATTAGCACAAACAACATTAACAAAAGCTGAGAGTTTAGCTTTTGAATTTAATAGTAATAATGTCGATGAGACTCATTTAATGTTAAGTATAATTTACCAAAGTGATTTTATTACTAATCAATATTTTGAAGATAAAAAAATATCATATTTTAAAATATGTTCAGCTTTTCCCAAAAATAAAAATACATCTAATGACAACATACTATTTTTAGATTACTCTTTAAATTTAAAAAAAGTATTAGAAAAATCCATTAATTTATCTAATGAATTAAATGAAGATAAGGTATCTTTGAATGTTATTTGTTATTGTTTATTAGAATGCAAATCAAAGGCATTAGATTCATTTTGCAAAGAACATAATATAGATGTTATTGAACTTAAAAATATTATAATAAGAACATTATCTAGAAAAAGCGAATTAGATAATATATTAGATTTAACTGATTTATGTAAAGTAAAACACGATCCATTGATTGGACGCCAAAGAGAACTAAATATGTTAATTAGGACTCTAAAAAGAAGGAATAAGCCTAATGCTATTTTGATTGGTGAACCGGGAATTGGTAAAACATCAATCGTTGAAGAATTAGCATCGTTACTTTCAAAAAATAAAATAGAAGGTCTTGAAAACTATAAAGTTTATGAACTCGATATGCCCGGAGTAGTTGGAGGAACTAAATACCGAGGAGAATTTGAAGAAAAACTTAAAAAGATATTTAAAAAAGTAAAAGAAGATAAAAAAGCTATTATTTTCATAGATGAAATACATAATATTGTAAAGGCAGGTGGAGCTGAAGGAGCTATTGATGCTTCAAATATTTTAAAGCCATATTTATCACGAAATGAGATTTGTATTATTGGAGCAACAACAATTAATGAGTATTATGCTTCTATTGATAAAGATAAAGCTTTATCTAGAAGATTTAATGTTATTAAGTTAGAACCTTCATCAAAAGAAGAAACATTAGATATCTTATTAAGGAGCAAAGCCATATATGAAAAATTTTATAAAGTTTTAATTTCTGAAGACATCTTGAAATATATAATTGAGATTTGTGATAAGTACTTGAGTTTTAAATATTTCCCAGATAAAGCAATTGATTTATTAGATAATTCGTGTGTTTTATCTCATAAAGTTTTAAATAAAACAGACATCAATCAAACATTAAGGGATATTTATAATATTGATATTAATGATGATCATATACGTTCATATGAAGAATTAAAAAATATTGGCCTAAGTTTAAATATTCAAGATGAAGTGATTTCGTTTTTAAAAAACATTAAACCAAATCATATAAATAGTATCTTAATTTCAGGAGGACAAGGAGTAGGAAAAACTTTCTTAAGCAATTATATAGCAAACTCTTTGAATAAAGATTCATATATAAAAATAGATTTAAGATTGTATAAAGACATAAATAGTTTTATGACCTTATTTTCTGATTCGACTAGAAATGATATTGGTTATAACTTACTATCATTAATTAAATTAAATCCTAACACTTCGATAATTTTTGATAATTTACATTGTGTATCAGAAGATGTATTAAGTTTAATATGCTCATTATTAGAAGATGAATACATTGTTTTCCAAAATAACAAATTAAATTGTTCTAATCTTTCACTAATATTTGTACAAACAAAAAACGATTATAACTATCAAGAAGATTTTAGATTAGTTAAGGATTACAAAGATGAATCTATTTACTTTAGTAAAATGTATTCTCGTTTTCTTGATTTCATTGATAAGAAAATTGATCTAGGATATTTAAATGTAGAACAAGCATTAAATTTCTTTAATTTGCAAGATAGGACTCTAGAAATGTCTAAAGATTTTTATATAGATGAAAAATTATTACACCAAAAAGGATACTGGTATTTGTTAAATTTAATTAAAAATAATATAAATAATGAAAATAATAAAATAAAGAATTAGGAGAAAATTAAATTCCTTCTAAATTATAAGTAAAGAAGCAAAAGGAAATGACGAAATTTCTCTTTACTTTTGTACTGTTTTTGAGTAAAATTAAGTGTCTATGTGTGAAGGCATAGAGCTCTCTGCTATTAATAAGGGTTAATAGCCAGAATGTCCAAAGGGAGGTGTACTCATGAAAAAGTACGAAATTATGTATATTGTTAAAGCTGGTCTTGAAGAAGAAGCACGCGTTGCTACAATCGAAAAGGTCAATTCTGCTGTCACAAAAAACGGTGGTAAAGTTTTAGACGTTAAAGAAATGGGATTACGTGATTTAGCATATCCTATTAAAGACGAAATTAAAGGTTACTACGTTGTTTTAACAGTAGAAGCAGAAGTTGAAACAGTCAATGAATTTGATCGTTTAACTAAATTAAATAACAATGTTCTTCGTCATTTAATCCTTGTTGCATAATTAAGGAGGAAGAAAAATGATTAATTCAGTTGTTATTGTCGGACGTTTAGTTCGTGATCCAGAACTTCGTAGAACTACTTCGGGTTTAGCAGTCGCATCCTTCACTATTGCTGTTGATAACCGTACAAGAGGACCTAATAATGAAAGAACAACAAGTTTTATTCCATGCGTCGTTTATGGCGTAGTTGGAGAAAACACTGTCAAGTATACTCATAAAGGTTCATTAGTTGGAATTACTGGTAGAATCAATCAACGTTCTTATGATGCTAAAGATGGTCGTAAAGTTCAAGTAATTGAAGTTATTTGCGACTCAGTTAAATTCTTAGAATCAAAAGGACAAAATGATGAAAGAGGTTTTGAACCAGTTGTCGAAGAAAATGTTGAAGATATTAATGACAGTTCTTCAAATGTTGAATTATCAGAAGATGATTTACCATTCTAAAAATTACTAATACAAGAAAGGCGGTAAAATTAATGGGTTTTAAAAAGATTAGACCTCGTAAAAAGGTTTGTTACTTTACAAAAAATAAAATTGACCATATTGATTACAAAGATGTTGAATTATTAAAACGCTTTATCTCACCTAATGGTAAAATTACACCTCGTCGTGTAACAGGTACAAGTGCAAAATATCAACGTAAATTAGAAAAAGCAATTAAAAATGCTCGTTATATGGCATTATTACCATACGTAATTGACTAATATTTTAAAAAATTACAGTATATTATTAACATTGAAAAATAAAGGCCGTTCATCAGAACGGTCTTTTTTTCATTTTAGGTTTAAATTATATGATTTGTATTGAAAAAGAAGCAAAAAATAATATTAAAAGTCATTTTTTAGTAATGGTTCCAAAATATTTTGGAAAAACCGGTAAATTAAGGCGTAATTATATTGGAAAAACCGGAAAAAGTGGTAAAATATTATTGGAAAACCTAAAAGGAGATGTTTATTCATGTTTTATCGAAAAATAGAAAATAGATTATTTGAATATTACAATAATGTTAATGCTAAGATAATCGTTATTAATGGAGCTAGACAAATTGGTAAAAGTTTTATCATTAGAGAAACTGCAAAAAAATATTTTACTAATTATATTGAAGTTAATTTAAAAAGTGATTATGATGGGGATCAACTATTTAAAAATGTAAAAAAAACGCAGGATTTATATTTGCAATTAAGCGCACTTTATGGTGATAAATTAAATAGTGTTGAAGATACTATTGTTTTTTTTGATGAAATTCAAGTATATCCACATATCCTTACGATGCTTAAAGATTTAAAACTAGAAAATAGATATAGATATATAGCAAGTGGATCTTTATTGGGTATTACATTAAAACATACATTTATACCTATGGGAAGTATTGATGAAATAAAAATGTATCCGATGGATTTTGAAGAATTTTTATATGCAAACAATGTTGGAAAAGACGTTGTTGAATATTTAAAGAAATGTTTTGATAACGTTGAATCTGTTACTGATGGGATTCATAAAGTTATATTAGAAAAATTTAAAGAATATTTAATAACAGGTGGATTACCGGATTCAATAAAAGAATTAGTAGCGAATAAAAATGTATTAAAAGTGAGGGAAAATCAAAGCATCACATACAGTTATTATAAAGATGATGCTTCACAATACGACCAAGAGCATTCTTTAAAAATTAGAAGAATATATGATATGATGCCATCATACATGGAAAATAAAGTTAAAAGAATTAAATTTAAACAAATTGAAAACATAGATGATTCAAATTTATTAAAGTATAAAGATGAATTTGATTATTTAATTAATTCTGGTTGTGCTTTAGGTGTTAAGGCTATTTCAGATTCTAGGTTTCCATTAATAGAATCAAGTAGTAAGAATTTAATTAAATTATATTTTAATGATGTGGGTATTTTAACAAATATATTATATAAAAATAATATATCAGCTATTTTAAATACTGATAAAGGATTAAATATCGGTTCAGTATATGAAACTGTTTCTGCTATGGAACTTATTGCTCACGGTCATGAATTATATTATTTTGATAGTAAAAAAGTAGGAGAAGTAGATTTTTTAATTAACGATTATGATAATTTATCTATTTTACCAATTGAAATAAAATCGGGTAAAGATGGTTATGAATTTAGAGCTATTCCTAAACTAGTTAATAAAGATGGAAACTATAAATTGAATAAAGGCTATATTTTTACAAATCAAAATATATGTAAGAAAGAAAATGAATTATATACATTTCCTATATATATGATAATGTTTGTTTAGTGGCAATTAAGCGCGATCGCCACATGGCTTTATTACCATTCGTAAAAAAATAGTAATAACAAATGTAATGGTACAAGTTCATTTTAGAATAATATGATAAATTAAATCTGGAAAAATTACAGTAAGAAAACGTATAAAGATAATTAAGATCGTTCGAAAGAACGGTCTTTTTTACTTTAGGAATGTATAATTTAAATTATTTAAAAATTTATTGAATAAAAACTTTAAAATATTTTGAATAGATATTTGCAAAATAAAAAAAGTAGACATTGGCTATAAAAAAGTGGACATTAGAAATAAAATACTTACTAGCATAAAAAATAATTTAACATAGTGCTTTTAGATAATTACTATAATAAGATTATTTTCGGTTCTGATTTTTTTTGAAAATATAAATTTTTATATTAAAATATATTATGAAAAAATTGTTTATGACTATTTAAAACATTATAAAAGATATAAATGGAGGAACTTATGACAGAATATGAGAAAATGCTAGCAGGTAAAATATATTCACCTGGAGATCCTGAAACAAATAGACTTGCTCATGAGCAACATAAATTAGCATTAGAGTATAACACTCTTAACGATTTAGATCCTAAAAGAAAAGAATTAATAGATAGAATTTTTCCTAATCATAAAGGGAAAATTTATATTCAAGGAAATCTATATGTAGATTATGGAGTTCATACAACAATAGGAGATAATTTCTATGCTAATAATGGACTTACTATTCTTGATGTTTGCCCTGTAACTATTGGAGATAATTGTTTTTTTGGACCTAATGTTAGTTTATTAACTCCACTTCATCCACTTAGATATCAAGAAAGAAATTCATATTTTGATGAAAATATAGGTAAATGGACAGATAAAGAATATGGAGCACCAATAACAATTGGAAATAATTGTTGGTTCGGTGGAAATGTTACAGTATTGCCTGGTGTAAAAATTGGTAATGGTTGTGTTATAGGAGCTGGATCAGTTGTGACTCATGATATTCCAGATAATTATTTAGCTTATGGTAATCCATGTAAAGCAGTTAGAGAAATTACAGAGAAAGATTCAATATATAACAAAAAAGAATTATGGTAAAAACTCCATACTATTTTGAAAAGTTCTATTTAAAATTATCTTTAAATAAAAGGTTTAAAACTTATCGTGAGGAAAATTCGATGGAAAATATTAAGGATATATATGGGATCCCTGACTCTATATTTAAGTATCTTGAAGGATTATCATATGAAATAGATAATATCGGTAAAAGTAATTCTGGTGTAATAATTTTTGAAGATTATATTTTGAAAATCACAACATTAAGTTTTGACTTACAAAATGAAATGAAAGTATATTATGCCTTAAAAGGGAAACTTCCAATTCCAGATATTATTGAATATGAAGAAGTAGGAGAAAAAGCATTTATATTAAAAACCAAACTTAAAGGCAAAATGCTTTGCGATGGAGAATATTTAAGTAATCCAAATTTATTATTTAAATTAGCAACAGATGCTGTTAAATTGTTATGGAGTGTAAATATTGAGCAACTTAATTTACAAAATACTTTTGATACTATTATGAATTTTGGAAAATATTGTGTAGAAAAGAATTATATTAATTTTCAAGATACAGATAAATGCATCACTTATAAATTTAATAGTTTTAATGAAATAGTTGATTATTTAGAAAATAATAAACCAAGTCAAGATTATGTGTTATCGCATGGTGATTTATGTCTTACAAATATTATAGTTCAAAATGATAAGATAGTTGGCTTTATCGATTTAGGATTAACTGGTATATCTCATAGATATCACGATTTGGCTATTTTATATCGTAGCATAAAATACAATATGTTAGGTAAGTATGGTAAGAAATACGATGGTTTCAATGAGAATGCAATTTTTGAATTATTAGGTGTTGCAAAAGACGATAAATTAATAGAATATTTTTTACTTTTAGATGAATTACTAGGATAGAATAAAATCTATGTTAAGTAGTTAGGAAAAATACTAATGAAAAATTAATTTTAATCAAAAATGTTATAACAAATAATCTAAATATATAAGAATTTATTCAATTTAATTAAGCAATTAATAAATTTATATATATATAAATATGCAATTGTGTTAAAATTATTTCAAATATTCATTATGTTTGGTTTAACTAAATAATCAATATTTAATTGAATATAGAAAAATAAGGATCTAGAGTATATGAGAATTGTATATTTTATTTTAATGTCATTAATTATATTAATAGCGGCTGGTTTATTATTATTTTTTAAGTTTTATAAAAAATATGATTTTAACAATGACAAGTTTTCAAAAGTTATAAAGATTCTTTCAATAAGCTTCTTTGTATTAATATTTTTAAATTTATTTTTGCCAGATGGCTTTACAATGGAAAAATCAACTGAGTATTTAGCAACAGCCCATGATAATTATGAAAATACAATTAGATGGTTTAACATGGCTCCAGTTATTGTAATCGTTTTAAGTATATTTTCAAACAATAAGTATATTAATAAAGTCGCTGCATACTTTTGTATACCAATGACTTTAATTTATATTTTCTCATATGATCCTATCATTGCTTCTTTAACTGATCCAGTAGGTAGAGGACTTAGTTCAATTAGATTTATGAGTGAAGCTTTTAAAGCTTTTATGATCAATAATATTTTTAGAAGCATTTTCTTAATGATTTTAAACTCATTACAAATCTTAATTTTATTAGGTATGTTATTTAAAAACTTCGAAGATTTAAAATTTAAAAAATCCGAAATCTTAAATTTTATTTTAATAACATTAGGAATTATATCTCTTTCCATTTGTACTTACACTCCACAGTATTATTTTGGAAACACCAATATCATCTTTAAGAGATTTAGTTTATCTCATTTATTTGTAATTCTATTTATGATAGGTGAAATTATTGCTTTATATTTTATATTTAGAAATAAAAGTGATGAAGCAAAACATGTATTATTATTAGCATTAAGTATTTCTTTATTATTCCAATTCAGTGAATTTTATACAGCTATTGGTGAATTAAAGATGCAAAGATTACCATTGCAATTATGTAACATTAGTGCATATTTATCTTTATATACAATAGTAAAACGAAACGATAAACTTTTCCACTTTGCAATTATTGTTAATGTTGTAGGTGCAGTTCTAGCTTTACTTATTCTGGATGTTAATAATGTTGGTATATGTAATTATTGGAATGCTCACTACATTTTAGAACATACAAAAGTAGTTATTATTCCAATTCTTTGTTTACTATTAAAAGAATTTAAACCTTTAGAAGTCAAAGACTTCAAACATTTCATTATTGGATTTAGCATTTATTATGGATTTGTTTTTTTAGTAGGTACAACTTTAAATGCTATTGCTAGAGCAACTGAAAATTCTTATTTTTCTGTTAATTATTTATTTATGTTTGATCAAAAAGCAGCAAGTGGATTATTACCTTTTGTTGGTAACTTGTTCAATACTAAAATAGTTATGGGACCTGTTGAAATTTATCCAATAATACAAGTTTTAGTTTTTGTAGTTTTTGTTGTAATATGTTTTGTTGCATTCTTTATTATTTATGGTTGTGGAAAAATACACTTTAAGAAAAATAAAGAAGCAACGATTTAAGATAATTAGTTAGGCTGATTTTAAAAAATCAGTCTTTTTTTAATAAAATATGTTTATAAATTTAGTATGGAATTTCTCGCCTTGGTGTTTATTTTTTATTAAAAAATGGTATAATATAAACAGTGGGGGTGAGATTATGTTTTGTAAGAATTTGAAGTATTATAGATTAATAAAAGGTTTATCAAAAAAAGAACTTGCGCAATTAGTAAACGTTTCTCCTATGTCTATAACTCATTATGAAAATGGAGATCGATATCCCGATATGGATATAATGAAAAAAATAGCAAGTTCATTGGATGTTAAGGTATCAGATTTTTTAATCATTAGAAATGAAGACGTTACTTTTGTTCATAATGAATTTAGAAAAAATTCTTCATTGTCAAAAGAAAAACAAGATTTAGTTTATGAAAGTGTTGAAGAATATTTTAATCGTTTTATGGATGTTATTGAATTATTAGGTGGAGAAGTTTTACCATCTATTCCAAAATGTTACTCCTTAAAAAATTCAGGTGATATTGAGAATGATGCTCAAGCATTACGTAAAGTTTTGGGTTTCGCTCAAGATGGTCCTATCGATGAATTAGTAGGTAAACTTGAGAATAAGGGTTTTTTAATTTTAATCAAAGATATAGATGATGACCATTTTTCAGGAATCAATGGAACTGTTAATGGAAGACCATACATTATGATAAACGGATTAATGTCTTCAGAAAGACAACGTTCAACTATAGGACATGAACTTGCTCATTTAATGTTTGATTGGTCATCTATAAATCTGGATGAAAAAGAAATTGAACGTTATGCAAATGCAATTGCTGGTGCTTTCTTATTTCCAAAAGTTGATATAATACGTGAGCTTGGTATTCATCGCTCAGCAATTAGTAAAGATATGGAACTTGTTGCTAAGGAATATGGAATCTCGATGATGCTTTTAGCAAAAAGAGCTGAAGTGGTCAAAGTTGTTTCTGAAAGTGTTGCTAAAGCTTTTTATATTTATGCTTCTAAAAACGGTTGGAGAAAAAATGAGCCTACTCGAATATTGCCGGAAAAAACTTCACTTTTTGAACAACTTGTTTATAGAGCTATAAACGAAAATGAAATCAGTATTCAACGAGGGGCTGAATTATTAAGATCCTCATCTAAGCTAGTTGTTAACAATTGTTGTTTTTCAGGAGAACGTTAGTGAAATTCATAAGTAGTGATACGAATTTTTGGATTGATTTTGTAGAAATTAGTCGATTAGAATGGCCTTTTCTTTTAGACTATACTTATTTAATGAATAATGATGCAATAGAAGATGAATTACTTGAACCAGAATTTTTAAGAGAAAAGTTAATTCAATTAGGCTTACAAAGTACTGAACTATCATTTGAAGAATTTTTATTAGCTGAAGAATATGGTTTAAAGTATAAACGTTTAACTAGATATGATAGAATTGCTTTAGCGATTGCTAAGAATAGAAACATACTATTATTAACAGGTGATCGAAATCTTCGAAAAGCTGCAGATTTAGAATCAGTGAAGTGTATTGGCACAATAGGAATTGTGGACCATTTATTTTACTATAAAAAAATTTCAGAAATAGAATACGAAGAATGTATTAAATCACTCATTAATAAAAATGGAAGTGTTATTCGATTACCAAAAGAAGAACTAGAAAAAAGATTAGATAAAACATTAAGAAATCATATTATTAATTCAATTGTAATATTGAACGAATAATATTTAGTAACTATAAATCTCACTTTTAATATTGAATAGTTTTATTAGTTTTCTTTATAAAAAGTGAGATTTTGATTTAAAAAAATGTAAAAAAATCATAGCAGGTTTTGTTATTGATTTTATTAATTAAGCAAGATAATATTAAGGTGAAATAAGGAGAAATATAATTATGAATTTACCTTTTAAAATTAGCTTTGATAATAAAGTAGTTGTCATTACAGGAGCTGGTGGAGTAATTTGCTCCCATCTTGCTAAGGCACTTGCTTGTTGTGGCGCTAAAGTAGCTTTATTAGATTTAAATGTTGAATCAGCTCAAAGAGTTGCTGATGAAATCGTGAAAGATGGTGGCATAGCAAAAGGATTTGCTGCTAATGTTTTATCAAAAGAATCACTAGAAGAATGCCATAAACAAGTCTTAGAAGCTTTTGGTCCATGTGATATTTTAATTAATGGTGCTGGTGGAAATAACCCAAGAGCAACTACAGACAATGAATATGCTGAACTAGATGATGCAACCAAAGAAATTAAAACTTTTTTCGATTTAGATTCTAGTGGAGTAGAATTTGTTTTCAATTTAAATTTCATTGGAACATTATTACCTTCACAAATTTTCACAAAAGATATGGTTGGTAGAAAAGGATGTAGTGTATTGAATATTTCTTCAATGAATGCATATACTCCTTTAACAAAGATTCCTGCATATAGTGGAGCAAAAGCTGCTGTTAGTAACTTTACTCAATGGCTTGCTGTTCATTTTTCACATATTGGGATTAGAGTAAATGCAATTGCTCCAGGGTTCTTTTCAACTGCACAAAATGCAAAATTATTATGGAATGAAGATGGTACACCAACTGCTAGAACAGGTAAAATTTTAGCTGCTACACCAATGGGAAAATTTGGTGAAGTTGATGACTTAGTTGGTGCTACATTATTCTTATGTTCAGATGAAGCTGCTTCATTTATTACAGGAGTTTGTCTCCCAATCGATGGTGGTTTCTCATCATATAGTGGTGTATAAAGAAGGAGAATTTTATGAAATTAACATTTAGATGGTATGGTGAAAAGGATTGTATTCCATTAAGTTATATTAAACAAATTCCAAATATGACTGGTGTAGTAACAGCATGTTATGATGTCAAAGTTGGAGAAGTTTGGTCTCAAGAAACTATTAATCGTTTAAAAGAATTATCTAATGAAGTAGGCTTAGAAATGGAAGTTATCGAATCAATTCCTGTTCATGAAGATATTAAAATGGGTAAACCAACTCGCGATAGATATATTTTGAATTATTGTGAAAATATTAGAAGAGTAGCAAAAGCTGGAGTTAAATGTATTTGTTATAATTTTATGCCAGTTTTTGATTGGCTAAGAACAGATATGTATCATAAAAATGAAGATGGTTCAACTTCATTAAGTTATTCATATGATGACTTTTTAAAGGTTGATCCTAACAATTTACATCTTCCTGGATGGGATGAATCATATTCTCAAAATGAATTACAAGGTTTACTAAAAGAATATAAATCTATTACACATGATGATTTATTTAATAACTTAGTTTATTTCTTAGAAAGAATAATTCCTGTTTGTGAAGAATGTGGTGTAAATATGGCAATCCATCCAGATGATCCACCATGGGATATCTTTGGATTACCACGTATTATTTCAAATGAAGCAGATTTAGATAGAATGTTCAAAGCTGTTCCAAGTACTTGTAATGGATTAACATTATGTACAGGTAGTTTTGGTGCTGGAAGAGAAAATGATTTAATTCATATGGCAGAAAAATATACTAAACAAGGTCGAGTTCACTTTGCTCATCTACGTAATGTAAAGTGGACAGATGATCACGATTCATTCTGTGAAGTCGGTCATTTATCTTGTGCTGGTAGTTTAGATATGGCTCGTATTGTTGAAACTTTAGTAAATAATGGATTTGAAGGATATGTTCGTCCAGACCATGGCAGAAATATCTTTGGAGAAGATGCAAAACCTGGTTATGGATTATTTGATAGAGCTTTAGGATGTGCCTATATCAATGGTCTTTTTGAAGCATATGAAAAGAGTAAAAAATAAATCATTTTAAACTTGGTGCACAAAAAGAAATTTATATAAATAATATTACTATTATTTACTTTAAAAATGATTTATTCTAATTTTGTAAAAAATTTGTTATTGAAAGGGGTATATATAAATGGAAGTTTTAGAAAGAGTTCATAATGCTCATGTTGTTCCAGTTGTTGTTATTAATAATCTAGAAGATGCTTTACCAACAATGGAAGCTTTGGTAAAAGGTGGATTACCTGTTGCTGAAGTAACATTTAGAACAGCTTGTGCAAAAGAAGCTATTAAGACTATGGTTGAACATTATCCTGATGCTTTAATCGGTGCAGGTACTGTTATTAATGCTCAACAATGTGAAGATGCAATTAGTGTTGGTGCAAAATTTATTGTTTCACCAGGATTAAGTGCAGAAGTTAATGAGGTTTGTGTAAAACACAATATCCCATATTTACCTGGTGTAGTTACACCTACAGAAATTATTGCTGCAATTTCATTAGGAATTACTACATTAAAGTTTTTCCCAGCAAGCAATTATGGTGGTTTAAAAACAATTAAATCTTTATGCGCAGCATTCCCACAAGTTAAATTTATGCCAACTGGTGGTATTGATGCTTCAAATATTATGGAATACTTAGAATTCAACAAAATCGTCGCTTGCGGTGGTAGTTGGATGATGAAAGGTACTTTCGAAGAAATTGAAAAGAAAACAAGAGAAGTTGTTGAACTAGTAGGAGGTTTAAAATAATGAAAGTTGTTACTTTTGGTGAATTAATGTTACGTCTTCAACCATTTAACTATTTAAGATTTGTTCAATGTGAAAACTATGAAGCTACTTATGGTGGTGGTGAAGCAAATGTTGCTGTATCACTTGCAAACTATGGTTTAGAAACTGAATTTGTTTCTAAATTACCAAATAATGAAATAGGTCAATCAGGAGTTAATTCATTACGTAAATTTGGTGTAGGTACTAAATTTATTGCTCGTGGTGGAGATAGATGTGGTATTTACTTCTTAGAAAAAGGAGCTTCACAACGTCCTTCTAAAGTTGTTTATGATAGAAAATATTCTTCATTCTATTTCTCTAAGAAAGAAGATTATGATTGGGATGAAATCTTTAAAGATGCAGATTGGTTCCATATTTCAGGTATTACACCAGCTGTTAGTGTTGATTTAAGAGAAATTGCTATTGAAGCTTGTAAAGCAGCTAAAGCTCATGGTGTTATTGTTTCATGTGACTTAAACTACCGTAAAAAATTATGGACAAAAGAAGAAGCTAATGAAACAATGTCAAAGTTAGCTCAATACGTTGATGTATGTATTGGTAACGAAGAAGATGCACATGATGTCTTTAATATCTCAGCTGAAAATACAGATGTTTCAAGAGGAGAATTAAATAAAGAAGGCTATAAATCAGTTGCAAAACAATTAATGGATAAATTTGGATTTAAAAAAGTCGCTATTACATTAAGAACATCAATCAGTGCTTTTGATAATAAATGGGCTGCTATGTTATATGATGGTGAGGAATATCACTTCTCAACAGAATATAATGTCCACATCATCGATCGTGTTGGTGGAGGAGATTCATTCTCAGCTGGTTTAATTTATGGATTAATTAATAATTACTCATCAAAAGATGCATTAGAATTTGCTGTTGCAGCATCATGTTTAAAACATTCAATTGAAGGTGATTACAATATGGTTTCAGTTGATGAAGTAAAATCATTAATTAAATCAGGTGGCTCAGGAAGAGTTCAAAGATAAATAAATAAAATAACTTCAGTCATAATGGCTGAAGTTTTTTATTCGTTATGCATTATAAGTTGTTCTTTAACATATTTTTTTGGAGTAATTCCAAATTCTTTTTTAAAACTTCTAAAGAAGGAAGTATAATCTTGGAAGCCACACTCAAAAGCAATGTCTTCAATCCTTTTTCCTTGACGTAATAATTCTTTTGATTGAATAAGTCTTTTCTTAATTATGAACTGAAGGATGGAAATACCTGTTAATTGTTTAAACATATGTGAAATATATGAAGAAGATAAAGATAATTCATCAGCAATAAAATCGATAGATATTTTATTTGATAAATTATTGTTTATGACGGTGACAATTTTTTTAATGATAGGATTAGTTATATAACTTACTTCTTTAAGTTCGTTATCAGCCATTACTTTTTCAGCAATAACTAACATCATACGACAGAATGATAAATTATATTGAATATCATCACCAAACTTTTCAGAAAAAATTATTTTTGTCATCTTTAAAAGTAAGTTTTCAATTTTAGTTAAGTCGTTATCTCTAAATGAAATTTTATGATTGTTAGAATCTTTTATAATTTCAAATAACTCTTTAAAGTCAGTGTTTTTAGTAGTAAAGTTATCTAGAAAATCTTTAGTAAAAGTACAAACAATTCTTTTTGAATAATCTGGTGATACTAATTGATGAAGTTGATTTGGACAAATTAAAACCATATCACCTTTTTCAATATTATATATTTTGTCTTCGATAGCATATGAAACGTTACCTTCAAGCATATATAAAATTTCATACATATCATCATGGAAATGGAATCCTTTAAAAAGAGGTAAAATATCTTCCGTAATAAAAGTAAAGCATTCGCAAACATTTAATGCTTTGATAACTTCTAAAGGTATAGAATCTTGATTTTTATAATTTTTTAGATATTCGCGTATATTGGTTTTGAATTCTTCATATTTCATAATTTTACCTTTAATTCATTTATATAACAAATAGCAGGATTTGTCAATTTTTAAACAATTTTAGTTATTTTAATAATATTTAATGCTATATATAATTAAAATATATGAAACCGTTTTCATTACGGATTTTAGGAGGAAAAATGAGAAGAATAATTAATATTAACAAAGGATGGGAATTTGTTAAAAAAGATCTCATTGTTGCTAAAGTTTTAAATGAAAAAGCAACAAAAGTTGACTTACCTCATACTTGGAATAATCTAGATGGCCAAGATGGTGGAAGTGACTATTATCGTGGAACTTGCTGGTATTATAAAAAATTAGGCAAGATTAAATTTGCAGCTGATGAAGTTGTATATTTAGAATTCGAAGGTGTAAATGCTGAAAGTGATGTTTACTTTAATGGAGTTAAGGTAGCTCATCACGAAGGTGGCTACCAAACATTTAGAGCTAGAGTTGATCACTTAATTGATAATAATAATGTTTTAGCAGTTCGAGTAGACAATAGTGTAAATGATTACATTTATCCAGCATTTGCTGATTTTACTTTTTTTGGTGGTATTTATAGAAATGTAAATATTGTAGTTACAAATAAAGTACACTTCGACTTAGATTACTATGGTGGACCAGGAGTTGTTGTTACACCTAAAGTTGTCAAAGAAAATGCTAAAGTAACAGTGGAATGTTTCATTCCTGATTATAAAAAACAAGTTATTGAAGCTAACATTTTAGATAGAGAAGGAAATGTTGTTGCAAGTATTCAAGAAAAGAAATTGAAATTTGCTTTAACTCTTGAAAATGTACATTTATGGAATGGTCGTATTGATCCTTATTTATATACACTTATTGTATCCATTAAAGATGGAGAAAAAATTTTGGATAATAAAGAAATTAAATTTGGATGTCGTACATTTAAAATAGATCCAAATAAAGGTTTCTTCTTAAATGGAAAACCATATCCACTACATGGTGTATCTCGTCACCAAGATAGAGAGAATATGGGTTGGGCAATCACAAGAAAAGAGCATAAAGAAGATATGGATCTAATTTGTGAAGTTGGAGCAAATACAATTCGTTTAGCTCACTATCAACACGATCAATATTTCTATGATCTCTGTGATGAAAGAGGTATGATTGTCTGGGCTGAAATTCCATTTATTTCAAATGTTCAACCAAATGGTTTTGAAAATGCTAAACAACAAATGAAAGAATTGATTACGCAAAACTATAATCACCCTTCTATTGTTTGTTGGGGATTATCCAACGAAATTAGTATGGCTGGTGTTACAGAAGATTTGATTAATCAACATAAAGTATTAAATGATTTATGTCATGAAATGGATAAAACAAGACTTACAACAATGGCTCAACTTTCAATGTTAGAGTCTGATAGTCCAATGAATCATATTTCAGATATTATATCTTATAACCATTATTTTGGATGGTATGGTGGAGAAGCTGAATACAATGCTGTATGGTTAGATAAGTTCCACAAAGAAAATCCAAAAATCTGCTTTGGTTTATCAGAATATGGCTGTGAAGCAATTTTAAAATGGCATAATTCACATCCAGAAATGGGAGACTATAGTGAAGAATATCAAGCACATTATCATCATGTAATGCTTGAGACATTTAGAACAAGACCATATTTATGGGCAACTCATGTTTGGAATATGTTTGACTTTGGTTCTGATATGCGTGATGAAGGTGGAGTCAAAGGCCGTAACCATAAAGGTTTAGTCACATACAACCGTAAAATTAGAAAAGATAGCTTCTATTTATATAAAGCATATTGGACAGAAGAACCAATGGTTCACATTGCTTCTAAACGTTATGTAAATAGATGTGAAGATGAAACAAAAGTTATTGTTTATTCTAACTTAAATGAAGTTTCACTTTATGTAGATGGTGCTTTATTTGAAACAAAACCTTGTGATAAAGTTGTTGAATTTACAGTACCATTAAATAAATCAATCAAGTTACTAGCTGTTGCTGGAAATGTTAAAGACGCTTCATACATTAAGAAAGTTAAAAAAGAAGATGTATCTTATATGTTAGAAGGAAAAACAGAAACTGTTGTAAACTGGTTTGATAAAGAAGGAAATGCGATTTCATTAACTTTTAATCCTGAATATTTCTCTATTAAAGATAAAATCAAAACTATTCAAGCAGATGAAAATGCATCTAAAGTTCTTCAAGCTTTTATGGATAAAATGATGACAGAACTTGATAAAATGGGAATTAGCATCCCAACAAGCATGATAAAAATGATGGGTGGTTTCTCTATTGAAAGATTAGCAAAAATGGCTGGAGAAAGATTACCTCAAGAAATGGTCGCTAAAATTAACTCTGAACTTCAAAAATGTAAAAAATAAGGAGAATGAAGTATGAATTTTTATAGAAAAGCTGTTGCTGGTGCTACACCAGAAAATGCCTCTAAACCATTTACAAAAAAAGATAAATTATCATACATGTGTGGTGATTTAGGATGTAACATGTCTTTCGCCCTTAATTCTTATTTAATGCTATTCTGGACACAATATATGGGCCTAAGTTTAGCAGTTTGGGGAATTATTATCTTAGTTTTAAAAATTTGGGATGCAATTAATGACCCTATTATGGGTGCCTTAATGGATGCTATTAAACCAAAACCTGGTCAATCTAAATTTAAACCTTGGATCTTCTGGGGATCACTTGTCTTATTATTTTCAGGGGCTGTTTGTTTTATTCCAGTTACAACTGCACCTTTAGCTGTTAAAATCATTATTTGTGTTGTTGGTTATCTATTGTGGGATTTATCTTACACAATTGTTAATGTTCCTTATGGATCATTAAATGCAGCTATTACTTCTGATGCAACTGAAAGAGCATCATTATCAACTTGGAGATCTATTGGTGCATTTATCGCAAATATTTTACTAGCAGTTTTAATTCCAATGCTTGTTTATAATAAAGAAGGACAAGTAATGGGGCAATACTTTATTATTATTGGATTAGTTTGTGGATTATTCGGATTCCTTTTCTTCCAAATATTATGTCAAGGTACAACAGAACGTGTTTTCATTGACTACGAAGCTCAAAAAGAAAAACAAAAATTTAATTATTTGAAATCTTTAAAAGCTTTTGTTACTAATAGATCAGCTATGGCATTTACATTTGTTTCAATTTTCCAATTATTAGCAATGGCATTTATGTCAAACTGTTCTACATTATTTATTCAACAAACTTTCCCTCATTTTACTCAATATAGTGGAATTGTGTCTATGTTAGGATTCCTTCCTACATTTATCTTTATTCCATTTATTTCTAAATTAGTTACAAAATTCGGAAAGAAAGAAGCATCTACTTGGCCATTATTATTAGGTATTATTGGTGGATTGATGTTAATATTCATCCCTGCAGAAAACTTCTCAGAAGTAACAGGTTTAGTTTTATGGATTCTACCTTCTATGTTATTAGGCCTTTCAATTGGTATTAATAGTTTAGTTGGTTGGGCAATGGTCGCTGACTGTATTGATTATCATGAAGTCAAAACAGGAAAAAGAGAAGAAGGTGTAGTTTATGCAACTTATTCTCTAGGTAGAAAATTAGCTCAGGGATTTGGTGCTTCTCTTGTCTCACTATTATTAATCTTTACAGGTTATGAACCTGAATTACAAGAAGCTCAAGCAGCAGGTGTTAACTCAAACATTAGAATTCTTCTTGGTATTGTATATGTTGTATGTTTTGTTGCTCAATTTATTCTATTGTTATTTGTATATAATTTAGACAAAAAGAAAGTTAAAGAAATGGCACATATACTTGGAAGAGAAAATACAATTGAAAACGCAAAATCAATGGATGATTAATATAAAGGCACTTCGAGTGCCTTTTTCTTTATGTATAAATTCCAATTTGATATAATCTATTTGAATAAGTGTATATCTTATTTTGATTTAGAAATGTTGGTGATATTTATGAAAAGAGTACAAAATACTATTTTTCCTCAGGAAAGAGCTTTATATGGTGAAGAAGATTTACTTTTAGAAGATTGCCGTTTTGAAGGTGAAGAAGATGGTGAGTCAGCTTTAAAAGAATGTAAAAATATAAACATTAAAAAATGTTTTTTTGATTTAAGATATCCATTGTGGCATGATGATAAAGTTTTAATTGAAGATTCTATTATGACTCCTAATTGTCGTGCTAGTCTATGGTACACAAATAATGTTAAGATTTATAATTCTTCTTTAAATGGAATTAAAGCATTACGTGAGTGTAAAGATATTGAAATTAAAGACTGTAATATTGAGTCACCAGAGTTTGGATGGAAATCCCACAATATTAGTTGTGAAAATATCAAATTAGTTAGTGAATATGCATTTTTACTTGCAACTGATCTTAAATTAAATAATTTAGATTTCAAAGGTAAATATTCCTTTCAATATGTTGAGAATATGCGAGTTAAAGACTCTAAATTTGATACTAAAGATGCTTTTTGGCATTCAAAAAATGTAACAGTTAAAAATTCAATAATAAAAGGTGAGTATTTAGGGTGGTATTCAGATAATTTAACACTAATTAATTGTCATATTGAGGGAACTCAACCTTTATGTTATTGTACAAATTTAAAGCTTATCAACTGTACAACAAGTGGCTGTGATTTATCATTTGAAACTTCTGATGTAGAGGCTACAATACGAGGAAAAATCGAATCAATTAAGAATCCTCGCTCAGGTAATATTTATGTCGATGAACTTGGAAAAATAGTAAATGAATACACAAAATATCCTGTTAATGGAAAAATTTATGTAAAAAATAGACAATAAATTATAAATTGTATTTGACCTTTATTTAAAAAGAATTAAAATATTTCATAGGTGAGTAGTATGAAAAAGAATAAACAAAAATCAAATAGAAAACTCTGGTGGAGGATGTCAAAAGGCTTAGTTAAAATTACTAAGAAAAAACCAGAATGGGTTTTTATGGGAGATGGATTTTGTGAACAATCTATCATTTTATGTAACCATGTTGGAACGAAGTGTCCCCTTACTTTAGAGTATTTTTTTCCATACAATTTTCGTTTCTGGGGTACACATGAGATGACCGAAGGAATGAGAAGTATGTGTCATTATTTGCAAGATGTTTTTTATCCAATTAAAAAGGGTTGGAAAAAAGCTCCTTCAAAATTTGTTGGGTTTATAGGAACTCCAATTACCACATATATTTATGCTGGTCTTGATTTAATTCCAACATATCAAGATTTTCGTTTTATGACTACAATTAAAGAAAGTATTAAAACACTTAAGAAAAATGAAAATATTATTATTTTTCCTGAAGATTCTACAAATGGATATCAAGATGTTTTAGTAGGATTTCATGGAGGATTTACAACACTTGCTTCAACGGCTTTAAAAGAAGGAATGGATCTACCGATTTATGTTATGTATTATCAAAAGAATGCACATCGTTTTGTTGTTGGTCAACCTATAAAATATAGTGAATTAGTAAATAGAGGAATGACTAAAGAAGAAATGTGCGAATATTTATGCAGAGAATGTAATAAATTAGGCATGTATAAAAAAGATATAGTAAATAAGTAAACATTTTGATATAATTTTTTTAACTTATTAAGGAGGCATTTTATGAAAAGTGCAAAAGAATATAGGAAAATAGGTCATGAAAGACTTGCTTTTCAAACAGGTAGATTAATTTTAATCTTCTTTTTAATAGGAATCTTTTTAGGTGTTTGTAATTTCTCAATTGATATTGATGTTGAACAATTAGAAATATTTCTTGTTGAATTAGGTGTAAGTAATGCAGAAACAGTTTTAGCAATTGTAGGACCAATTGCATTAGTTTTAGGAGCCGTTTCTTGGATTTCAGCTATTGCATCGCTTCTTCTTCCAGGACCATTTGCTTTATCAAAAATAGCAGTTTGTGAAAAAGCATATAATAAAGAAACAGTTGAATATAAAGAAATGTTTTATGGTTTCAGAGATTTCAAAAGAGCATTTCTTGCTTCTTTATTAATGGATATTTATATTACTTTATGGTCATTAATTTCATTTGGTATTTTAGGAATTGTAAAAGCGTATGCTTATTCAATGACTTATTATATTTTAAAAGAAGATGGAAGCATTAGTGCAAAAGATGCTATTACAGCTTCTAAAAATTTAATGCAAGGTAAAAAGATGAAATTATTCTTACTTGAATTAAGTTATATTGGATGGCAAATTTTATCAAGTTTAACTTTTGGTATTTTGTCATTATGGGTTACACCACGCATGGAAATTGCAATATATGCATTCTTTAAAGATGTAGATAGAGAACACTATGGTGAGTCAACTGATGATGTTGATGCTAATGTCACTGAAACTGTTATCGAATAATTAAATAGTTACAATTGACCTATGCCATTATATGGGCATAGGTTTTTTAATTTTTATGAGTTTTTTATATTTTTGATTAGTTATTTATTGTAAAATAATAAAAAGAGAGTGATGATGATGGAATTTGTAGATAACAGTATTATCGTATGCCCTTCTAATGTAAAAAGTTTCTTAATAAAGAAATTTTCAATTAATAATCCTTCATTAAGAGTTAAATTTTTTACAAAGAATGAAATTTTAGATGGTCTTTATTATTCTTATGATGATAAAGCTTTATTATATCTTGTCAAAAGATACTCTTTTTCATATGAAAATGCTCAAGAATTTTTAGATAATATCACTCACATTTCTGGTAATTTAACAAATGAGAATATGTTAAATATATATAATGATTTATTGAATAACAACTTACTATATAAAAACGATGCTTTTAATCGACACTTTATAAATAAAAAAGTATATGTTATTAGTTATAGTAAAGAAGATTTTGAACTTAATAAAGCATTATCAAGTTTAAGCTTTGATATTGAATATGTCGTATTAGACGACAATGAGTATACTCATAACGTTTATAAGTTTGATAATATTGAAAAAGAATTACGATATGTTACTAACCAACTTGGGAAACTAATTAATAATGGTGTACCATTAAATAAAATATATTTTTATACATTTGATAGGAATTATTCGTTTGAGTTAAAAAAAATTTTACTTACACTTAATATTCCTAATGAATTATTTAATGATGAAACATTAAAAGACTCAGTTGTCTTTAAAAAGTATATTTCTTTTTTGGATGCACTTGATTATGAAACAGCATATGAACATCTTGTTAATGAAGTTAATGAAAATTATCTTCCATATTGTCGACGTATTAAAAATATTATGATTGAAATTAAAAATGTAGTTTCATCAAAAGAAGAGTTTATTGAGGTATTAATATATAAAGCTAATAAAATTAAAGTTCCTCAGCTTCGTTTTGAAGATTCTCTTAAATTATGTGATTACAATTCTTTGATAGATGATGATGAATATGTTTTTGTTTTAGGATTTTCTTTAGCTAATTTCCCTGTTGTTCATCAAGATAGAGATTTCTTTTCTGATAAAGAAAAAAAGAATCTAGGTTTAAATACAACTAAAATTTTAAATAATATTGAAATTAATCGATTAACATATTTTTTAAAAAATACAAAGAATATCATATTAACGATGTCTAATGTTGTAGGTGGAATCGAGCAATTTCCTTCTTTATTAGTGGATAATAAAAATTTAATTTTAATTAATGGAGTAATTGATAATGTTCGTTTTTCAAAAGAATTAGCCTATTTTGAATGTGCTGAAGATAAAGATCAATTTACTCTTTATAAAGAAAAAGGCAAATACTTAAATGCTTATGAAAAAGAAGAAATGGAGTATTGTAGTTATTCTCATTTATTTAAACCAATTTCTTCATGGTCAAATAAAATTAAAGTCTTTTCATATACATCTTTAAATAGTTATTCTGTTTGTCCATTCTATTATTTTGTTAATTATGTTTTAGGTTTAAATAAAGAGTTTGAAGCTACATTACAAATGAAAATTGGTAATTTATTTCATATGATTATTGAACATGATACATATGAAACATTTAATATAAACAAATATCAAGATTATATAAATAGTGAATTTAAGACAGGAAAAGAAAAATTTTTTGTAAATTTACTCATTGAAAAAATACCATCTATTTTGTTATGGCACAAAGATTTTAGTTGTCATACACAAATGAATGAGTTTCATAATGAAAAAGAATTAAAGATGCAAATTGAATTAGACAAAAATGAATTTACCATATATGGCAAAGTTGATAAATTATATTTAAATACACAAGCAAAATATTATAGTATAGTGGATTATAAAACAGGTAATTTTAATTTTGATTCTAAGTTTGTTGAATGTGGATTAAATATGCAATTACCAATTTATATGATGCTACTTCATTATAATTATAAGAACTATAAATTTATAGGCTCATACATTCAAAATGTTTTAGATTATAAAAATGTAGACTATTTAAAATTTCATGGATTATCAATTGATAAATACGAAGATTACAGATTCTTTGATCCATCATTTGATATGAAGAGTGAAGATGGGGAAGTCAGAAATAATAAGTCATTATATGTAAAATCAGTAGGCCTTAATAAAGATGGTACTCTTAAAGGTGGAAAGAAAGCATTAGTAGATGCTAGTACAGTAACTTATTTCATTAATAAAGCTGAAGAATTTGCATCTTCGACAATTCAAAATATTAATCAAGGAAATTTTGAAATTAAGCCAAAAAATGTAAAAGGAAAAACAATGCAATGTTCATTTTGCAAATATCATGATATTTGTTTTGTAAAACTCCCTGAGGATGAAAATTATATTAACTTAAATGATAAAGAAGAGGAGGAAAGTACAAATGAAGGCAACTAAGGAACAAGAAAAAGCTATTGTCACTGAAGGTAATTTAATTGTTTCTGCTGGTGCTGGATCAGGAAAGACAAGTGTTTTATCAGAACGTGTACTTTACTTTATTAAAGAAAAAGGATTCCATATTAAAGAATTTTTAATTGTCACTTTCACAACTTTGGCAGCTGCTGAAATGAAAGAAAGAATTAGAAAAGTATTAAAAGAAAATAATCTTGAAGATGCTAATGATGTTGATGTCTCACAAATTAGTACATTTGATTCATATGCATTTTCTATTGTCAAAAAATATCATTTTAAGTTGGGGTTGCCAGCTAATGTATCTATTATTGATGAAAACATATTAGGTGTTAAATTCCGTTTAAAAGCTAAAGAAAAATTAGAAGACCTTTATTTAAAAAAAGATGATGAAGTTTTCAACAATCTTATTAAGATGACTTGTGTTAATGATGATTCTATTATTGAGAATTTACTATATAAAATATATAAATATTTTTGTTTAGAAATAAATCCACTTGATGCAATGAATAGTTATGTCGAAGAACATACTAGTGAAGAATTTATTGAAAATACTATCACTAATACAATTCTTGATAAAATTTTTGAAGTTCGTAAAAAGATGGTTGATTTAATCCCTTATTTATCCGAGGATCCAATTAAGAAAAATAGTCAAGATACATATAAAGATTTAATTACTAGTTCATTTAGTGAATTTTTTAACGTACCAAAAGATTATGATAAGGTTATTAATTCTTTCCCACGTGAATTTCCTATAAAACAAATTAAAGCTGTAAATGGGAAAGAAGAAACAAAAGCTTTCAAAATAATTTATAAAAAAGATAAGAAAAAAGGATTACTTCCGTACATAGAATCATTACCACAAACCAAGAGTGATTTTATTGCTAGTATTCAAAATCAAAAGCCTTATTTTTCAAAATTAGTCGATATTGTAAAAGAAATATATTTAGAATTATTAGATTTTAAAAAAGAATATAATGTTTATGCTTTTGATGATATTCAAAGAATGGCTTTAAACTTGATTATTGAAAATGAAGACATTCGTGAAGAAATTAAACAAAGCTATAAAATGATTATGATTGATGAATATCAAGATACTTCAACTGTGCAAGATACATTTATTAATTTAATTGCAAATAATAATTTATATGTTGTCGGTGATATCAAGCAATCTATCTATCGTTTTAGAAATGCACGCTGTGAATTATTCAAACAAAGATATGATAGATATAAAAATACTTCTGAAGGTGAAGTTGTTGATATGAATACGAACTTTAGATCACGTAAGGAAGTTCTTGAACCAATTAATGATATTTTCTCTATTATTATGAATGAAGAGACATCTTCGATTAATTATAAAAAAGATCATATTATTAACGTAGGAAATAAGTCATATTTAGATTATACTGTTGAAGATAATACTCTTGAGATAATAACAACTTTTAATGATGTTACTAAACCTGATTCAACCAAATATGAAGTCTATGCTATTGCAAATGATATTATTAAAAAAATTAATGACGGATATCAAGTTGTTGAAAAAGGAAAAGATGGTCTTGTTTCTCGAAAATGTGAGTTTAGAGATTTTTGTATATTGATTTCAAAGTCAGAAACATTTAATGACTACTATTCAATTTTCAATCAATTTAATATTCCTTTATATATCGAGAAGAATTTAAATATTGTTTCTAATGATTTAGTTGCAATTCTACTAAGTGTTTTAAAACTTGTTAAAAATATTAAAGATAATACTTACGATTCTTTAGAATTCAAGCACGCATTTATTTCCCTTGCTCGTTCATTTGTTTATCAATATAGTGATGAAAAAATCTATAACTTAACAAAAAATAAAGATTATTTTAGTGATGATATAGTAATTGAAATCAAAACATTTCTTGAAAAACATCAGTACGACAATGATGCGTCGTTATTTGAAAATTTAATTTTCGAATTATCTATTTACAAAAAGATTTTACGCATTGGTAATGTAAAAACAAATTCTACTTATTTGGATGTTATTATTTCTTATTTTAAGGATATGTGTAAACTTGGTTATACTTTTAATGAGTTTATAATTTTCTTAGAAACCCTTGATGATTATAAATTATCAATTGAAGTGCCACCCAATAAAGATTCTTCAAATTGCGTACGGATAATGACTATTCATAAGTCTAAGGGTTTAGAGTTCCCGATAGTTTATTTTCCAGAATTATGGAGAAATTTTAATAAAGAAGCAATTAAAAGTAAATTTGGTATTTCACGTTTTGGTATAGCTTTACCTCCTTCCAGTACTGAAGATAAATTAAATTTAATTCATGAATGTTTTTCAATTGAAGAAGTAAAAGCAAACTTGGCTGAACAAATACGATTATTGTATGTTGCTTTAACTAGAGCTAGAGAAAAAATAGTTTTTCTAAATCATATTGATAAAAAATGTGAAGTAAATGAAACAGAAATTGAACAAGAAGAAACTGTTAATGAAGAAACTAATAATGAAGATAATAACGAAATATTACCTTCAATATCATCGTTTTTGCAACTTTTAGAGATAGGGTTAAAAAATACCGATTTTACTAGCAATTATTTTGATTATACAGCTGCTGGTATTCCAGAATTAAATCAAAATCATAGTGAAGTAATAGAAGAAAAATTTGAGTATATTCCTTTAAATATTGATGTAAAACCAGTTGAGTATAAACATGGAAGTAAAGAAGTTGATTTAGAGACAAATGTTGAAACAATGCAATTTGGTACTAAACTTCATGAATATATGGAATTAGTGGATTTTGACTCTAAAGATTTATCATTTATTAAAGATGAATCTATAAAACGTTTTATATCTAAATTTATTAATTGTGATTTATTTGTTAATATTTCATTAGGTAAAGTTTATAAAGAATTTGAATATTTTGACAATTTGAATAAGATTAGTGGTATTATAGACTTAATGGTAGAGTATTCAGATTATATTGATGTTATTGATTATAAAACAAGTAACATTGATGATGAAGAATATAATGTTCAAGTTCAAACATATATGGATTATATAAGGAGAACTTTTAATAAACCAACTAATGGGTATTTATATTCTTTGAAAAAAGGTATTTATAGAAAGGTATAATAGGAGGATAATTATGAAAAAATCAATTAAAGTTTTAATGGGACTATTGAGTTTAGTAGCTCTTAGCTCATGTGGTTCATCAAGTGATGTTGAAGCACTTCCAGGTGGAGATTCTATCGAAAATGGCGTAGTTATTGAAACCACTAGAAAAGTTTATTACGTTGTAAATTATTCAATCAGTTCTACTGATTATTCTGAAATTAAATCAAATATTGGTAAAGAAGTATCAACATTAGGTGGATACGTTGAAAATAGTCGTGATAGTGATGATTCATGCTATTATACATATCGTGTTCCTACTGAAAAGTTAGATACATTACTTGCTTACATTGATACTAATGGGGATGCTATTTCATCTAAGAATGTAAATTCATATGATATTACATCTTCTTATTCTGACGTTGAAGCTCGAATTGAAGTTTTAGAAGCAACTAGAGATAGTTATATGACTTTACTAGCTGATCCTTCTATTACTACTAGTGATATCATTATGATTAGAAAAGAACTTGATGAAATTAATAGTGAATTATCTTCATTAAATAAACAACAAGCTTATTATGACAATTTACTCGATTATTCAATTGTTAATGTTTCATATAATAAAGAAATAAAGACTTCATTTGGTTCAGAATATTGGGAATATGTCGGTAATGTCTTTGTCTTTACAGGTAAAGCAATTATTTATATCATTCCACTATTAATTGTACCTGGTGCAATTACTGGATGTGTATTCTTAGGTATTTTCATTAATAAAAAAGTTAAAGCTAAAAAATTAGTTAAAAAGGAAGAAGAAAAGAAAGATAAATAATTTTTATGAAAAAAGTAGGTCTTATTGGATTAGGAGATGTTACTAAATACTATAAGATGGGTTTTTCGTATTCCTTGATGCTTGAAATTGCATCAGTATGCGATATTATTAACACCCCATCTTCTTTAAAAATGTATTCTAATTATCCTTTCTATAATGACTACAAAGAAATGATTATTAATGAACACCTTGATTATGTAATAATCGCTACTCCTTCTTCTACTCATTATGAGATAGCAAAATCTTGTCTTGAGATGGGAGTTAATGTTATTGTAGAAGCACCTATTTCTTTATCAATTTTGCAAGTTGATGAATTATTGAAAATTGCGAAGAGTAAAGCCATATTATTTGATTCGATAATGTGTTCTTCTTTGTTTGAAGATGTTTTAGATGTTAAAGATAAATATGCTACATTCGGTAAATTAAAATCAATCCATTTTACTGTGTATGGTGATTTTTGTAATAATACAAAATTAGTTGATAAAAGAATGCTTAATTCTTCAGGCTGCTTTTTAGAAAACGCTTTTGAAACATTTACAACTTTAAGTCTATTTTTACCCTTAAAGAAAATTATGTTAGTAGAAAAGAAAGTAAAAAAAGATTCATTAACAAAAATAGATATCCGCACAAATCTAATTTTGTATGTTGATGGAGTCGATGTTTTCATTGATTATGACTGGACACAAGGATCAAATTTTAAATCGACAAAGTTTGACTTTGAAAAAAATACTGTTGCTGTCTGTCATTCTAGTCGAGAAACTACAATAAATCTAAAAGAAAAAATTAGTTATAATAATCAATTAGATAGAAATCTTGCATATTATATAAGTTATTTTAAACAATTCGATGGACGAATTGATTATGAGAATATTAGGAAAATGCATGAGCATATTTTAAAAATTAAGAAATTGTAATTTTAGAAAAATAATATTAATATTTAAATGTAAAAATGTTCACAATTTTGTGAACATTTTCTTTAAATATTCATTATATAATGCTAAAATATAAAAGTAGGAGTTGATGTACATGAATCGTGGAGATAAAGATTATACAAAATTATCAATTGCTAGAGAGAAAATTAGAATCCATGAAAAGAATCAAACTGGTAAAGATGTATTAGTTTGTAGTGATGAAGCTTTAGATAATTTATATAAAAGAAAACCTCGTTATAAAAAAGAATTAGCATATATTCCAGGACTTGGAAATGAGTTCATGGAAAAATATGGTGATGCTTTTATGAAAGTCTTAGATGAGATAAATGGCCGTAAGGTTGATTGTATATCTTTAAATGAAAGCGAAATTAATATATTAAAAAAATATGAAGCACGTTTAATAAATCTAAATAGGCGTAATCGTTTATTATGTACTTTAAAAATTAAGAATAAATATGCTTTTGATTTATATGAAGCTGATGATAGAATTCTAGTTCCTGATTTATTATCATCTAAGGGTACGACAAAAAAGATTGATTTAGTATCCTTTACAAATAAACAAGATAAAATAAATAGAGATAAAATTAGACGATTAAGAAATCTTATAAGAGAAACAAGTAGACAAGAAAAAGAGTCTGGTACTCACGATATGTTTATTGGTTATCCTTTTGTTGAAGGAAAAAATATTAAAGAAGATTTTATTGTTAGAGCACCATTAATGCTTTTTCCAGTAAAAATTAAAGAGACTTATAAAAAAATTGAACTTACGTTAGATACTAGTAGAGAAATTCAATTCAATAGTAATTTATTTTTAGCTTTTATAAAGTTTAATGGATTGTCTGTTGATATTCCAGAAATGAGTGTAGAAAAATTAGAAAGCAATATTTGCTTCCAAATAATGAAATTCTATGAACAAGCTGGATTAAAACTAGATCCATTTATGGATATTTTCTCACCATTTGAAAATATGACTAATGAAGTTGCAAACACAAAACTAACTGATCGTTTTACAATTTGTAATAATGCATTGTTAGGCAACTTCCCACCTTTTTCAAGTGCAATTGAATCCGATATTAAGAAGTTAATTGAAAATCAAAGTGTAACAACTAATGTTTTCGATTTATTAATAGATACGGATGCTGTTGATGTTATCGATACTAAAAATAGTTATGTTGAGAACATTGATTTTAATGAAGATGATCATTGCTATATAAATTCTCTTGATTTCTCTCAAGAAGGTGTTTTATCGGAAGTGTCTAAAAGTGATAGGATGGTCATTCAGGGCCCTCCAGGCACTGGTAAATCTCAAACCATAACTAGTATTATTACAGATGTCGTTACTAAAGGGAAAAATGTATTAGTTGTATCACAAAAAAAGGCAGCTCTCGATGTTATTTATTCTCGTTTAGGTGAATTATCACATCACGCAATTTTATTAAGTGACTTGCAAGATAAAGATGATTTTTATAAACAAGTTAGCAAAGCAATTTTAGCAAAAGATGCTGTTAATTTTTCCACGAATACATATGACAGTTTATCAAACAAAATTCAGTATTACTTAAATCAATCATGTGATATCAAAGATGCTTTATTGAATAATAAAATGATGGCACAAAGTATTGATATGTGTGATGTTTTTGAAAAAGCATCGGGTAACTATTTTACAAGTGATCCTGATAAAATGTTTGAAAGATATTTAAAATATTCTCGTTATAAAGATGAAAAATTAGAATCTTTAGAATTTGATAAGTATTACGAATTATTCTCTACATTTACTCGCCAAAATAACGTAGATGTTTTAATTGAATACATTACAAATAATGCAAACTCAAAATGGTTTAAAACAATAAACAAAGATCTTTCAATGGATCAAATTGTTTCACTAAATACTTCACTTTTAGAGTTTAAAAAGCAATATGAAATTGTTACTACTTCTAAATGTTTTAAAAAGTTTTTAGCAAACAAAAAAGCTAAAAAATTATTTAATAAAAAAATTAAACCTTTCTTTATTAATGCATGGTTATACCAAGACTTAATAAAAGAAGTTGATTCTATATTAGAAGGCTTACCTCGCTATCGTAACATTGCTTTATCATATTCGACGATTGCTACATTTAGCAAAGAAATGATTGCATATGGTAAGATGGTTTATAAAATTTCTCAAGATGAAACTATTCCATTTAGTGAAGCAAACAGACGTTACTTTGATTATTTATGTTACTCATTTATTGATAATTACGAACAAACAAATACATATGCATATTCATTAATGAACAATTATC
Organism: Bacilli bacterium; assembly: GCA_051872335.1. GTDB lineage: Bacteria > Bacillota_I > Bacilli_A > RFN20 > CAG-826 > SUG2458. The sequence continues at coordinate 119,246 of JBJEDT010000025.1, read as the reverse complement.
GTGATTTAGTAGCTAATGTTAATGTATATGACCGTGAAAAACAAAATATGGGTAAGAATAAATTTAAAGATTTCATGAATAAAGCACATGAATTTAATAGTTGTTATGACATAAAATATAACGAAGCAAAACATTATTCTGATTCTATTAAAAAGCCTTTAATTAAAAAGTTTATTGATAAATATGAATTTGAATTATTTTCTAACATTCGTATATGGTTAATGACTCCAGAGGTTGTTTCAGAAACTCTTCCATTAAAAGCTGGTTTATTTGATTATGTTATTTTTGATGAAGCATCTCAATTATATGTTGAAAAAGGCATACCTTCAATTTATAGAGGTGTTAATGTAATTATTGCAGGAGATAACAAACAACTTCGTCCTTCTTCCTTAGGCTTTAGTAAAGTAGATGATGATTTAGATGATGAAGAAGAGGATTTACCAGTTTCTCTAGATGAAGAAAGTTTATTAGATTTATCTAGATTTAAGTATCCTCAAACAATGTTAAATTTCCATTATCGTTCTTTGTATAGCGAACTAATTGATTTTTCTAACTTTGCTTTTTATGAAGGAAAATTAAATATTGCTCCTAATACAGTTGAATGTGTTGAACCACCAATTCAAATTATTGATATTGAAAATGGTATTTGGGAAAATAGAACAAATAAAGAAGAAGCAAATAAAGTCGTTGATTTAATAGAAGATATTTTAAAAAATAGAAAAAACAATGAAACAATAGGTGTTATTACTTTCAATGCTTCTCAAAAAGATTTAATAGTAGACATGCTTGATGATCGTTGTCTTGAAGATTCAACACTCAATAATTTAGTAGTTCAAGAATATGCTCGAGTAGATAAAGGTGAAGATCATTCTTTATTTATAAAAAACATTGAAAATGTACAAGGTGATGAAAGAGATATTATTATCTTCTCAATTGGTTACGCTAAAGATAAATCCGGTCGTTTAATAAGAAACTATGGTTGGTTAAATCAAAGTGGAGGCGAAAATAGATTAAACGTTGCTATTACAAGAGCAAAACGCAAAATTTATATTGTTAAATCATTATCTTCTAATGAACTACAAGTAGAAGATTTAAAAAACCAAGGACCAAAAATCTTAAAGAAGTATCTTCAATACTGTGAAGCTATTTCATCTAAAGACAAAGTTCTTGCTAAATCAATTTTAAATTCATTAGGTGATAAACATGAATTAGATGTCCCATTTAACAAAACAGCTATTGATTTAAAAGAAACATTAGAAAAAGAAGGAATAGAATGCGAACTTAATGTTGGTGTTGGTAAATACTATATTGATTTTGCTATCAAGAAAGACAATAAATATATTCTAGGTGTCGAATTTGATGATTCCTTTAAGCGATTTCCTAATGTTCGTGAAAGAGTAATTCATAGAAGACGTTTCCTTGAAAGTAAAGGTTGGACTATTTATAGATTATTTGGTGCACTATACTGGAGAAATAAACAAGATATAGTTAATAAATTAATCGATTATTATAAAAGCAAATAAAAAATTGGATAAGTTCTATCTTATCCAATTTTAATTATTATCATTTCTTATTTGGTTTACTAGCTCCATTGCATTGTTTAATGTAATTTAATAATTCATTTTCTTCTAAAGCATGACTATATAGGAAACCTTGATGGTTTTTAATTCCTAATTCTTCTAAGAAGGATGCTTGCTCTTCGTTTTCAACGTCTTCACAAATACAATTAATATTTATATTTTTTGCAAATTCAATAATATTAATGAATCTTTGCTTATTCTTCTTATTTTTCATAGCTTGGTTAAGCATTTGTGAGTCTATCTTAATAGTAGAAAATGGAAGTGTTTGTAAGAATGTAAAATTTGAATAACCAGAACCTAAGTCATCGAGAGCTACTTTGAAACCATTATCAACAAATTCATTTATTGTTTTTGGGAAGTTGCTCATCGTTTTTCTTGTTTCTTTTTCCGTTATTTCAAATGTAATCATTGAAGGATCAACATGATGTTCTTTTGCAATTTTTAAAAATTTTGAAGCGACATTACTTTCTAAACATTGTGATAAAGAAAAGTTAATAGAAACTAAATTGACACCGTATTTTTGTAATGAACCTTTAGCGATAAATTCAATGACTTTTGTGTATATTTGTTCACCTAGAATTGTAATTAATCCATTCTCTTCAGCAATTGGAATAAAAATTGCAGGTGGTATATCTCCAAGGAGAGGATCTTTTAATCTTGCTAAAGCTTCAACGGAAGAAACTTTTTGATTAATAGAAGAAATTATTGGTTGATAATATACTTCAATAGAATTAAGTTTTATTGCTTCTAATAAAGCTTCTTCATATTGATTTACTTTATAAGTTGCATTGATGAATTCTTCATCAACAAGTAAAATATTTTTCTCATAATTTTCATATTTGAAGATATGATAAACTCTATCACAAATATCATGGAATTGGTCATAAACTTCAAATTTAACAGTGGAATTAATACAAGCAATTTTAATATTAGTACTTACATGAATATGCTTAATAATGTATTGCTTAGAAAAGTCTTCATAGAATTTTTCTAGACTTTGTTCGATAAAATTAGTGTTTTTCATAATAATACAGAATGTATCATTACGACAATAAAAGATAGTTCCATATTTAAAATTTGCTTTGAGTTTTTTAAATAAATCTCTTGCAATAGCACTTGCTTCTTTTTCTCCATATTTTTCTTCGATTAAAGAATATGAACCAAGATGAATAAAGATAGTAGAGAAATCTTCTTTATTATTAAATTGTTCAAATGTGTATTCATCAAAACCTAATTCATTGAAAGCTTCAACACGTTTATCAATATAAATAATAGGTTGTTCAATTTCATAATAAATAATAATCATTGCTAAACAGTTAGCTGTTTCATTAAGTAAATATCTAGGCATAAAGATTTGAATTACCATAGCTGCAACAACTAAAACAACAAAACTTAAAACAGAAACTTTAATACGTTTTTTTAAACTAGGACATGTAAGGATTAAAATTGTTCCAGCTGTAAAATAAATACCTGCAATTATGTATAAAAGAAGATGCAAAGTTCCTGCATAATATCTATGAGTCTCTGGATCAATATAGTATGCTCCAACACGAGTGTTGAAGAAAGGAATAATGACAATGACTAATAAAACAATAAGTGGTGAAAAGATATATAATCTTTTATTAAATAAGGTTTTACCAGTTTCATATTTACATAAAGCTAAGATATATATTAAAAATATCAAAGGAATAAAACCAGATGACATAAGGAATATAGAATTAATTATTTTTAACAATATTATTGGTATATGAATAGAATAGATATCTGTAATAGCGGCAGTAATATCTAAGATGACACTAGCTAAAGTTAGAATTAATGCTACCTTATAGATACGAGTACGAATAGTAAGCAAATGCTTTTGGCGAATAAAGAAGTATAGTAATATTCCTAAATAAAATAAAGAACAAACACTATAATCAAAGACATAATTTTCCATATTTGTATCTCCTTAATTAAATTTTATCATTTAATAACAATTTGTAAATAAATTAAAGTATTAATAAATAAATCTTGAAAATACTAATAGAGGACATAGTCCAGAAGGAAGTTATAAAAATGCCTAGCAAAAAACAAGTAATTTGCCGTCCTTGTAAAGAGGAAGGTGGATGGGAAGTTAAAACACCAAGTGGTAAAGTACTTCCTAACAAATTTAATTCAAAAGCCGATTCTATTCGTGTAGGTAAAAAATATGCGATGGAAGCAGGAGCAGAATTAATCGTTGTCGAACAAGAAGCTAATAACCAAAATAAAAAGTCTTCTAAGTAGACAAATAAAGAGTAGATGAGAAATCATCTACTTTTTAATTAATTATTTAGCATTATAAAAATTTTAATTATTTTTATTGAAAAACTTTCTTATTTTTACCATAATTAAAAAAAGAGGTGTTTTAATATGGCAAGAAGAACATTGGAAAATATTGATGAAAAAATGCTTAATGCAGCAATTCAAATTGGAAGTGAAGAAGGTGTTGATGCAATCACATCTCGTAAAATTGCAAAAATTTGTGGTATCACTGACCCATTAGTTTTTGTTCATTTTAAAACAATGGATAATTTAATGGCAGAAGTTTATAAAAAGATTTGTAGTGATCTTTATGAAAGTGCTAAAACTCTAGATATTAAAGGCACTCCTGAAGATTTCCATGAAAAATGGGATGAGATTGTCAAATATTTTGTGAATAATCCAGTTTTAACAAAATTACTCTATAATATTATTCATTCAAAATATGGTGAAAGAGTACCAAATGAATTTAGAGAATTCTATTTAAAGATTGTAAGAAATGCTTTAGAAGTTAAAAATCCAGGATTAACTGATGATCAATGTATTATTTTCTATTATTTATCAATGGAGTCTTTATTACATTTTGCAGTAAGAATACTTCGTGGAGAAATTGAACTAAACGAGAAAACTTCTGGCGTCGCTTATAAATTAATCTTTGGTGGTTACGAACTTTAATTGTGTTTTAAGAATAAATGATAATGAATGTGCTTACAAAATTTGAAGTTAGTTATTAATTAAGATATACTTTAAATGTAGGAGGACGAATATGAAGATTGCACTTATTGCTCACGATAAAAAGAAAAATAAAATGATTGATTTAGCTATAAAATATAAAGATATTTTAGCTCAACACGATTTGTATGCAACTGGTACAACAGGTACTCTTGTAATGGGTGAAACTGGCTTAAAAATCAATCGTATGCTTTCGGGTCCACTTGGTGGAGACCAACAAATTGGTTCAATGATTGCAGAAAACAAACTCGACTTAGTTATTTTTCTACGTGACCCATTAACAGCACAACCTCATGAACCTGATGTTTCAGCTTTATTAAGATTATGTGACGTTGCTAATATTCCTTTAGCAACAAATATGAATAGTGCTGAAATTATGCTTAGAGCTCTCGGTAACAATGAGATTGAGTGCCGCAAAAACCGTGTAAAATGACATTTAAATTCTTTAAAAAACAATAGCCTTTTAAGTAAGATAATTAACTTAAAAGGCTATTTTTTTTATTTAAGTTTAAGCATTAGCAACTTTCTTTTTTTTGCACTCATTAATGATTAAATCAATATTATTATTTGATTCATTAAGAGCATCTTCAAGAATTGTTTGATTGATTTCTTCTTTGTTTTGTAGATATTGTTGAATATTATATTCTTCATATAAATATTTACGAGTTAAAATACCGATACGTAATGTTAATAAAGCATTTGCAGATCCTTGGACTAAACCTTTAGCGATTTCATTTAAAGCAGGAATTGCAGTTAAAGTTCCTTTAACAAGCTTATTAATTCCTGTAACAACAATATCTTCTAAATGTAATGATTGAACAGTATAGGCAATTAAAGAATTTCTTAATACTTTAATAACAAGTTTTGAAAGTTGAGAATAAGATGGATGATAACCACATCTAACAACTATTTGCATAATAAGACGAATATTAACTAACATTACTGATAAAGCATCAAATTTACTATTTTGAGAAATAGCTGTTGCAAGTAATACTTCACTTGCTTTTTGATTAATTAATTTATTAATATCTTTAGTAATTTCTTTATCATAAATATTTTTTAAAGTTTCATTTAATTTTTTATGACTTCCTAATGATTTTTTTATTAAATTTTTGCTTTCATCAGAAACATTTTTTGAATTAAGTAAATTTTGAGCAACTTTTTTAAGTTTACGATAATTCTTTTTATTAAGCTTTTTTAAGTTACCTTCTTCTACAACATCTAAAGTAAAACAAGGAGAAGACAAAGCAACAACTATAGGTCGAACAACAAAGATTAGTAAAACTAAGATAATCACTCCTAATGATACATAACCTGCAATTTCATTAAGAGAATAGAAAAATTGATAGATATCAATAATACATGCTACTAAGAAGATAGTCATTAATATAAAAGCAATAATTCCAAAGGTTGTCCACGCACGACGTGAAGCTTTAGATATTACATTAATTTCTTGATCAGATGTGTCTTTTTTATTTACTTGTAGTTTATTTTTTTTCATTTTTACACCTTCTTTATAGAAAATATTATATTATAAAGATAAAGATTAGTAAAAGAAAAGGTGACATTATGAAAAAAATTCCTCTTGTTGATTTCACTTCAAATTATGTTTTTTATGAGAAAACTAAAAAAGGTTATTATTATTTTTATCGTTTTAGTGAAAAACAATTTAGTGAATATAATAAAAAAGCGTTTTTTAAATTAATGTCTCATGGAACATCAGGTGTTATTATTTCTTTTTATACAACAGGTAATAAAATAAAGATTAAGTTTCAACATCGTCATATTTTTAAAGGTGTTTCTAGTGTTTTAAGAGAAGAAGGTTTTAAAACACTTTTTGAATTTTCTAAAGAAAATAAGGATGGTATTAAAAACAAATCAAAGCGTAAAGAAAAATTTTTTGATGGATTTGATATAAGAGTTAATGATAAATTAGTCAAACGTAAACAAGGTTTTACCAAGAGTAAATTTGTCGTTAAGTTTAAAAATAAGAATAAAGAAAAAGTACTTGTAGAAATATACTTACCTTTATATATAGAAACAGGTATAAAATATGTAAAAACTAATAAGAAGTATTTTAAAAATGATAATGAGTATCAAACAGTTTTAGCTTTAGGAGATTCGATTACTCAAGGTTGTTATAGTTCTGGACCTTCAAAAAACTATATTACTTTTTTTGAAAGACAAAAACATGTTCGAATATTAAATCAAGGAGTTGCAGGATATTATTTTAATCATCATAGTATAAAAGATATTTCTTCTTTTATAAAACCAGATTATATAACTGTTGCTTATGGAACAAATGACTGGAACTTATGCTCAAGTGAAGAAAAATTTATTATTAATGCCACTAAATATTTTGATAAGTTAACTGCGAAGTTTGAAAACACTCCAATCTATGTAATAACTCCAATTTGGAGAGCTGATAAAAATGAGGATACAAAGGTTGGAAAATTTTCTTTAATTCATAAAGACTTAAAAAATATATGTAAAAATTATTCTAATGTAATGATCATCAATGGTAAAGACTTAGTTCCTCATAATTATGATTTGTATTTTGATGGGTATTTACACCCTAATAGTTTAGGATTTAAAGAATATGCAAATAATCTTATAAATGAATTTGATAAACTAAATAATGAATAAGCATTTTTACTGATAAAATGCTTATTTTTCTTTTTTTTACTGATTTACTATTCACAAAAGGCTTATATTGATTTAAAATAAATTAAGTAAAAAATTACTTTATTAATGAATTAAGGAGACTATAAATAATGAAAGATGTAACAAGACTTGTATCAACAAAACAATTAGAAAGATTTCCTATATATTTAAATCATTTACTTGCTTTAAAAAAGGAAGGTAAAATTAACACATCTGCTCCACAAATAGCTGCTGTTTTAGGCTTTAGTGAAGAACAAGTTAGAAAAGATTTACAAGTTGTTACTAAATCTTCTGGCAAACCTAAAGCAGGTCGTGTAATAGATGAGCTTATTCGTGATATAAATGAGTTTTTAGGATATGGTGATACAACGGGTGCTGTTATAATCGGTTGTGGTCATTTAGGTGAAGCTTTTATGAAGTATGAAGGATTTCTTGAATATGGTTTAGAAATTCTTGCCGGTTTTGATATTGCTTCTAAAAAAGTAGGAAAAATTATTAATGGCAAAAAAATATATTCAATGACTAATCTTGAAAAATTAATTAGTCAATTAAATGTAAAAATTGCTATTATTACTGTACCTAGTGATGTAGCTCAAGGAGTAGTAGATCGTTTGGTAGATTGTGGAATTAAAGGTATTTGGAATTTTGCAAATGTTCATATTAGTGCTCCAGAAGATGTAGTAATTGAAACAGTTAACCTTGCAAGCTCGTTAGCTGTTTTATCACATAAATTAACAGATAAATAGAAAAGATTTAGGCATAAATACAATAGAATTGGTTTATGCTTTTTTAAAATAAATAGAAAGGACTAAAATTATGGAAAACATTAAAACAAAATTAAAAGGTAAAACATGGTTAGTTATTGTTATTATTAGTTTATTTGGTCAAGTTGCTTGGGCTATTGAAAATAATTTTTTCAATTTATATATAAGAGATGTCTTTGGTGCGAACTTAAATCAAATTGCATTGATGGTTTCTCTTAGTGCTATTGCTGCAACGTTAACAACTTTATTTATTGGAGCTCTATCTGATAAATTAGGTAAAAGAAAAGTTTTTATTGCTACTGGTTATATTTTATGGGGAGTAACAATTATTTGTTTTGCACTGTTACAAAAATTTGCCGATAATTTGAGTGTTGCTACAGGTGTATCATTTACTACAATTGGTGTATCTCTTGTTATTATTTTTGACTGTATTATGACATTCTTTGGTAGTTCAGCAAATGATGCATGTTTTAATGCTTGGATGACTGATATTAGTGATGAAACAAATAGAGGAAAAATCGAAGGAGTTAACAGTGCAATGCCTTTACTTGCAATGTTGCTTGTTTTTGGTGGAGCAATGTTTTTAACTACAGATGATGGCTTATCTTATAAATATGATGTTTTATTTATTATTATAGGTATAACCGTTTTACTTGTTGGAGTAGGAAGTTTCTTTTTAATAGAGGAACCTAATATATCTCCTAATAATGAAGAACCATATTTTAAAAATATCTTTTATGGTTTCAAACCATCTGTTATTAAAGAAAATAAAATTTTATATTTAGTATTCTTATCTTTTTGTATTTTTTCAATTGCGCAACAAGTTTTTATGCCTTACTATGTTATCTATTTAAATATTATGTTAGGTAGTAATTATGTATTTATTATGGCTCCAGCAATTGTTTTAGCTGCTGTCTTTACTGTTTTATATGGTCGCTTAATTGATAAGTTAGGCTTTGTAAAAGGTATTATTACTCCTTTAGTCTTATTTGTTGTTGGGCTTATACTGCTAACAACATTCACTAATTCAATAGTAATTTTTATTGGTTCTTTACTAATGATTTCTGGATTTTTAGGATCAAATGCTGTTCATGGTGCAATGATACGTGATTATACTCCTTCTAAAAAGGTAGGTTTATTTCAAGGTATTAGAATTGTTGTTGCTGTTTTAATTCCAATGTTAGTAGGACCATGGATTGGTAGTTTAGTATCAAGTGGTGTTAATGCTGGTTTTGGTGTAGTTGGTGATGACTACACTCCTTCTAGTATGATGTTTTTAGCTGGTGCAATTGTTTCGTTAGTATGTATTATTGTTATTATCTTTATTAATAAAAATTTGAAATCAAAAAAAGAAGTTATAGAGGAAGAAAGTAATGAAGAATAAATTTGTTAATTTGAGAACTTCCTTTGCTGATGATTTTAATAAAGACGCACCACTTCAAGAATATCCTCGACCAAATTTACGTCGAGCTTCTTATCTTAATTTAAATGGTCAGTGGGACTATGCTATTAATAAAACAGGTATATTTCCTAAAACTTATGAAGGGAAAATTACTGTTCCTTATCCGCTTGAAAGTGAATTATCAGGGGTTCAAAGAAAATTAAAAAGCAATGAATATTTGTTTTATAAATTAGAATTTTTTGTCGATAAAAGTTTTAGAAAAGATATAGATATTTTACACATTGATGGAGTTGATCAATGCGCAGAAATATATCTTAATGGAGTATTAGTAGGACTATCTAATAATGGTTATATCCCATCAAGTTATGATGTAACTAAATTTATGGTTAATGGTATAAATGAATTAATCGTGAAAGTTAAAGATAGTCTTAATAAAAAATATTGCTATGGTAAACAAAAGAAAAACAGAGGTGGAATGTGGTATACACCTTGTTCTGGTATTTGGAAATCAGTTTGGTATGAAAGTGTAGCAAATACATATATTAAAAATATTGATATAAAAGTATTACCAACTTTAGATGGTATTTTGTTACACATTGATACAAATGCAAAAAATAAATTAATTAGTGTTCAAATTGAAGATAAAATTATTTATTCAATCAATACCCAAGACAATGATTTGACAATAAAACTAGATAAACCTCATTTATGGAGTCCAGAAGATCCTTTTTTATATGATTTACATATAGAAACTAAAGAAGATGATGTTACATCATATTTTGGTTTAAGAAAAATTGAAATCAAAGATAATAAGATTTATTTAAATAACAAAAAGTATTTTTGTAATGGTGTATTAGATCAAGGTTATTTTCCTGATGGCATTTATACACCAGCTTCTTATAAAGCTTATGCGTTTGATATTTTATCAATGAAAAATTTAGGTTTTAATACATTAAGAAAGCATATTAAAATTGAACCTTTATATTTTTATTATATGTGTGATGTTTATGGAATGCTTGTATTCCAAGATATGGTTAATAATGCTCCATATAGTTTTATTATTGATACAGCTTTACCAACTGTCATAAAAAATCTACATTTATCTGATAAGCATAGGCATAAAAAATATAATGATATATTTAAAGAAGGTATGATTAAAACTGTTGAACTTTTAAAACCTTTTCCTTCTATTGTTTTATGGACTATTTATAACGAAGGATGGGGGCAACATAATGCCGATAAAATGCACGAATTATTATTATCATATGATGATACAAGATTAATTGATGATACATCTGGTTGGTTTGAACAAAAGTCTAACATGTTTAAATCTTTACATATTTATTTTAAGAAGATAAATATAAAAGAAGATATTGATAAACCAATTTATATTAGTGAATTTGGAGGATATTCTTATAAAGTTAAAAACCATATTTTTAATCCTAACCATGCTTACGGATATAAATTTTTCAACACTAAAGAAGATTTTGAAGAAGGTTTTATAAATCTATATAAAAATGAAATTATTCCAATAAAAGATAAATTATCGGCTATAATATACACACAAGTTAGTGATGTTGAAGATGAAATCAATGGTTTATTAACTTATGATCGTAAAGTTTTAAAAGTCGATGAAAATAAAGTATCAGAAGTTATGAAAAAATTACAAGGAGGCAAGTGATGGTTATATTAGATGAAGCGGTATCTATTTTTGATATTAAGGTTCTTTATTATATTCTTATTGTTTTATTATTTGTAGGAACAATTTGTTTATTAAATTATGTTATTAATCCAATGATACAAGGAAGAATGTGCATTAAAGAATTATATAAAAGAACAGATGTTGAGGGTGCATATAAAGATGCTCCAATAGGAACATCTTGGTATAGTAATATTTTAAAAATGCGTGAAAATTTGAAAGAATTAGAAAGTATTAAATGTGAAGAAGTTACTATCAATTCCTTTGATAATCTAAAACTTGTTGGTTATCTTTATAAAAAAACAAAAGCTAAAGGAACAGTTATTTTAGTTCATGGATGTCATTCATATGCATTAAGAGAATTTGCATGTTTAACAAATTACTATTATAAGAAAGGATATAATGTATTAATTATTGATCAAAGAGGCCATAACAAAAGTGAAGGAGAAGTTATTTCTTTTGGAGTAAATGAACATAAAGATTTATTAGATTGGATTGACTTTGTTGATGAATATTTTAAACATAAATATAAGATTTATTTACACGGCATTTCTCTAGGTGCATGTGTAGTAATGATGTGTGCTGATAAAGTTAATAATTCATTAGTAAAAGGAATTATAGTAGATTCAGGTTTTATTGGTGGAGAAGAATTAATTTCTAAATCTTTAGTTGGAAGTATAAATAATCCAAAGAAATTAGAGAAGTCACTATATTATGCTGATAAATATTCTAAAAAGCATTATGGATTTAGTATAAAAGAAATTAATCCTGAAGAATGTATTAAAAATACTGATGTACCAATGTTATTTATTATTGGCTCAGCTGATACAAATGGTACACATGAAACAGATACATTATATAGAGATTGTAGTTCCACTTACAAAGATATGTTAGTTGTTAATGGCGCTACACATGGGGAATCTTTTTATAGAGATGAAAAAGAATATATTAAAAGAGTAGAAGATTTAATGGAGGAAAAATATGAGTAAAATATTAGATAAATTTTTAAAGTATGTATCATTTGATACGCAATCAGATGAAGATTCAATATCTTCACCAAGTACAAAAAAACAAAAATTACTTGGAGCATATTTAGTAAAAGAACTAAAAAAATATGGTGTTAAGAATGCTTATTTAGATAACTTTGGTTATGTATATGGAAAAATACCAAGTAACATTAATAGTGATGTTACTCTTGGTTTAATTGCTCATATGGACACTTCACCTGATGCAAGTGGAAAAGACGTTAAAGCAAAAGTTGTCGACTATAAAGAAGGTAATATTTTAATTAATGAAGAACTTAAAATGTACATTAATGAAAAAACATTAGTTAATCATAAAGGACATCGCATTATTCATACTGATGGTACTACTCTTTTAGGTGCAGATGATAAAGCTGGTATTGCTATTATTATGGAAATTGTAGAAATGCTTTATCAAGATAAAAATATTAAACATCCTGCTATCAATATTGCTTTTACTCCTGATGAAGAAGTAGGTCGAGGTACTGAACATTTTAATTATGAATATTTTAAAAAAGATACTAAAAGTCTTTATTCATACACTCTTGATGGTGATGATATTAATATTATTAATTTTGAAAACTTCAATGCTGCTTCAGCCGAAGTCATCGTAAATGGAGTATCTATTCATCCAGGAAGTGCAAAGAATATTATGGTCAATAGTCAATTATTAGCTATGGAATTTAATGGACTTTTACCAAAAAATGCACGACCTGAAAATACAGAAGGATATGAAGGATTTAATCATTTACATGGTATGTCAGGTGATGTTACTAAGACTACTTTAAAATATATTATTCGTAATCATGATATGGATAAGTTTAAAGAGCAAAAACAAGATTTCATTAATATAACTAATAAATTGAATAAAAAATACGGTGAAGGTACTTTTGTCACAACATTAAAAGATAGTTATTTTAATATGGTAGATATCGTTAATGAGCATAAAGAAGTACTTGATTTACCAGTTGAAGCTTTAAAAAAATTAGGTATTGAACATAAGTTTGAACCAATAAGAGGTGGTACAGATGGTGCTACTTTATCTTTTAATGGTATTGTTTGTCCAAATCTAGGAACAGGTTGTGGAAACTACCATGGTCCATATGAGTTTGCAGATTTAGATGATATGGAAAAGATGGTTGAAGTAATTTTAACAATGTTTACATTACTATAAGTTTTAATAATTTTGTCTACTTTAGTATATTTTTTGCAAATTTTTATCAGTATTAAATTGTTTTTTTGTGGAAATTTGTCAAAATTTAATGTATTGTAATAACATATGCAATAAAAGGAGAAGTGCTATTATGAATTTTCAAGCGGAATTTGATCTATTAATTCATGATTATAGTCTTGGTAAAATTTCTAGTGAGCCTATTGTATCTTTAATGTTAAATAATATTTCAAATAGTAAAGAATATTTGAAATGTATTTCCACTTTTAGAGATGAGGCTGAGAAATTGAATAACAGTGAAGACTATGCTTTTTCTTTTGCTATGCTTTTTTGGAATTACTATGTTGACGATTTAGATCGTGCTTTAGAATACAATAATGAAGCTGATAAATTATTTAAAAAGATTGATAACTATGAAAAATCCAGAGGTTATTTATCTGTTTTAAATAACTACTTAATTGCTTACAATTCTACTGGAGATATTGAAAAAGCTTACGCATGTGCACGTGAAGGTTTAGGTATTGCTAAAAAATATAATTTATATCAATATATTGCACCGTTCTCAAATAATTTTTCTTATTTATTAAACATTATTGGATTACCAAAACTATGTATTAAAAATTTACAAGAATCCATTAATAATCTTGCTTATCTACCAAACTATTTAGCATTAGCTACAATAGAGTTATATGTTGATTGTCTTTTAAATGAACATATGTATGATGAAGCATATAAATGGTCATTTGAATTATTAAAAAAAGATAAAGAATTTAAATCAAATAAAAAATGTATTTATTCTCGCTTTTTATTAGATTATTACATTTCTAACGATGATAAGTCTGAAGCTAAAAAAATATTTAATGAAATGCAAACAGGATTAAAACAATTAACAAATATTTCAATTGATGATCGTGTTTCTGTTTATATTGTTTTTGCTAAATACTATGAATATATTCAAGATATTGATGAAGCTGAAAAGACATATGATTATATATACGATAATATATATAACTATTTAGGTGACAAAGCTAAAATCCTTTCTAAGATTAGTGAATTCTATGCTTCGATTAATGATTATGAAAGAGCATTTAAAGCTAAAAAAGAAAGTGAAACTTTTTTAGCTAAATATTTGAAAGTTGTTTCTCAATATAGTGATTTATCAGCAACAGCTGAAGCTTTTGATAAGGAAGCTTACAAAATTTTATATAATAAAGCAAGACAACTTACTTTAATTTTTAATAAGTTAAATCCTTTAGCTACTACAATTGATATTTCATCGATTATTTCTTCAGATATTAAGCAAGTAATTGATGCTTCATCTTGTGAACTATTCTTTGCACACAATGATGATAATTTATATGAATTTTTTGTTTATCATAACGGAAAAAATACTGTTTTAGATTTTAAAGAATTTAACGAACCATTAATGGATAACCTCATTAAAAATCATGAAATTATTAATATTCTTTCTATTAATTGTGAATTAGCAAAATATTATGATGGTGAGATTGGAACTAATTCTACTTTAATTCCATTCTATGATGATAGTAATAAATTGTTAGCTGTTTTATGGGTTACTTCTAACTTCGATTTAATTTATAAAGAAGATGAAGATTCATTATTACCTTTAATATGTGATCACATTAGAAAAATGTTAATTACACTTGAAAAATATAGTAATGCTGTAAATATTGCAACTATTGATTATTTAACACAAGTTAATAATCGTCATGGTTTAGCTAAACGTATTCAAGAATTAAATCAAAAAGTTTCTTCTTATGACCTAGTTGTTTTTGATATTGATAATTTTAAATCTATTAATGATAATTATGGACATTTAACTGGTGATGAAATTTTAAAAGATTTTGCTTACGAATTAACAGTTTATTTTAGAAGTGAGAATGTTGCTCGCTTTGGTGGAGAAGAATTTATTGTTCTTTCTACTCTAGAAAGAGAAGAATTAGAAAAAGTTTTAGAAATGTTTAAAACTGAGTTTGTTTCTCGTAAATATAATCGCCAAGGTAAAGAATTTAGTATTGGTTTTTCAGCAGGTGTAGCAAGATGTAAAAAATCAAGTTCACACGAAAAGGCATTACGTACAGCTGATAAATTATTATATAAATCTAAATCTTTAGGTAAAGGTCATATATTCTTTGATGAAGATAATAAATAAGGAATTATTCAATTCCTTATTTTTATATTTTGTTCAAAAGATAAATACTTTTCATATTAAATGTTATTTCATTTAATTAACAAATTATTTAAAATATTATAGTGTGAGGTTATCAATATGAGAATTTGTATTATTGGATCTGGAGCCACTGGACTTTTATTATCTATATTATTAAAACTAAATAAAAAACAAAATAATAATGAAGTTTTTGTTATTGAAAAAAATAATAAAATTGCCAAGAAATTATACGCTACTGGTAATGGAAAATGTAATATTGGTAATACTTACTATTTAACAAAGGATGAAATATATAATGATGATTTTGCATTATCTTTACTTGATAGATTTAATATAGTAGATCAAAGAGATTTCTTTTTAACAAATGGATTTGCTACAAAAATTGTAAATGATTTATGTTATCCATCTTCTGAAAGTGCATCTTCTTTTATTAATGGATTAGTTAATTATGCAAAAAAGTTAGGAGTTCATTTTATTTTAGAAACAACATTCTTTGATTATAAGATTAATGATAATAAAATAAATGTAATCACTGCTCCACGATTAAATAATGATGTTTTTGATAAATTAGTAATTACCACAGGTGGAGCGTCTTCACCAAAAATGGGAACTGATGGTTATGTCTTTAACATGTTATCAAATCATCAATATAAGATAAGTAAACTTTATCCAGGATTAGCACCTATATGTACTAACGAAATAACAGCTCCTGTAAATGGATTAAGATTAAAGTGTAAAGCTACTTTAATTTCAAATGATAAGAATTTATATATTGAATCTGGAGAAGTTTTATTTAAAGATAATGGTTTATCTGGAATTTGTATAATGAATATTTGTTCTATCATTGCTAGAAATATATTAAATAATAAAAATAATACTTCTTTTAAAATTGTTCTAGATTGTGTTGATAGTATTTCACTAGATGAATTTAGAACTGTTTTAAAATTTAATATGGAAAATAAAAAGCCTTTGTTATCAGGCTTATTTCACGATCAATTAGTTAAGTATTTCGAATTGTTAATTAAAGATATCGAAAAATTATCAATAGAAGATATTTATCAAAGTCTTTCGAAATTAACATTTACTTTTAAAAATTTCTATAGTTTTGATAATTCACAAGTTACAGTTGGTGGTTTAGAAATATCAAATATTAATAAAAATAGTTTAGAATCATTGCATGAAAAAAATGTATTTTTTGGTGGAGAAATATTAAATATAGATGGCTTATGTGGTGGCAATAATTTAATGTTTTGTTTTTCATGCAGCAAAGTAATTGCCGATTCTATTAATAAGTAGTTTTTCGTTATATACTTTGTTGTTTAGTTAATTCATAAATTGCAATACCTACAGCAGTTGGTAGATTCAAGGAATCGATGTTTTTTGTATGGCTAATAATAATACTATTTTCTGTAAGGTATTTTTGATCTAGACCTGTTGCTTCATTTCCAAATATTAATGTAGATAAATTGTTAGTAAACTTAATATCTTGTAAAGTATTTTTAGCTTGCAACATAAAAGAATAAGGAATATGCTTTTTAAATCTATTTTTATATTCCTCGTAACTAGCAAAGTATTCAATATTGACATTAAAAATTGCACCCATAGATGCTCTAATAACTTTTGGATTAAATATATCTACTCCTGGTTTAATAATACCAATATTCTTTATTCCAAATCCTAGAGATGTTCGAATTATAGTTCCTAAATTTCCCATATCCGATGGATTATCTAATAAAATATGATTAGTAGATTCATCTAACTTCATTTCATATTTTTCAAAAACACCAATGATAAAACAGTTTTCTTTAGGTGAAAGTTTATTTATAAGTTTATCATTATGAATAATTTCTACTTTATTTTGTGCTGCCAATTGGTTTATTAATGATAAAATCTCTTTATTTTCAAAGCTAGAATGTATTAAAATATATTTAAGACAAACTTTATTAGATTTAAGTAATTCAATTGTCGGAAAAGCTCCTAGACTATAAGAATATGTAAATTGTTTTTTATAAGCTTTAATATCCATGTATATCACCAAAAATATTATATTTGGTTTTATAAGTTTTGAAAAGACAATAAAAATGAATTTGAATTGAGTGGTGATATATTATGAGTGATGAAAATACACAATCAGTGTTTGAAGAAATAAATAATTTAAGAGAGGTTTTGGATAATTTGCAAACACCTTTTTCAATATCAACTTTAGAATCAAATCCTCGTTTTGTTTACGTTAATGATTTAATGCTTGATTTATTAGGTATTACACGTAAAGATTTTGAAGAGCATGAATATCGTGCTACTGATTTTTATGAAGAACAAGATTTGAAGAACTTAAGAAGTTTAGATGGTAATAAAGTAAAAATTGGTGATATTAAATTACTTAAATATAAATTGAATTCCAAAAGTGGACGTGTCTTATATTTACACGATATAAGTAAAGTGGTTGCATATAATGGAAAACTTTATTTTCAATCTGTATATTACGATAAAACAATTGAACATAATCAAGAATTAAAGTTACATGAGCAAGAAAATCTTATTAGTCAAAGTCAAGAAGTCTTTGTTAAAGCTGCATCTTCTTTGATGTGTGGATTAATTCAATTTAATAATTTAGAAGATTTAATTCCAATGTATGCTAACTCATATGCTGCACATGCTTTTGGTTTTAGAAGTAGTAGGGAATTTTTAAATAATAAAAATAACTCACTAAATAATTTTTTCACAAGTGATAAAATTAAAATTTTAAAAGAATCTATTATAAAGACTCATACTCAAGAAGAACATAATCCATTCGATAATTTTGAATTATCATTTTTAAATAATAAAAATACATTAACATGGCTTGTTGGTTATGTTAATGAAACACAAGATGTTTCCGGAAATACTATTTATCAATTTTTATTTCTAGATACAACAAATATTAAACAAACTGAACAAAAACTTAAGTTTGCCAATGATAAATTTAAAATTAGTTGTGAATTAGCTAAAGTATATTTAGCTGAATATAACTATTTTGATTCTAAATTATCAATTCTTAATGGTAATTTTGTAATACTTCAAGTAAACGATAGAAATGAATGTACTTTGAATTTTGAAAAAATAGATGAAGATTACTTGAAAGACATAAAAAAGTTTTTCTATAATGCAATGAATCAAGTTGAAGACTATGGTGTTGTACTTTATAAATATAAAGGTGAACTTGAGAAATGGACTGAATTACAGTATCAAATCATCAAAGACGAATATAAGAATCCTATTTGTGCTATTTTTGTTGGCAAGGATGCTACGCAAGTTGTTAAAGCTAAACGATATTTTGACAATGAAATTAAATTAAGAAAAGTTTTAACAAGTAATTCACTTGCCTCATTTGAAATTGACCTTGATGAACGTGAAGTAATTTCCAAATCTGGTCCTTTATTTGAGTCTTGCCAAACTTCAATTAATTCTTTTGTATCTCTAAATAATTTCTTTGGTGGATTAATTCACCCTGATGATAAAGAACTGATATTAAATGCTGTTAATGATCTTAAAACTTCTGATTTTATTCAAAAAGATGTAACTCGTTCTATTGAAGCTCGTATATTAGTTGCTCATAAAACATATCATTATGCATTGTTTAGATTATCAATAATAGTTAATCCTTATGATCATCATGTACATATTTTTGTAATTATTAATGATATTGATAAAAAGAAAAAAGAAGAAATTGAGATTTTTGAGAAAGCTAATAAAGACTCATTAACAGAGCTTAACAATCGTAGTTCATTTGAGATATTTGCTAAAAGTCACATCAATCTTTTATTAAATGAAAAGGGAAAGTGTGCATTCTTTATTATTGATATAGATGACTTTAAAAATGTAAATGATATTCATGGACATATTCAAGGTGATATCTTGTTACGTAAAATTGCTAATGTCTTAAAAGAAGAAATTAAACCTCCTCATATTGTTGCTCGTTTAGGTGGAGATGAATTTGTCGCATTATTCATTAACGTTGTAAATGAGGAAGGTGTTCTTAAGGAAGCTAATAGAATATGTGAAAAAGTAAAACAGATTTCTTTCCAAAATTATAATATTACATGTTCTATAGGAATTTGTATTTCTAATCATTATTTACGTAAATACGATGATTTATACCTCCATGCTGATAAAGCTTTGTATAAAGCAAAAAGAGATGGTAAAAATAAAGTTGTCTTATATGAAGAAAATATGGAAGACTAATAAAAAAATTCTATTAATTAATACGTTATCGATTTGATAACGTATTTTTTATGAGGAGAATATAATTGAAAGCGTTATCAATAAAAAAATACTGATAAAGTATTGCATTTCTATTTATTTATGCATAATATTATATCGGTATTCAAATACTGACTAAGGAGAATTACTATGGAAGAAAAAGATTTAAATCTAGAAGCTATTAATGAAGTAAATGCATTAGTAGAAAAAGCTATGGATGCTTTAAAAGAATTTGAAACATTCACACAAGAACAAATTGATTACATTGTTGCTAAGTGTAGCGTTGCTGGACTTGATAATCATGGTTCATTAGCTGCACTTGCAATTGAAGAAACAAAAAGAGGTGTCTTTGAAGATAAAGCTACTAAGAACTTATTTGCATGTGAATACGTTGTTAATAATATGAGACACTTAAAAACTGTCGGAATTATATCACAAGATTCAGTTACAGGAATTACTGAAATTGCTGAACCTGTAGGAATAGTTGCTGGATTAACTCCTGTTACTAATCCAACTTCAACAGCAATATTCAAAGCATTAATATGTTTAAAAACTAGAAATCCTATTATTTTTGCATTTCATCCAAATGCTCAAAAATGTAGTGTTGCTGCTGCTAAAGTTATTTTAGATGCAGCAGTTGCAGCAGGTGCACCAAAAAACTGTATTCAATGGATTGAACATCCTTCAATGGCTGCAACAAATGCTTTAATGAATCATCCTAATGTTGCTACAATTTTAGCTACAGGTGGCAATGCAATGGTTAAAGCAGCATATAGTTGTGGTAAACCAGCTTTAGGTGTTGGTGCTGGTAATGTGCCTGCGTTTATTGCTGAAGATGCAGATGTTGAACAAGCAGTTAATGATATTGTTATTTCTAAATCATTTGATAATGGTATGATTTGTGCTTCTGAACAAGCAGCTATTATTGATGCTAAAGTTTATGATCTAGCAGTATCTCTATTTAAAAAATTCAAAGTACATTTTGCTACTAAAGAAGAAAAGAAAAAATTAGAAAAATATATGTTTGGTGTAACAAGTGAAGATAAAGATACCTCTCTTGCTAAATTAAATCCTGATATTGTTGGTAAAAAAGCTTCTTGGATTGCTGAACAAGCTGGTTTTAAAATTGATGAAGATACAAGTATTATTGCAGTTGATTGTAAATCAGTAGGTCCTCAAGAACCATTAACAAGAGAAAAACTCTCGCCAGTATTAGCAATATTAAAAGCAAAAACAACTGAAGAAGGCTTTAAATTATCTGAGGAAATGGTTAATTTTAATGGTTTAGGTCATAGTGCTGCTATTCACTGTAAAACACAAAAAATGGCAGATGACTTTGGCGATAGAGTTAAGGCAATGAGAATTATATGGAATTCACCTTCTACATTTGGTGGAATTGGAAATGTCTACAATTCTTTCTTACCTTCGCTTACTTTAGGTTGTGGATCATATGGACATAACTCAGTTGGTGGAAATGTTAGTGCCGTTAATTTATTAAACATTAAGAAAGTAGGTAAAAGAAGAAATAATATGCAATGGTTTAAAGTTCCAAGTAAAATTTATTTTGAAAGAAATTCAATTCAATATTTACAATCTGCTCGTGATATAAATAAAGTCTTCGTAGTTACTGATAGATCAATGGTTGATTTAGGCTTTGTAAGTAGAATTACAGAACAATTAAATTTAAGAAGAAATCCTGTTCAAATTCAATTATTCTGTGATGTTGAACCAGATCCAGATATTGAAACAGTAAAACGTGGTACAAAATTAATGCAAGCATTCCAACCTGATACTATTATTGCTCTTGGTGGAGGTTCACCTATGGATGCTGCTAAAGGTATGTGGTTATTCTATGAACATCCAGAAGTAAATTTTGATGATTTAAAACAAAAATTTATGGATATTAGAAAAAGAGCATTCCGCTATCCTGAACTTGGTAAGAAATCGAAGTTAATTTGTATTCCTACAACATCTGGTACAGGATCTGAAGTTACTCCATTTGCTGTTATTTCAGATAAACAAAACAATAAAAAATATCCTTTAACTGATTATTCATTAACTCCAACAATTGCTATTGTTGATCCTGAATTTACTACTAATTTACCAAGTGTACCAACTGCTATGACAGGTATGGATGTCTTAACTCATGCTATTGAAGCTTATGTTTCAGTTTTAGCAAATGACTTTACTGATGGCCTTGCTTTACAAGCAATTAAATTAATATTTGAATATTTGCCTCGTTGTGTTCACAATGGTAAAAACGATTTAGAAGCACGTGAGAAAATGCATAACGCAGCAACAATTGCAGGTATGGCATTTGCTAATGCATTCTTAGGTATGGCTCACTCATTAGCTCATAAAATTGGTGGAGAATTCCATACAGTCCATGGTGTTACATGTTCAATCTGCCTACCTTATGTAATTAGATACAATGGTCAAGTACCTACAAAATTATCAGTATGGCCAAAATATAATCACTATTGTGCTGATAAAAAATATCAAGAAATTGCTAAGCTTTTAGGTTTAAAAGCTGATACTCCAGAAGAAGGAGTTGAATCATTAGCAAAGGCTTGTGAAGACTTAGCTAAAAATATCAATTTACCAACAAAGTTCTCTGAGTTAGGAATTGAAGAAAATGCATGGAATGAAAAAATCGATGCCATTGCTACATTAGCATATGAAGACCAATGTTCACCTGCGAACCCACGTGTACCAATGGTTGAAGATATGAAAGTAATGCTAAAGAAAATGTATTAATTTTACTATATGCCAGCGAAATATATCGCTGGTTTTTTTGTCTATAATATTAGTTTTATTCATATACTTGAATATGATTAGATTAATAGAATTAATACTTGTTATTATTTTAGGAATTGTACAAGCTTTTACTGAGTGGTTACCAATTTCTAGTACCGCACATTTAATTATTGTAAATTATTTTTTTAATGATATTTTAGATACAGATTTTTTTAATGTTTTATTAGTTGTTATTCAACTTGCATCTTGTTTAGCAGTTATTCAAATATTTAATAAAGAATTATTTTTTAAAAATAAGGAGGAATTTAAAATTAGATTACCACTTTATATAAAGTTAATTATTTCAATGATTCCATGTTTAATATTAGGATTACTCTTAGATCAAATTATTAGTTCTTTTCAAGAAAATTTAATTATTATAATAATTGCATTATTTGTCTTAGGTATCGTATTTTTGTTTATTGAAAAAGTAGTTAGATTAAAAAAATCTGATAATGTGACTTATTTAGATTCACTCTTTTTGGGTTTATTTCAATGTATTGCAATGATATTTCCTGGGACATCAAGAAGTGGAATTACTTTAATCGGTGGATTAATTCTTGGATATAAAAAAGAAGATGTAATTCGTTTTTCTTTTTTAATGAGTTTACCTATTATGATAGGAGCATCTTTCTTAAGAATAATAAAAAATGTAGATGTATTCACTGAAAATAATATTATTCTTCTTTTAATTGGATGTGTTATCTCATATTTATTTTCTCTAGTAGTAATTAGATTTTTATTAAAATATATTAAAAAACATACTCTTATCATTTTTGGAATTTATCGAATTATCTTAGCAATAATTCTTCTTTGTTTACATTAAATATTATTTATGAAAACAATGCTAGTAAACAAAAATGTGTATATACACAAAAAAATTTATCGTATATAATTGACAAAATGGAATAAAAATAATAATATGAAGTAAACAAAAATGTGTATATACACAAAAATTTTTACAGGAGACTTAGATATGGAAATCAAAAGAACAGATTTACTAAATAAATTAATTGAGTCAATGAGTTCACCATTAATTAAAGTAATTATAGGAATAAGACGTTGTGGAAAATCTTATTTACTTTTTAAATTATTCGTTGATTATTTATTATCAATAGGGGTTAAAGATAATCATATTATTAAAATTAAATTAGATGAATTAAGTAATTCTTATTTAAGAAATCCGGTAAAACTTTTAGAATATATCAAAGGAAAAATTGTTGATAATGGTAAATACTATGTTTTGCTAGATGAGATTCAAGAATGTGTCAAAATTGTAAATCCAGCTTTTATAGATGATAATAATCAACTTATTAAAGGAATTAGTGAGAATGAACAATGGATAACATACCATGATGTTCTTAATGAACTATTAAATAATAATCAAGTCGATTGTTATGTAACTGGAAGCAATTCTCGTTTATTATCTTCCGATCTTCCAACAGAATTTAGAAATAGAAATTATAATATTGAAGTTTATCCTTTATCATTTAAAGAAATTAAAGAATCATTTAATTATAAAGAATATGATGAATTATGGGATGAGTACATTACTTATGGTGGTATGCCACTTGCTGTTCTTGAGCCAAATATTCAAGAAAAACAAAAATATTTAAAAGACTTATTTGTTGGTACATATTATAAAGATATTGTTGAAAGATATAACTTGAATTCTGATGTATCAATAGATAATATAACTAATATTATTGCATCTTCTATTGGATCACCTATTAATGTTAGAAAAATAGAAAATACTTTTAAATCTAATAATATTAGTAACATTTGTGATAATACTATTGCAAAATATCTTAAGTACTTAGAAAATTCATTCCTTATTCGTGAAGCAAATCGTTATGATGTTAAAGGAAGAAAATATATAGGGACTCAAAGTAAATATTATTTTATTGATACAGGTTTAAGAAATGCTCGATTAAATTTTAGACAAGTTGAAGAATCACATTTAATGGAAAATATAATTTATATTGAATTATTAAGACAAGGGTATTCAGTAGATGTTGGATTAGTAGAAGCCTTTACTAAAGAAAAAAATTCGCAAACAACAAAACGAATCAATTATGAAATTGATTTCATAGTAAATGATGGAAATAAAAGAATTTATATTCAATCTACACTTGACCTACCAAATAATGATAAATTGCAGCAAGAGCAAAATTCATTATTACGAATAGATGATAATTTTAAAAAGATTATTATTGTCAAAGGTTATAAAAAACCATTATATAATGAACAAGGCATTATTATAGTTGGTTTATATAATTTTCTTATGAACCCAAAGATTATTGAATAAGAAACTTACATTTTGCTCTTATTTTAAAATGAAAAAGAGATATTATGGTTTTCCACAATATCTCTTTTTTTTACAAAAATTAATTATGCGTTTTCTACATTATGATATACAGCTTGGACATCTTCTACTTCATCAAGGATATCTAGTAATTGTTGAAATTTTTCTAGATCTTCACCTTCTAAAGTAACATATTCGTTTGGAATCATACTCTTTTCGCATTTTTGGAATTCACTGATTCCTTCACCATTTAATACTTCTTTAGCTGCATCTAAAGCTTCAGGAGCAACTAAGACTTCAGCATAGTCATCATCTTTTTCAACTTTTCTTAAATCAACATCACCCATAATGAGTAATTCTTCTAATTCTTCAGCTGATTTAGATGTTTCAAAAGTAATAACGCCTAATTGTTCAAAGTTAAATGCTACTGATCCAGGTGTACCTAAGTGTCCACCTTTTTTATTAACTGCTGTTCTAACATTTGTATATGCTCTATTTGCATTATCAGTTAATGTATCAATAATAATGTAACAGTTACCTTGACCAAAGCCTTCATATCTTCCTTCAATATATGATTCAGCTGATCCACCTTTTGCTTTTTCAATAGCTCTATTAATAACATCTTTAGAGATGTTTTGACCTTTATATTTTTCAATTGCAGCTCTTAAAGCAAGGTTTGAATTTGGATCTGGATCACCTGATTTTGCTGCCATGTAAATTTCTTTTGATGCTCTATTATATAGAGCTGTTTTTTTAGCAGCAGTTGCAGCCATTGAAGCTGCTCTAACTTCGTGTGCTCTTCCCATAAAAAATCTCCTTAATTAAATTTGCGTTAATATTATAGCACAAATATTATTCATTGTTATTCTTTATTATAATTATTCGTTTATTTTGATATACATTTTATAAATATTTTTATAAATAGATCAAAAGAAAAATTAAGATAGTATATCACACTTTACAAATTTGTGAATGTTTGTTTAACACATTTGTGCTATTTTATTTAACACATTTGTGAAATTTAACTAATAATTACATTATTAATATATAAATGCATAATACGAAAATTAAACTAATCACTGATTTAAGTGCTGTAATATTTGCTTTTTTTATCATATCTAGATTCACTAATGGCATAAAAAATTACCTTTAAAGTTATTTTTTCATTTTTATAATTCACCAAATATTTTTCTTTTAAAAAGTATGATAATCATCCACATTAGTTCTTATACAAATACGCAATTTATTTATGTACTAAAAAATCACAAAAACGCAATGTATTTGATTAAAATATTTTGCAATTACGATATGTAATTAGTGATTTTCTATGTTCATATCATTTTTTATAATAATGTAATTCAATATGTGCCTCATTTAAAATCAATTGCTTTGCAAAAACATTTAATATTAATAGAATATTTAATTTTTATTATCTTAGTAATTATTTCATGTTGAGAATTCATAATGATTATTCTACTAACTTACTTTCAAGTTCTTCGATTGAAGGCAAGGAGTCTTTTAATTCTTTTGGTAATAATCTATTGAGTTCATAGGACGATATTCCTAATGGAATGTTATAATTTTCAAGAGAGTATTCAGCAACTATTTTGTCTTTATCTTTACAAATAAGAATTCCGATGGTCGGGTTATCATTTTCGCCTTTTAATAAATGATTTACAGATGAAACATATGTACTTAATTGGCCTAAATCACCAGGATTAAATTTTGTAATTTTTACTTCAATAACGACATAAGCATGAAGTTTAATATTGTAAAATAATAAATCAGTAAAGAACTCCGTTTCTCCAATTAATAATCTTGATTCTCTTCCAACAAACGCAAATCCTTCTCCTAACTCTAATAAAAATCTTTGGATGTTATCAATCAAAGCCTCCTTAAGTTTTTTCTCATTATAATCATTAGTTAATGATAAAAAATCAAAATTATATGGGTCTTTTGTAATTTGCTTTGCTAAATCTTTATTTACATCTGGTAAAGCTGATTCAAAATTGTTAATTGCTTTTCCTTCTCTTTCATATAAATCAGTTGATAAAAAATTTAATAATACATCTCTTGACCAATTGTTTTCATGAATTTTCCTTACAAAAAACAGTGTTTTTTCAACATCTTTACATTTATCGATAATATATCGATGGTGACCCCAAGGGATTGAAAACAATTCTTCCACAAGTTGTGGAATAATTGAAATTTTATTTTTATAAAAGAGATAAAACCTTTCCATATATCTTAAATTGATTACAGATAATCCTTTCACCGTAGGAAGTTGATCAATTAGTTCCTTACTTAATGAATCATAAAATTTCGAACCATATGTAGCTTTAAAAGAATTGTTAGCAATCTCTTTTCCAAGTTCAAAATAAAATTTAAGCATTTCACTATTCACACTTATTGCTGCTTTAATTTGAGCTTGTTTGTACTTTTTACTTATTTCATTAACCCATATTTTAAAATCGGCATTAATTATATTATTTTCCATAACATTTCTCCATAATCTACAATAATTTAAAAGCACATATGCATTGTTTCCCAAAAAACCATCTTAAAATTGATATAAATATTTTGTTGTGAAAATATCCCATATTAAAGCACATTTTTTTAATATTCAAATTCTCTTAAGTCTATAAAAATCACCTTTCTAATTTTTATAAAATTTTTTAAAAAAATGCATGTTGTAATGCATTTGAGATAAATGATTTTTACATATTTTTACAACATATCAATTTTAAATATGAAAATGTTGAAATTAAATAGATTGCTTTTAAACATATCTTCATATTATAAAGTAGTTAAAGATTTATCAATAAACTTAAAGAATATTTTGATAAACAAAAAAATAATTTAAAGACTTCTTAACACAAAAGATAAAAACAATTTATAATAAAAAAGATAGGAAGTGTTTTTATGTTTAAAAAAGGATTAATTATTACAAATGCTTTTAAAGTATGGGATTCAGTTCTTCATATGGTGAAACGTTTACAAGATGAATTCAAATCATTTGGAATTGAAATGGATGTTAAAAGTAATTCTGAAATTTTAGTTTATATTGATAAAATAGGTAATATCAAATCAAAAGATTTACCATACGATTTTATAATTTTTCTTGATAAAGATTATTATATTTCTACTATGTTAGAAAAAGCTGGCTATCGTTTATTTAATAAAGCTGAATCAATTAGATATTGTGATGATAAAATGCTTACACATTTAATACTTTCTAATAATGGCATTAAAATGCCTATTACAATTCCTTTTCCTTTAAAATATGCTGAAGGTAGTAAAAAAGAATTTTTACATAATGTTATGAATATTCTTTCTTTTCCTTTTATTGTAAAAGAAGTTTATGGATCTTTAGGTGAACAAGTATATTTAGTTCATAATGAGCAAGAACTTGAAGAAGTAGAAAATAAAATTAATGATAGACCTCATATTTATCAAGAATATATTGCATCATCATTTGGTAAAGATATGCGTGTTGTTGTAATTGGAGGTAAAGTTGTTGCACATATGCAACGTGTTGCTCAAAATGATGATGAATTTAGATCTAATATTGAAACTGGAGGAGTAGGACTTCAACCTACTTTAGAAAAAGAATTTGCTGAAGAAGCTATCAAAGTTGCTTCTATTTTAGGTCTTGATTATTGTGGACTTGATTTATTATATGGACCAAATAATGAGCCAATCTTATGTGAAGTGAATGCTAACGCATATTTAGAACCAATTGAAAAGTATTCAAAAAAGAATGTAGCTATCGAATATGTAAAATATATTATTAAAGAAATTTATAAATAATTATAAAAAAATTAAAGAGTTACTATTGAGCACATTATTTATTTTAAAAAATTGTAGTAAACTACATTTTCTAAAATTGTTAATTCAAATATTAAGTGTTTTATAGTATTGAAATATATTTAATTTCATTTAAAATAGAAGTATAGTTTAAAAAACTAAATCAATTCCCTATCCCTTTCTTATTCCCAACTCTTTTATGTTCCAATTTAAATAAACATTATTTTTACTCTCGAACATATAAGCAATAAGTTGATAGAATGATTGATAATTTTATTTTCTTAGAGGTTATAAAGTATGATTAAAAGAAACACAAGTCAAAGAGCAGTAATTTATAATGCTATTCATGAATTGAAGCATTCATCTATTGCAGATATAATTGATTATATTCAAAAAACATCAAATAAAGCTTCTGTAGCAACTATTTATCGTAATTTAGAAGTATTAGTTGATGCTGGATTAATTAAAATTATTAGTGCTAATGGACAAATTTATTATGAAACAGTAAAAGATGAACACTATCATTTTGTGTGCAAAAAATGTGGCAATGTCTATGATATAGACGCAAATGATCCAAGTATAAAAGTTGATTATCCTTCCATGATTGGTAATGATGAAATCTTTAGTTATGAATTAACTTTTTATGGTATTTGCGAGGATTGTAAAGACAAAGAATAATGGAAAAACATTCCATTATTTTATTTTATCTACAATTAATATAAATATTTGTTATAATTTAATTAGGAGTACATTATGTTTAATAAAGGACTAATTATAGTAAACGCTTATTGCGTATACGCTAGTGTTGAGCACCAAGCAAAAAGACTAGGAATTGAATTTAAAAATTTAGGAATTGATGTTGACATTAGAGAAAATAATTTTCTTGCTTGTTATATCAAAAATGGTGAAATCGTTAATAATATTGGCGACTATGATTTTGTAGTGTACTTAGATAAAGATTTTTATATTGCAAAATTAATTGAAAAGACTGGCATACCTGTTTTTAATAATGTAGCTAGTATGATGTTATGCGATGATAAAATGCATGCTAATATTTGTTTAGCAGGACATGGCATTGAAACTCCTACTACGATTTCTGCACCATTTTGTTCTAGAAATATAAATGAATTTGAATTTTATAAAGTTATAAAAAAACATATGAAATATCCTCTTGTATGTAAAGAATCTTATTCTTCTTTAGCAGCACAAACTATTTTAATTGGTAATGATAGAGAACTAAAAGATGTCGAAGAAAGAATGATATATAAAAAGCATTATTATCAAGAATATGTCGAATCATCAAGAGGACATGACTATAAGGCAATCTTAATAAATAAGAAAGTTGTTGCATCTATTGATAGAAAAACAAAAGATGATTTTATGTCAAATAATGAATTTAGTTCACTAAGTCACGTTAATTTCATTTTACCTGAAGCTTATCAAGAAGTTGCTGAAAAAGCTGCTGAATTATTAGATTTAGATTACTGTGGAGTAGATCTTTTAATTGGAGATCATGGGCAACCTATTATTTGTGATGTAGATTCGAATGCTTTCTTTAATGGAATTGAATCTAGTACAGGAGTAAATATTGCTTTATTATACGCAAAATATATTTGTAAAAAAGTATATAACAAAGATTATTAGAGAGTGGTGAGTTCTTATGAAGTTATCTTATTCAAAATTAATTGAATTATTTGAACAAGAAAATATACCAGATATTATTGGGTATATTGATGATTTTTCTTTGCTTGCTAATTCATTAATTAAAAAAGGAGAATTTGATAAACTAGATAAAATTTTAAAATTATCATCACAATATGAAGTACTTGATAATCATATTCCATATTACCAATTATTAGTATCATGTAATTCCTTAAATACTGTTCTTACAGAAACAGCCTATGATGAATTAGTACAATATTTTATTAGAAATAAAGATGAAAGATTATATAGTTTATTACTTGAACATATTAACCTTGCTATATTTAAATATAATGATTTTGATAATGCATCAAAGTACATTAAGATTTATTTAGAACACATTCCTAATGATTATGTTTGCTTAAAATATGCTATTTATTGTCAGGCATCTTGTAATAACAAGCACGAATTTTATCTTCGTGTTTCTAAACTACGTGATTTAAGTAAAGTAAAAGCTATTGTTAATTTACATGGTTCTTATAAAGAACAATATGAAAGTATCGAATTTGTAATTGATGCTTGTTACCAAGCTATTGAACATTATAAAGAGATAATTGACTATTTAAACATTATTGATATCATTAATACTCTCATTACTTTCTTTCCTTCCCAATATAAAGAGCGTTTTGAAATTGTTATGGGATTAGCACATAAATTTAGAGAAGCTACTTTATTTAGTGATGCAATACCAATCTATCAATCTTTAATAAGAAATGATTATAAATGTTCTACATGTTATTGGATGATTTTATTATGTAAACGTGGTTGTGTAAGTGACACTGATTTAGTAAAAGCTGGTAAACCATTTGGTAATATGGCTGAATATCGAAATGTCTTAGATGAATGTATTAGAGAAGGTATCAGTTCAGATGGATATAAAACTCTTTTAAAAAATACTCAAAGAAGAAAAAAATCAACAATTGTCAATTTATTTGTTTTCTTTATTTGCTTAGGTATTTTTATTGCTTTTATTTTCCTTGCAATAAAATATGGATTTCTTAATTGATTTTTTAAATAATTGATATACAATATTAGCAAGAAGATGTTCCTTGCATAACCATCTTCTAAAATAACAAAACAAGGGGTGTATTTTTATGAATTTTATGTTATTTATTACAAAGAACGGTTTATTGAATACTGTTCTTTTTTCATGCTTGAAAAGAGGTGTTTACCATGACTAGAAAAAATATTATTAAAGATCTTTCTAGTATAGCAATTATTTGTGCTATGTATGTTGCCTTAACTGTAGGTATTGCACCTTTAAGTTATGGTCCTCTTCAATTTAGAATTTCAGAAGCGTTAATTCTTTTATGTTTTTATAATAAAAAATATGGATATTCTATTTCATTAGGATGTTTAATTGCTAACTGTTTTTCACCTTTAGGATGGGTTGATATTGTGTTTGGTACATTATCAACAATACTTCCATGTATTTTTATATGTTTAAGTAAAAGGCTTTTTATTGCATCATTATGGCCTACTTTATTTGTCGGTTTAATTGTTGGAGCAGAATTAAGCATAGTTTATGAAATTCCTTTCTTTATTACAGTTCTTGAAGTTGCAGTTGGAGAATTTGTATGTGTTACTATTATCGGTTATCCTTTATTTAAAGGATTAGAAAATAATAATGCATTAATGGAATTAATAGGATCTACTAGAAAAAGTGAACCATCAAAATTAAGTTCACTTCAATTAATATCTTATGCATTAACTTGTGTATCAGCTGTTATGTTCTTTACTATTCCTTTAGTATATGTAGATGAAGAAACTACTTTAACTATCTTTGATATTTTATTAAATAAGAGTATTCCTGTTTTCTATTTATTTTATTTACTAGTGGCTTTACCACTTATTACTTCCATTATTAATAGTTTTAATTTGAAAAGTATAGGATTTGTGATTAATATTGTTTTATGTACTTTGTCTTTAGGTTTATTAATTACTTTAATCACTTTAACAAGTAAATCTTATAGTATTTTATATTGGTTTATTATATATGGATTTGTATTATTAGGTAATTTAGTCTTATTAATTTTTTCTTATATAAAAAATAATAAAAAAGATTTACAAGAAAATATATAAACTTTGTCACAAGGTAGTTTACGTTTTAAAATATAAAGACTTTTATTTTAATTATGTGCTATACTAACAAAGTGGAGATGATGAATTATGGAAATTAGAAACCATTCAAAATTAACTAAAGAAATACAAGTTAATTTTTCCAAAACTTTATTTATGAAAAGTTTTAAAAAATCATTATTAATTGTCGAACTTTTAAGTGCTTTTGTTATAGCACTTGTGTTAGCTTTTTATATTGATAAATATTGGATTGCAATTGTTCTAGGAGTTATTATGATTGCTTATCCATTTGTTACTTACTTTTTATTCTATCGTACATTAAAG
Source organism: Bacilli bacterium (assembly GCA_051872335.1). GTDB lineage: Bacteria > Bacillota_I > Bacilli_A > RFN20 > CAG-826 > SUG2458. The sequence goes on along the minus strand of JBJEDT010000025.1, from coordinate 86,490 downwards.
AAGACGGCTAATGATAAGGTAGAAGGCTTTGAAGAAATTGATTGTCACTTTTTCATTGAAGAAACAAAAATTAGAGCAGTTTTAACATTTGAAGGCGCATCTAATGAATTAGTAAATGAATATAGTGATTTCATTCAAATTCTAGAAACTAAAGATTTATTCGTTTTAGTATTACCAAATCAACAAGGATACTTTATTGAAAAAAGTGGTTTTGAAAGTATTGAAGATACAAATCGTGTTCAAGAATTGTTTAAAGGATTATTAGGATATAAGAAAATTTAATATTTTTATTGATGAAATATAAAGCTAAGTCGTTCAAACTCGAATTTTATCGTTCAAACTTGAATTTTATCGTTCAAAATTATTGATTAATTCTTACTAAAATAATAAAATATTGGTGGGTGAAACAATATGCAAGTAGAAGAATTACTAAAATTAATTAATAATATTAAAAGTATTAAAACCGAATTAAATAATTTAGAAATAAAATCTGCTTTTAAAGGATGCCCTGAGAAGCTCTATGATACATTATCTTCTTTTTCTAATCAAGATAATGGTGGTACTATAGTGTTTGGAATCGACGAAAAAAAGGATTACTTCGTTTGTGGTGTCTATGATGTTAATGACTTAATAAAAAAAATATCAGAACAATGTAAACAAATGGAACCTCCTGTTCGAGCTCTATTCACAGTTGCTAATTATAATGATAAAAAAGTGGTATCTGCAGAGATACCTGGTATTGATTATTATAATAGACCTTGTTATTACAAAGGCATTGGAAAATATAAAGGCTCGTATATTCGTGTTGGCGAAGCTGACGAACAAATGACAGAATACGAGATATATTCTTATGAGTCATATAAACAAAGAATCAAAGATGATCTTAGAATAGTTGATGACACCCAAATTAAATTATTTGATGACATTAAATATAATAAGTACTTAACTGCTGTAAAGGAAGAAAGAACTAATTTAGCAAAAATTCTTTCAGACAATAATATTAATGAACTTATGGGAATATCAAAAGGTGGCAAACCAACTTTAGCTGCTATTGTGGTGTTTTCAAAATACCCACAAGCATATTTCCCACAATATTCAATTACTGCTGTTTGTATTCCAGGTATTCAAAAAGGTGATGTTGGGACTAGTAATGAAAGATTTATTGATAACAGAAGAATAACAGGACCAATAGACGAGATGATAGAAGAAGGTATGAATTTTATAAGAAAGAATATTAAATCATATACTATCATTAATAATTTAGGACAAAGAGAAGACAAATATGAATATCCTTTGAAAGCTATAAGAGAGGCTTTACTTAACTCTTTAGTACATAGAGATTATAGTAGATATACTGAAGGCATTCCTGTTAGTTTAGAAATATATTCTGATAGAATTGAAATTACTAATCCTGGTGTTTTATTTGGAGGTATTTCTGTTGAGCAATTAGGAATAGCAAGACCTGAGACCAGAAATATCATTCTTTCAAATATTTTAGAACTTTTACATATTACAGAAAATAGATATTCTGGAATACCTACAATTAGAAAAGAATTATTAGAAAACAATATGCCTGCACCTATTTTTATTTCTAAAAATGGTCAGTTTAAAACAATAATTAAGAAATCGTTTGATGATAATTCTAATTCTTATAATGAAAAAGTTATATCTTTTTGCCATATTCCTAGATCACGTGATGAAATAGTTGCATATTTGGGTTTGAGTAGAAATCATGTTATATCTCAAATTATTCAACCTCTTGTCGAAAAAGGTGAATTGTTATTAACTATTCCAGAAAAACCAAAAAGCTCATTACAAAAATATTATAGTAAGATAGAGAAATAATTTTGTTTATAAAACTAATAGTTAATTTGTGATATTTCAGCAAATAAATATAAATAAATTTCAGATGATTTATTATTTAAAATGTACTTTGGAAAGGAGTAAAGTTATTCAATCATAAGTCAAACTGAGTTGAATAATGTGTGAAATTATGGAAGAAATACAAGAAGAATTACAAGAATTATTAAGTCTAATTCGTTCGAAATCTAAACCGAGCTACATTAAGGAAGAATTAGAAAATTATCATGATTCGGATATTGCAGAAGTAATTTGTTATTTAACTGAGAAAGAAAGAAAAAAGTTATATCGTATATTAGGTAAGGAAAGAGTATCTAATGTTTTTACTTATCTAGAAAATGTTGAAGATTATATTGCAGAACTTGAAAATGAAGCAGCAGCTGACTTAATTGAATTAATGGATGCTGATGATGCTCTTGATGTCTTACAAGAACTTGAAGAAGAAGATAAAAAACAAATTACATCATTAATGGAAAAAGAAGCTCTAGAAGATGTTCGCTTATTAGCTTCTTTTGAAGATGATCAAATTGGTAGTAAAATGACTACCAACTATATCATTGTTAAGAAAACCGATACTATTAAAAGTGCTATGAAGCATCTTATTAAGTATTCAAAAGAAAATGATAATATTTATACTCTTTTCGTTAAAGATGAAAATGGTAAATTTTATGGTTCTATTGATTTAAAAGATTTAATAAGAGCTCGTGAAGATGATGATTTGGAAGATATTATTCACACTCAATATCCTTATGTATATTCAACTGAATTAATTGAAGAATGTATTAACGATTTAAAAGATGCATCTCTTGATTTATATCCTGTTTTAAATAAAGATGATGAATTAATCGGTGTTATTACTCAAGACGATTTAGTAGAAGTAGTTGAAGATGAACTTACTGAAGACTATGCAAAACTTGCTGGTTTAAATGAAGCTGAAGAAATTGATGAACCTGTTTTTAAATCGGTAAAAAAACGTATTGTATGGTTAGTATGTCTTTTAATATTAGGTATGTTTATCTCGCTTGTTGTTTCACAATTTGAAACAGTTATTGATGGTATACCTATGATTGTATTTTTCCAATCTGTAATTTTAGGTATGTCAGGTAATGCTGGTACACAATCTCTTGCTGTTACAATTAGAGGATTAATGGACGAAGATTTATCTCGTAAAAAGATTGCAAAGATGGTATTTAAAGAAGTACGAGTTGGATTAACAAATGGTTTGATTTTATCTATTATTTCTTTTGGTGCAGTATCATTATTTTTGTATGTTAGAAATACTCCAATATTAGGAGAAGTGTTAAGAATTAATGATCTTTTATTAGTTGCTGGATGTGTTAGTGGAGCATTAATTCCTGCTTTCATTTTATCTAGTTTTATTGGTTGTATTGTTCCTATTATTTTCAAAAAAATTAAAATTGACCCTGCTGTAGCAAGTGGACCACTTATTACAACATTAAATGATATCGTTGGTATTGTTTCTTATTATGGTCTAGCAATGCTATTATTTAGAAGTGTTTTATAAAAATTATGAAAAAGAATGTAAAAAAAGAAACTACAAAAAGTAGTGCTTATTCAAAAAAAGATACAAATATTTTAAAAGAATTCGTTGTTAAAAAGCCTTGCTTGTTAATGGATTTTTTGATGGAAAATTTAACATCTTTATCGAGGAATAATATCAAATCTTTATTAACACGAAAACAAGTAGCAGTTAATGGTGCTGCTGTTTCACAATTTGATTTTATGCTTACTAAAGATGATGTTGTTATGATTGGCAAAAATTCTTTTAAAATTCCTCTTCAAAAAAGAAAAGCATTAGATATTATATATGAGGATGATGAATTTATTGTTATTAATAAACCTTCAGGATTATTATCGATAGCATCTGATAATGAAAAAGGAATGACAGCTTATCGACTTTTGATGGATTATTATCGACGTGAAAACCCACATAATCGTATTTATGTAGTTCATCGTTTAGATAAAGACACATCTGGAGTTTTAATGGTTGCCAAAAATGAAGAAATACGTGATAAACTTCAAAATGTATGGAATGATATCGTATCAAAAAGAGGCTATTATGCTATTGTTGAAGGAACTTTAAAGGATAAAAAAGGAACCATCAAATCGTGGCTTCGTCAAACTAAGACTAATATTATGTATTCATCTTTTAAACCTGGTGATGGACAAGAAAGCATTACTGATTATAGTGTTTTAAAAGAAAAAAATGGATATTCTTTATTAGATATAAATCTACATTCTGGTAGAAAAAATCAAATTAGAGTTCATATGAAAGATATCGGTCATAATGTTGTTGGTGATGATAAATATGGATCAACTAAAAATCCAATTAATAGGTTGGGTTTACATGCTTATGAACTTGAATTTATTCATCCTGTAAATAAGAAAAAATACAATTTTAAAGCACCAATTCCAGAAAAGTTTAATGATATTTTTAAAGAAAATTTTGTTGAATATAATCCACATGAGAAAAATAAAAATGCTTCAAAAAATAAGAAAAAAAGAAAATAAATTGGTAAAAATATTTAAAGTTAAATTTTATATTTTATTAAATATTTTATTTATTAATTTGTATGATGCTCATAATTTTAAGTTTATAATGATTTAATTTTTCTTTTCTAATCGACAAAACCATAGAATTCTATGAAAAAAGAGATTTGGAAAGAGAATTTCTTTATTTTTATAGCAATGTATAGTTGAAAAAAGATGGCGTTATTTCTTATATAACATGAATAGATTTCTTTATTTTTCTAATAAGTATTCAATTTGTTGAATTACTGATAACATTAAGAAAATCTTTTATTTCTTTTACTATTCACTAATAATGATAAGTTTATTACTACTAATAAGATAGAACTTTTATCGAAAGATTAATTCTTTAATATAAGTAGTATGCAATGAAAATAAAGAGCAATATCAATGTAAAGTTAATATAATTAAAATGTGATTTTTTGAAAATTGTTGTTGAAAATAACAATATATATGGTAAAATACAAATGTGAGGTATGTTTTTGCAAAAAGAACATACAATATAGTGTCATATGACACTGGGCTGGCTTTTGCCTAGGTCCACCAACAACGGGAAATAGTCCCGTTTTTATTTTATGAAGGAGATGTTTTAATGAAGAAAATTCTTAGCGTATTTATAGATGAATCAGGGGATTTTGGATTCATTAAAGATGCATCTAAATATTATTTAATAACATTAGTATTTCATAACCAAAGTATTGATATAAATCCTAATATTGAAAAAATTAAGGATAAACCTGTGTTTCATGCCGGACCAATTATTAGGAGAGAATATCCATTTGAAGATGAATCAATAGAAAATAGAAAAAAATATTTCAGTCTGTTTTTACAATGGGGTTACCAATAAAATGCAAAACTTTTACTTTTATAAAAATGAGTTTAATAATGATATATTAAAATTGGAAAGATGTATGATCAGAGAATTATATACTTTTTTTACTGATAATTATGATGAGTTTAAAAATTATAAAATTATTTTGTACTATGATAATGGTCAACATCATATAACTAGAGTTTTAAATAATTCATTAGCTATTACAGGATTAGATTACGATTTTAAGAAAGAAGTTCATCCTTATAACTATAGATTATTTCAAGTTGCTGATTTTATATCTACTGTGCGATTGTTAGAATTAAAGCAAAAGAATAATGAACTTTCAAAGTCTGAATTGAAGTTTATTGATTCGAGACATTTAAAGAAGAATTATCTTAAAATGATAAACAGCAAAGAATTCAATTAAAGTATTTCAGCTAAAACTTAAGATTTCTTTTTGCTTTATACGGTCAAATGGATTTATTAAGTCAACAAAAAAGTAAGATGCATAATCTTATGAAGTAACTAGAATCAATCCAGCTGTTAATATTAGAAGATATTTATATAAAAATTTATTTATAATATGGAAAATATATATAATCACTACTTATAACAATATCCTTCGGATATAATTACAGTCACGTTTGGCTTTATCATTTGTACGAACAATATCACATTCATTTTTCGTGCATATATTGATTTATATAATTTAATTAAAAAATATTCGCAGCCTTTATTATTTCAAAAATATTCGAGAATAAAATCATTGATAAATAATCAATGAAATCTTCGCTTGTAATTGATAAATATTATTAGTAGGTCTTTAGAATTTTTATCTTATACTTTTTTATTTAACTATTTAATCATAGTGATTTTTTTGGCACAATATTTGATTTTATAAAACAATTTCTTTATTTATCAAAACAATTCCTATTGATACACAAAATAATCGCATTTATCTTTTTAAATAGATTAGGGCATTATTTAAACTATAGTTTAAAGAAAATAACAATAATTATTGAAAAATTTATGCAATAACTAAAAATAAATCGTTTGCTTTTATTCATTTTTAAAAATTTTTATGTTATTCTAAATATAGGTTAGAGGCCTAACTGTTTTTTTATGTACAAAAATATTGATAAATTTTTACCTATATTTTGCGAGGGAGGAATGCTATGAAGTTTCCTAATTATCTTAAAAAGAATCTAACTAAACCGGTAGTATTAACTGTTCTATCGACGCTTTTTATATTAATTGGAGTACTTGTTTACTTCTTCGTTTATAGAAGCGCTTATGTGATTGCAGGAGCATTGACACTAACAGGTATTTTCGAATTCATATTTATTTTAGTTTATCGTAAAGGAATTAAAAAAGTTACAAATCATGTAACAAATGAACTTGAAATTGTTAATGATTCTATTGAACAATTATCTAAAACTGAATTTAAACCTATTAATACAAAATTATCTATTAATGAAATTGAATCATTAAGAAACTACGTTAATGAAACAATTAAAGCTTTCGAACACCGAAGCTACTCAGCTGTTGAAACAACACTTAACTTAGAAGAAGCCGATTTTGTTCGTGATGATATATTAACGTTTAATAGTTTCCAAGCAAATTTGAATAAACTTATTGCAAAGCAATATTTATATCACTCAGCTGTTATAGCAGTACAGATGATTGGTAGTGAAAAACCTGAATATTTATATGAACTTGTAAATCGTGCTAAAGAAGTTTTAAAACCAACAATGATTGGTGAATTTGATCACGAAACGATTTTGTTATATATATCATCAGTTACTAATACATCAATCTTAATTTCTGAATTAAGAACTTTATTATCTGAATATCACATTACAGAAATTTTACGTGATGGTTCTCAAATTCTATATTCATGTAAAGCTGGTGTCGCTATATATCCTTTCTCAAGTAGTGAAAGAATTATAAATGATGCTGTTGAAGCTCTTGACTCTACTAAAAATGTTGGTGTTCAAGACTATGGATTATTCGAACCAAATAATGATGCTGTTCTTGATTCTCAAGAAAGATATAGAAGATCAATTTTATATCTAGAAGCTATTAATAAAAATTTAGTACGTTGTGTTACTTTTAAAGACTTGAATCGTGAAATTCAAAACTCTGTTAAACTTTATTGTAATATGATGGGCTTTGATAATGGTGGCATTATGTTAGTTCAAGACTCAGGACGTCGACTTGTTCCTTGGTTTGAGCACTCTTCTTCACCAGATACTAGTGGTTTTATTACTTATGATTCTTTACAAATTTCTCGTTTAAATGAATATTTGAACTTATTTGATAGTTCTTCATCTTTATTTGGTAATACAGTAGAAAACTTACCATTCTCAGTTAGATCTGTTTTTTACAATTTATCAATTGAACGTTACTATCACTTTAAGATGACTAAAGGTCCTACATTAAAAGGTATTATTTATTTTAACAACGTAAATGAACAACCACCTTTTACTATTATCGATAGAGAAATTATGTTATGTGCTGCCGATATTATATTTGCAATGGTAGATATGTATATGTCAGCAAAAGATGTTGAAAGACAAGAATTAATTCTTTCTACATTGTTAAAACGTGATGAAAAATATGTTTATGGTATTAACAATAAGACAAATGAATTAACATATGTTTCCACAGGTTTAGCTAAGATATATCCAAATGCTAGACGTGGTGTTAAGTGTTATAACATTTTTAATACTCAAGGAAATAGAGTTTGTGACTATTGTCCTTTAAAAGTTGGTAATGGTCTTGCTTTCTTACCAAAACTTGGTGAAGAAATTATGGTTTCAACTTTAGCTGCTTTACCAACTGAAGAAAACGAAGTTTTGATTTTACTAGAAAATAACGAAGCTAGAAAAAGACTTGATGCTAACTTCTACGACCCATTATTACATATTTACAACGATGTCAAACTTAAAAGTGACTATGAACGTGAACTACAAACTAAAGGAATGGGTTATATTTTCTTCATTGATATTCACGAATTTGAACATTGGATCCCAATGTTTGAAGTTGAAGGTGAAAGAAAAATTTTACAAGAATTGTTACGAAGATTTGAAATTCTTGATTTCCAAGATGAAGTATATCGATATAATAAAACAACACTTGCTCTTATTTTAAAACGTTATACTCGTAAAGAAGTATTAACACTTGTCGAAAATATCTTTAATAAAATGATTGAACCAATGACTGGTGATAAAGATACATTTAGAATTGAATTCCATGCTTCTTTAATTCCATATCCTGGTGATATTTTGGATATTGAACAATTTGATAGTGCTGTTAATACAACTTTAGAAGATGCAAAAAATATTGGTTTGAATAACTTGTATATTTACGGTGAAAAAGATGTCCGTAAACTTAATCGTGAAGACTACATTCTTGATATCATTAAGGATGCTATTGCTAAAGACAAATTTGAAGTTTTCTTACAACCTGTTTTAAGAATATCTGATCGTAAACCAATTGGTGCTGAAGCTTTATTACGTTTAAACGATCCAGCTCGTGGATATATTCCACCTTCAGAATTTGTTCCTATCGCTGTTAAAAATAATATGATGTTTGAAATTGAGCAATATATTATTGATTCTATTGGTGAATTATGGAAAGCACATGGTTATGAAATTTTCCAACAAATTGGTGTTACAAATATTTCAATTAACATTTCTTCAAACTCAATTACAAACCCTGATTTTATCGCTCGTGTTTCTGCTTTATTGAATAAGCACCGTTTCCCTTCAGGATTCTTAAAATTCGAGGTAAATGAAGGTGTTGTTGTTGATAATTTGCAAACAGTTCGAAATGTTATGTTGATTTTAAAAGAAAAAGGAGTATCATGGGCTATAGATAACTATGGTATGTCTGTTCAATCTAACAAGGTCTTCCAAGACCTAGCTGTTGATCAAATTAAGGTTGACCGTACATGTATTATGGATATTGAACGTTCTCAACGTTCTAAAGTTGCTTTGTCCTATATTGTTGACTTTGCTAAAGAGTCAAAATTTGGACTTGTTGCCGAAGGTGTTGAAACCGAAGGGCAATTCAGTATTTTAAAAGATATGAACTTTGACGAAGCACAAGGTTACTTATTCTCTAAACCTATTCCTATTAGAGAATACTTAAAATACTTGAATTTCAATGCGAAAAACTAGTTTAACTTCACGCTAGTTTTTCACCTCTTAGACCGTTAGTTACTTTTAATGATTGCGTACTAACGGTCTACCATTTAGGTTTAGAGGTGAAATAAATCTAAGTAATAAGATTCAACAATATTACTTAAAATTAAGAAACTATATTAACGTATAGTTTCTTTTTTTTGTTTTAAAAAATTGAATAATAAATATTAATTTTTGTGAAATTTGATTACTAAATGTAAAAAAATACTTAAATATATATTATATATTTAACAAAAATTCTTTATTTTTAGTTTAAATTACTAAAAAATTACTAAATTTTATTGTTTTAACGTAGTTAAAGATATATAATAAAGTTGCTATATTAGAATATTGAATTGGCCCTAACTTTTCATTATTTAAGTGTAGTTTTCGTTAGACCTAATAAACGAAAAAAATCCATTAGAAATTTAAAATTAAAAATTAAAATTTATAAAGGAGAAAAAAATTATGAAATTAAATCACAGATTATTAATCACATCTGGTTTATTACTCGCAATGTCAACTGTTGCAATGTCAACAGCTACATATGCATGGTTTACAACAACACGTCAATCACAAATTTCTTTAAATAACGTCACTATTCAACAAGATTCAAACTTAGAAATGAGAGTTGTTTCTTACAATGGTACTGCTTATACATTGGCAGCTAAAGATTGGGGCATTTACTCTGATTTAGCTTTAACTGGTAAAGCTGTTCAAGATGTTTCAGGAGATGGTGTCTCTTTCTTTAAACCAAATATTGCTTCTGATGGTACTAATTTTACAAATGTAGCTGATGTTTCTGGGGCAACTAGTTCAAGCGATAAAATGTATACTTATGTACATGAAATAGTACTTGGCTTCCGTTCTGATAAAGCTTATGAAGTTTGGTTAGGATCTCAAACACAATTAACAGAGAACGCTGTTAAAAAACCTGGCGCTGCTGAAGATGAAGTAGCTCAATCTTGGGGTCTAAGCCAATGTGCTAGAGTTGCTTTCTTTGATTTAAAGTCTAATCAAAGTGGTGGTTTTGTATCAAATGGTGAAAATAAGACATTAACAGGAGTTTTTGTTGGTACTGATTCAGAGGGTGACAAAGGCTATAATTTCATAACAAGTACTTCAGCAACTAGTACAAGTGTAAAGACAGGAACTTCATTTAATACTGGATATAATGATTTTACTTCTTTATGTGAAATTACTCCAATTCTTTCACCTATTGCTGATAAAGTTACATCTTCTGCCGTTAATTCATTAAAAGTTTGTACTTTAGCAACTGCTCAAGACGAAGATGGCAATAACATTAAGTTTACAAACGCTAATGGTGTAGAACAAGATGCTTATTTAGGCTATATTGGTGTTAGAATTTGGGTTGAAGGTACAGATGAAGATTGCTCAGGTGATGTTAGAAATGGTTCATTTAATACTACTTTACAATTCTCTTCATTCATGCCTGCTGCTTAATTTATAACAAATTGAATTCTACATTTATTGTTATAAAATAAATGAAAGTGAGGTGCTAGCATGGAACAACAAGTCGAAAATGTTGAAGTTGCTAAAAATAAAAAAGCAAAAGTAAAAAAGATTGTTAATACATCTTTGACTGTCGCTGAGTGTTTGTTAGTTGTATTCTTATTGATCGTTTCTATATTAACAATGGGAACAACAAGTAGTAATACATCTTCAGTTGCTAGTAATCCTATTACAGGTAATTCATTATTCCCTGTTTTATCTGATTCTATGGCACCTACCTTTAAAAAAGGCGATTTAGTTTATGGTAAACAATTCTCAAATGATCCTACTGAAAGAAGAGAACAAATTGAGAGTTTAAAAGGTGATGATAGTTTAGGAGAAAACAAAGGTGACATCATTATGTATTGGTCATATGTTAATGGTCAAGAAGCTGTTGTTACCCACCGAATCCGTGAAGTTCGTGAAATTATTACAGAAAGTGGAAGTGTAACTTATGGTATTTACACACGTGGTGATGCTGAAGAAGATATTTCTACAAATGTAATTAATATTTCCACTGATAAAATCATTGCTAAATATAAAGGCCATGTAAATGGTATGGGCACTATTGTCTATGGATTACAATCAAATACTACATTAATGTTTTGTGTAATTGTTCTTCCTCTTATTGCATTATTCATCTGGAATGGTTATTCATTCATTAGACTAATCTTTGTTCAAAAGAAAGATGCTGCTATTGAAGAAATAACTATGCAACATGAAGAAGAAAAAGCTCAAATTCTTGAGGAAGCTAAGCGTTTAGCTTTAGAGGAACTCAAGAAAGAGATGAAAGAAAAAGAGAAAGAAAAGGATAAAAAATCCGAATAAACACTAAAATGTTATTAAAAGGTACCGATTTTGGTACCTTTTTTTAATGTTTTCTTAAAAAAATTGTGTAAAAATAATACTCTTATAAAATTATTATGTTATATTATTTATAGGTTGAAAGATTATTTATAATAATCTATCAATCTAGCATGATATTGATTTAGGGCATTAATATTGTGTTACAACTGAATAGGATTTATTCCAAATACTATGTTGATGTATCAATTGTTTCTTAATTGTTACGTTAATGATTTCACTTCTAATGGTGTATTGAGAGATCAATACGAAGTCGTTGATGTAAAAAATTAAAAAATAGGAGAACATTTACACTTTTTTTCGTTATTAAAAAAACAAGGAGATAACTATGGCTAAAAAGGATCAATTAGAAGAGTTATCTTCAGATGAACTAAAATCTATTTTGGATGAGGAAAGTGAAAACATTGATCCTTCATCTAAAACTGACGATAAAGACAAGGCTGAAGAACAACCTAAAAAGAAGTCGAAAAGACTCGTTGAAATTGATAACCCTTATGAGAAGTTCAAAAATTACAAAGATCCTGTAGCTTCACGTTACAGAAAAAAGATGTTTGTAAACTTTTTCTTATCTCTTTCTGTAGTTATACTTTGTATTATCATTACTATTGCATATTTAAGTTCACTTGTTGGTAACTTAACAGTTCAACTTGAACGTGACCAACTTGCTTTAACTATGAGCGAAGATGGCTATTTTGAAAACAAGACAACTCGTTTAAGAGCTGAGTCATCTAGATCAACTTATGCAATGGCTGCTGATGAACTTCCTGACGAAGATATTATTGATCCAATTCAAGGTGGATCACATAATGGAACTTCTGAAATTTATGGTGGCTCTTTCTTAGCATATACTTTCTATATTCGCAATGTTGGTAGTAGAAGAGCAGGTTATGACTTTCATATCAAAATTGACGATATGACTGTTTCAACTGAATCTAATATCACAATTGATAATGTTATTAGATTACGATTCTACAAGAACTCTGTTATATATGGAAGTGATGGATTGATTCATGAAGAAGATCAAACTCATGATATGGTAACATATGCAAAAGTTAGATCTGAACCTGTAAAAACTGAAACTAGTGATAATGAATCTAGAGAATGTATTTCTAGATACGTAAAAACTGATGATGGTCTTCTAATATGTACTGGTGAAAAGGAAATCAATAAAGGATTTGCTGAACCATTCTATGATAGTGATTATATTTTAAAATCAAATGAAGATTACATCGAAGGGCAAGAAACAATTCGTTTCACAATTATTGTATGGATTGATGGATATGATTTAGAAGCTACAGGGAATGTTCCTAGTGGTGCTGGTATACAACTTTCAATGTATATTGCACTTCGTGATGAATTCGATACGGAAGAAGAAACAGCCGGTTTAATGAACGAAGAATCAGGAATGATAGTACTTAACGAAAATAAAAACTTTACAAATATTGATATGAAAAATTTAACTAATATGAATAAAAATTTTAAAAAGGAGGTAAACGATAGTGAAGAATACTAAGAAATTAGGATTATCGGTTGCATCATTTGGCGCAGCAACACTTTGCTTAGTTGGTGGTACATTTGCTTGGTACGTTGTATCAAATACTGGTACAGCAACAATCTCAGGTACAACAGCTAAAATTGATGGTTCATTGACTATTGGTATTAAACCACACACTATTGAAGGTGCTAAAGCATTAATTGCTCAATTTGGTGATACCAATGGAGATGAATTCAAAGTTGAAGCAGTTGGTGATGAAGATATTCCTACTTATGATGGTGGAAATACTGAAGTTGAAATTAACGACATTTATTGGAACTATCAAGAAGGTAGTAACTTTACTGAAAAAGGTAACCAAATCAAAGCAAGTCATTTACGTGCTGTTTACTACAATGATGGTTATACCGATAGAGAATCTGAGAACTTTATAGCTCCAGTTACTTCACGTCATTTTAATGATCAATCTTTAGCATTAGGAACTGGTTTAGATAAAAATGATGATGTATTACTTTATGATATTCCAGATAGAAATGCTTTGGCAGGTGCTACTGGAAATTATGATAGTAATACAGCAATTTACACTGCTCCTGTATATCCTGGTGATGATGCTTCAGAAGCTGAATTAGCTCAATATGCACTTGATTTAACAGCTTATAATGATGGTATTAAAGCAATTAAAGAAAAGTATATGTCTTTCACTTTAGTATTTAATACAAATGGTGTAGCTAACCAACCAATTTATTTAGATAACGCAAGTACATATTTTATTGGTGGTACACAAGGTAATCAAACTGTAACACATAACGTTGTTAAAACTTTACGTGTTTCATTTGAATCTGATTATAACAATTATATTTATTCACCATCTAACTTTAGTTATGATAAAGTTTCAACTAATGTTGGTGGATATCTAGATTTAGATGCTGATGGTGTTTGGGATTACAACACTACAAACATTTCTGATTCAGATAAATCAACTTACTTTGTTAATGTTACTGATGCAGATGGATTAGAAGCTGCAAAAGGTACAGTAGATACAAGAAAAGTATATTACTACGATACAACTGTTGATGATGTTACAACAAGACATGCATTTGCATGGGATACAGAAAATGATGATTTCGTATCAATTGATAGTTCTGTTGTTGATAACTTAACAGATGGAACTTATAAGAGATTTGACCATAAATGGTATGGTGAACATGAAGATTTAGAATTACCTGGCGATACATTATATGATGACACATATAGTGTTGTAGTTGATAATGGTGGATCTGATATTACTACACCAGTTATTGGTGCTAATAAAAATGCATTCGTTGGTAAATTTGTTAAGACTGATGGAACTGCATATGAATCAATTTCATTCAAATACAGTGAAAAAGTCAAAGCTAAAACACAAGATGCACATGGTATTGATTACTTCGTATATCACGAAGATGCATCAAAAAATCATCCTTTAGCAATTACTGATTCTAGAGGTTATGCTGAAGTAACAATTAAGATTTGGACAGAAGGTTGGGATACAAATTCTGTAAATGACAACAAAGCACCATTCACAGGTAGTATTTGTTTCCATGCTCCAGGTCTAGGTAATTAATAAAAAATTCATTTATTAGGTAGATAATATTTTAACGATACTACACTTTGAAAATTAAACGAAAGGAGGAAGCTACCAATATGAATAAGAAAATAAATTATAAAGTAATGGCAGCTTTCTCTTCGTTTGTTCTTGCTGTAGCATCTCTTGTAACTGTTACAGTTGCGTGGTATGAATTTTCAAATGCTTTGCAGGTTGATAACTTATCTTATACCATTTATGATGATGAGGGAGTTTTGCAACTTGGTTTAAAAGCACCTGCTGAATCCTTATCTTCACTAAAAGAAAAATATAGTGATGATACTGGTGAGTGGGTTGATGATATATATTATTTTACTGATACTGAATTTCATATTAATACAGATGTATTAACTGATTTTGGTCAATATGATGAAGGTACAAAACTTCAACCAATTTCAAATGCTTATTATGATGAATGGCTTAATAATGCCACTAGTTTAGAATCAACAAGGCCTGTTTATACTAAAATGCCAACATTAACTGATATTGGTGGTAGAACTACTGTTACACGAAACGAAGTAAAAGATTATTACTATGAATTTGAGTTCTATGTTAGAGCAACAAATGTTCCTGTATTTGTCTTTTTATCTTCAAATATATCTATTCTTCCAGATACTGAAAAAAACGCTGAAAAAGCAGCAGTTTCTAGTTATACTGAAGAACGATTAAATAAAGTTAGTAACTATATTAGAATTGGGTTTTTTAGTGAATTAGATTACACAGATGATGATGGAAATAGAACCAATAGATTTACTTATAATATATTTGATGGAAATCCAACATATGAAAATTCTATTCTTCAAAAAACAAAATATTATGGTCGTTTAGATGCTGATCCTCAGGATGGATATTATGATGTATATCCTTCTATTGATGATGGGGCAACTGAATATAGAAAGAATGAAATTCTTTATGGTAGATATAGTTTGCTAAATGGTGCAAATCTAGTATATTCAGAAAATGCTCGTGCATCAGGACTTGAAAAGCATGAACTTGTAGGTGGTTTCTTTGCAAATTCATGGGGAAATGCAAATCCTATAGATGTTGAACAATCTAAAGTTGTTAATGGGGAAAATCTAATTCTTTATGAAGAAGATGCTTTAGATAAAAAAAGAACAACATCTTCATCTACTAACGCATATAAACGAATAGATAATGCTTTAACTTATGTTACACGTAGAGAAGCTAAAAAATTAATTGTCACTATGTGGGCAGAAGGATGGGATTTAGATTGCAGCAGTGATTCGTCTGATTCGAGTTTTATTGCAAATATTATTTTGAATGGTAGAGATGTAAACAGCCAAGATGAATGGGGACACTAAAAAACAAAACTTAACTATTATTTGAACGAGGAAGTAAATGAAAAAACAAAAAGTACAAAATGAAAATGTTAAAGATGAAAAAGAATCTTTGTTTTCTAAAATTATAAATATTGTCATTAATGTTTTCACGGTAGTAATGGTATTACTATCAGTGTTTCTTGTTGCGGTTTCTCTTACTTCAAAGAATAATTATGGGGTTCCTACTATAAATAATAAGTCTTATTTAAGAGTTCAAACGAGCTCAATGAAAGGCACAATCAATAAAGGGGATTTGATTGTTGTTGAAAAAGTATCATTTAGATACGATGATGCAACTCAATATTTGAAACCAAGTATTGAAATTATTGAAAATGAAACTATTATATCATTCTTTTATGATATTGATGGTGATGGACAAAGTGAAATTGTTACCCACCAAGTTATTGAAATTCAAAACAAGGGGGCTCTCTTCGTCACAAAAGGTACTTATGTCGAAGATGGGGATGTACTAGCAACACAAACAGTCACTTATTCATCCGTTATAGGGGTATATAACGGAACACGAGTACCTGGTATTGGAGCTGTCTATGGCTTTTTATTAGATACTCCTTATGCATGGGGATTTGCATTATGTGTTTTAGTTCCTATGTTTTGTCTATTCTTATATAAAGGATATAAGTTAATAGTTACAATCATAGAAACAAAAGAAGAAAACGCTAAGGAGTTAGCTAAAGAAAAAACAGCTATTTCTGAAGAAGAAAGAGCAAAAGAAAAAGAAGCTATGAGAGCTGAAATATTAAAAGAGTTAGGAATTGAGGATAATCAATCTAGCACAAAGTAATTATCATTTTTTCTAATTTGAGTACTTGAAATTTAGGAGGGTTAAATATGAATGACTTTTTCCAATATGTAGCTGCCATGTGGCAACTATTTATACAAGACCTTGTAAGATTCCTCAAATTAACATTTGTAGATCCATGGTCTGAAGTCGGTCAAAATTTTAGAGATTATAACGATTTATTAATTCTATATAAACCAGGATTCGGTGCTGGTGGATGGATTTTATTTGTTATTTATTATCTCATTATTGCTGCTTTAATAGGTGGTATTATTTTCTTATTCTTTTTACTATTTAGAAAATTATTCCGCTTTAGCAAAAAAGTTCAAGAGCAACAAGAACTTATGCAACAAGTTGAACGTTTGAATTATGAACTATATAAAGCTATAGAAGAAAGAAATAAAATTCTCAACTTAAAAGTTAATGCTTTAGGTGGTAAGTTACCTGAAGAAGAGGAAGAAGAGGAAGAAGAAGATAAAGGTCCAAATACTGAATGTCGTTTTACAAAATTAGCTCTTGTTGATGCTAAATATAAATCTCTTGATATGACAGTTCGAATGGACGATGCTGATAAACTATCTCTAGAACAATTATGTGAACGTTTTAGAAACTTTGCTGCATCTCAACTTGGTCTATATTATGAACTAAAAGTTATTCGTGCTTTCTTTGCTGGTTTAGGTGCATCTAAACTATTAATTCTAGAAGGTATTTCTGGTACTGGTAAAACCTCCTTACCATATGCACTAGGAAAATTCTTCCAAAATGATACAAAGATTTGTCCTGTTCAACCATCTTGGCGTGACCGTTCAGAACTTATCGGATATTACAACGAATTTACAAAGAAATTTAATGAAACTGAATTCTTAAAGATTATTTATGAATGTACATATCGTGAAGACTGTAACGTTATCGTCCTCGACGAAATGAACTTAGCTCGTATTGAGTATTATTTTGCAGAATTCTTGTCCATTATGGAAATGCCTAACGTTAATGAATGGATTGTTGAACTTATTTCTTCACCAGATCCAAAAACTGACCCTGCACATGTTACTGATGGTAAATTATTAATTCCACAAAACCTATGGTTTATTGGAACAGCTAACAACGATGACTCTACATTTACTATTTCAGATAAGGTTTACGACCGTGCTATCTGTATTTTCTTAAATAATAAAGGTGTTGCTTTTGAAGCAGACTTTACTGATCCAGTAAATATTTCTTATGAATATTTACATAAGCTATATCAAGAAGCATTAACTAACTATCCTGTTTCAAATAAAATTATTGAAAAATTTGCTAAACTTGATGACTTCGTTATTAAAAACTTCAAGTTGGCTTTCGGTAACCGTATTATGAAACAATTAAAGTTATTCGTCCCAATGTACGTTGCATGTGGTGGTACTGAAATTGATGGATTTGACTATATCTTCTCAACAAAGATTTTGAAGAAATTTGAATCCTTAAATATTGGTTTCTTAAAAGACGAATTACGTCAATTAATAGAACAACTTGACCATTTATTTGGTAAAAACACATTCCCTGAATCTAAGAAGTTTATTGAAAACTTAATGAAAGTGGGAAGCTAATTATTATATATATATTATTTATATTATATATATTTATATTTTCATTATTATATATATTATGAATTTCAAGAAAGGAGGATTATAAAATGGCAGATGAAGAAAAGAACAAACAAGTAGAATCTCCTGTTGATTTAAGTAATCTAGGACCTTCTCCATTTGATGATGTTCATAAACGCTATATTGAAGCAGTTAATGAAGTTGTTGATAGTGACCCAACTTCACGTGAATTCTTAGTTGCTATTAGAAATTCTCCAGATCAAGAAATTTCACAATTATCTCGTACAGAGACAAAAAAATATGATCTACTTTGGATTCAACACTTTGAAAATGCTATTCCTGCTTTAGAAAACATTTCTAAAGATCCAAAAAAGCATATTCGTCTTGAACGTTATATTACACCAATTGAATTAGCTCGTAAAATTACAAATGAATCAGTTATTCACTTAGCATCTCATACTCAATATATTAAAGATATTGATAAAGATGGCAATATTATTCCTAATAAAATTCTTACTGTTACTGCAGAAGATGAATACGGAATTTATGAAAACCGTTTTATTAAAACATGTATTGAACGTGCTTTAAACTTCATTAATAAAAGATATGATTATATTACAAAACACGCTGATACACGTGACTCAGATGCAGTTGTCGTTAAAAACAAAGTTCAAGTTGGTGAAGTTTTATATGAATATGAAACTAAAGTTAAAATTTCTGTTCCTTCAGCTGATGAAGGTAATAGGGAAGCTAATGAATTGCTTTTAAAAAAGATTGCATTACTTCGTCGTAGATTAGCTTACCTTTCACAAAGCTGGTTTATGGAACAATTAAAAGATTGTAAACCTGTTAACTCACCTATTATGTTAACAAACATTATTGTTAAAAACCCTAACTATAAAAAAGCTCATATTTTATGGAAATTTATGGAGTCATACGATAAGTTAGGTATTTCAATTCATGTTAAGGAAACATCAGCTAAATTTGATGAACCTTATGTTGATGAATTACAAAAAAATATGTTTGGAGGAATTATATCCTTACAAACAAACAAGACTCGTATGATAGACCTTGCAAAAGTTAAGGCTTATCGTATTCAACCAAAGATTGGTAATAGAGTAATTGATAAAGATTTCTTGGATTCTAAATTTGATATTGAGGGTCGTTATGTTGGTGGAACTGGAAGCAGTGAAATTTCTAGAAACTTAACTCCTAAAATGAGAAATCTAAGAAAGAAACAAGAACAAGCACGATTAGCAAAACTCAAAGTGCTTGAACAAAAACGTTTAGAAAGAGAAAAACAAAGAGCTCTTGCAAAGCAAAAAGAAGAAGAGCGTATTGCAAAAATGCGTGCAGAACAAAAAGCTGCAGAAGAAAGAGCACGTATTGCTTTTGAAAAAGCAGAAGCAAAACGTCTTGAAGAAGAAAGAATTGCTCGAGAGAAAGCTCGTGAAAAGGCAATTCTTGATGCAGAAAGAGATGCATTAAATCGTGCACGTGAAAATGCAAAACGTCAAGCTGAGCAAGATCGTTTAGCCGAATTAAAAGTTCTTCGTCCTTCTGGCTTAACTGAAGAAGAGGAAGAAGAAAAGCGACTCCTTGAGGAAGCTGAAGAAATGTTTAAAATCGAGGAAGAAAGTCGTAGAGCACGAATGGAAGAAATTAAGGCTAAGGAAGAAGCTCGTAAAAAAGCTATTGAGGATAAGATTGCTGCACGTGAACAAGCAAAACTTGAACGTGAACAAAGACAACGTGAAATGTTACTTGAAGAAGAAAGACGTCGTCAACAATCTTTACGTAATGAATTAATTGCTAAAGCTCAAGCAAAACTAGAAGCATTGCGTATGGCTCAAGAAGCATATCGTCGTAACGCTGGACTTGATGAATTTGATGAAGAAGACGATGATTTTACTTATGCAGAGGATATTGATAATAATATCGATAATCAAGAAGAATCATCTGAAACTTTAGAAACTTCTACTTCTTTAGAAGAAGACAACGAATCTACATTATTAGAACAAGAAGAAATTAATGAAGAAAATAATGAAGATGATAATTCTAATGAAGAAGAAATAGAAGATAACAGCGATTACATTGAAAACGAAGAAGAAGCTAAGAAAATTGTTGATCAACAATTTGAAGAAGAGGAAGATGAAGAATCTTTTGATGATGATGACTTCGACTTTGAATATTCTGACGATAACAACAATAACGCATAAAATGAGGAAAGGAGAAACTGATGAAAAAGAAACTTAAAATTATTGCATCAATTTTATTATCAGTTTTTGTAGTCCTTTTCTTTGGTATTAATATTATTTCACTTACATCAAGACAAGGAAATTATGGAGTACCACAAATTGGTAAAACATCATTTTTGATTGTCTATACTGATTCTATGGAGCCAACTTTAAAAGTTGATTCTATGGTAATTGTTAAAGAAGTAGATCCTTCGACATTAGTTGCCAAACAAGTAGATGAAGAAGGTAATATAATTGTTGAAGGTGATATTATTACATTTTATCGAACATCCGATGATAAAATTGTAACTCATCGATTAGTTGGTATATCTGCAAATGAGGATGGTACATATACACTAGAATGTTTTGGTGATAATATGGAAGCTTCATCTTGTGGAACAAGTGGTTGTGAAGGAAAACCACATGACTTTATTAATAGTAACTATCTTATTGGTAAAGTTGTTAAAAATTCCTATTCACTTGGTGTAGTTTATTCATTTATTTCTAAACCATTGGTCTCATTTTTACTAATAATGATTCCTGGAGGATATGTTCTTATTGTTTCCATTATTGATTTTATTAAACAAGCACGTTTAGTACATGTTGAAAATGAGATGGAAAAGAAAAGAAAACAAGAAGGTCTTGAGACTCACGAAGAAGAAATGGAAAGACTAAAACAAGAAATGAAGAATCAAATTCTTGATGAATTAAAAAAAGAAAATAAAGACGAAAACTTAAAAGATAAAGAAGAAAGGGAAGGTGATAAGTAATATGAAAAAAGCTAAAACAAAAATTATTTTACTTAATATTTTTGGATATTTATTCTTTGCAGCTGGTGTTGGTGTATTAGTATGGTTTTTCTTAAGACATCCACTAGATCAAACATATTACTACTATATAGGTGGCTCTTTCCTTGGCATATTAATTGCTTTAGGTTTGTTAATCACAGCACGTTCTGTTCGTGTAAGGGCTGCTGAATCTCGTGAATATCACCTTGCTTATTACGATCGTAATTATAATATTTATAATGAAAACTACTTTCATTTAGGTGTTGAAAAAAGAAGAAATATTAAAAATAGAAGATTTACTTATATTGGAACTCTTGATTTAGATAAGCCTTCTGATGTTGTCGGTAGTGGTGTTACAACAGCATCTTTAGATGTTTCACGTGCAATGACACGTTGTGCTGCTGAAACGATTGTTGGTCGTTACAAAGTTAATGCTAACAACGTATTATATGGTTTAAGATCATCTGGTGCTTTCTTAATTTATATGGAAGCTGATGATGCTAAAACCATTATTAAAGAAATGGATGCTTTATATCAAGCTATTAACTCTAATGTTCATAAAAAAGGAGTTCCTACAACATTAACATATAAAACATGTTTATGTGAAGATGATAAAAAATTATCTATTGATGATATTGTTACTCGTTGTGAAGTTGCTCGTAACTCTATGTATATGCCTCTAGAAGGTAACATTGTTATTTTTGAAGAATCAATGATTCAAAAGAGTATTGATGAACTTGAACTTGCTCACGATATTGAAAACGCAATTAAGAATCATGAGTTTGAAGTTTTCTATCAACCTAAATTTGATTTAAAAGCTGAAAAATTTACTGGTGCTGAAGCTCTTATTCGTTGGAGACACCCAACAAAAGGTATTGTTAACCCAGCAACATTTATTCCATTTGCTGAACGTAATGATCAAATTATTGAAATTGATAGATATATGTTTGAACATGTTTGCCAAGACTTAGCATACTGGAAAAAAAGAGGTTCTCGTTTAGTTAATGTTTCAGTTAACCTTTCAAGAAATGGTATTTATCGTACTGACCTTATTCAATTCTTAACTGAAACGATGGAAAAATTTGGGGTATCTCCTTTACAACTTGAACTTGAATTAACTGAATCAAGTGCTCGTAGAGATATGCTATATTTATTATCTATTATTAAACAATTAAAAGCTTTACACATTAAGTTAGCTGTTGATGATTTTGGTACTGGATATTCATCATTATCTAACTTACGTAAATTACCGATGGATACTTTAAAGATTGATAAATCTTTCTTTGATTCTGTCGAAGTTGATAAGAAGTCACGTGATATTGCAAAAACTACTATTGCGATGGCAAAGGCTCTCGATATGAAAGTTGTTGCTGAAGGTATTCAAACTGCTAAACAAGTTGCTATTTGTAAGGCTTCAGAATGTGACTTCATTCAAGGTTATTATTATTCAAAACCTTTAAGTAGAGAAGAGTTCGAATTATTCTTAAAGAATAATGAATTCGAACGTAAGAAATAGGAGGGATGACTAATGATTTTAATTGTTGGTGCTCGTTTAGATGATGTCGAGTATATTCAAAAAAGAATTATTGACCCTCGTGTAGAAGTCATAGCTAATCGTTATGATGTTTATATTGGAATTTTCGGTGGTAAAGAAATTGCATGTGCCATGACTGGATATGGACAAGAAATGGCTGCTATGATTACAGCATTATTAATTGAAAAATATAAACCATATTTAGTAGTAAATATTGGAACAGTTTCTTCAATTTCACCAAACCTTGACCAAGGTGATTTATTTATTGCAGATAGAGTTTATGCAATGGATGTTGATCTACTTGCTTTAGGTAAATATCGTTATGGTCAAATACCTGAACTTCCAATGTTCTATACTTCAGATTTTGATACTGTTCAAACTATTCATGCTTTAAATGGTATGAATAAGAACAAACGTATCGTTCAAGGTGTTTTGCTTTCATCAAATAAATTCCATTCTAATTTAGATGATGTTAAAGTTACTATTCAAGAACATTTTAGTAAAATTAATAATGTTCTTGCAGTTGATACCGAAGCTGCTGGCTTTGCTGCAGCATGTTATTTATATGATATACCTTTAGTTGTTTTTAAGGCTTGTTCATATGAAGTAGGTAACAATCACCAATTATTATCAAGAGTTCGTGTTGGGGTTGAACAAGCTCCTGAAATCGGACAATTATTGAACTTATTATTCCAAGACTTTAATAAACCATTTGAATAAAATTAAGTTAATTTGTAGCAACATAAAGAAAGGAGATGGACAAAAGTATGAAACTTGAACTAAATAAGTTTAAATTAAAACAAGTTTTACTTAGTGCTTTTGTTTTACTCATTTCTTTTGGAGCAGCTGCAACAGCAACATTCGCTTGGTTTACTGTTAATCGAAATGCAGATTTAGGAAATTCTAATATTACTATTGATGAATCGGTTGAAAACTATAAATTAATGTATTATTCAGGAAACTATACTACAGATGATGACGGAATAACTAAATATACTGGTTATCAAGATTATGCTGAGATAAGTACTTGTACATATTCATCTGATTTTATTGAAATGAGTGAGTCTGCATCTGAATTGTGGAATATTACTGATATATTCCCTGATACACGATATACTTATGCTTTTGAATTAACTATAAGTTCATCTTCTCAAATATCTCGTGCAGGTCTTTCTATTACAAAATATACTTCAACAAATTATACTGCTACTCTAGTTGAGGAAGATGTCCTTACTATGTATAAAGTAGATAAAGATACTGACGAAGTATTAGGTGGTATATATTTATCAGAAGCTATTAATATTTATTCAGGAGCTATGCTAAAAGAAGATAATGCAACTATGAATACTTCAGCATTAAATTTCTTAAATGGTTATGAATTAAGTGATAGAGATACTTCATTAACTGACGTATTTAATGAATCAGGAGATGGAAGTAACTTTGATGGAGTTGACTTATCTTATGTTTCCGGAACGTCATTAAGTGGAAAAACAATTGTTGTATTCTTTACAATAGAATTCTCAAATGCTAGTGATACATATTATACTTATTCTCGACGTTCTGGTAATGATATATATTATTATAAAGATAAAGAAAATGGTTCATCTAACTGTTATCAATTATTATCATTTTCAGTTACTGCATTATCATTGTTTGCTAGTTAATATATAAATAAAAAGAGCCTTACCTAAATTATTCTTATTTTTATTAAGAATTATTTAGGTAAGGCTCTTTTAATATGTTTATAAAATTAATCTATTTTTATGTTCCATCAGTAATTGTTGCTGTTTGAGCACCACTTGTATTTGTAGGGGCATATGATGCATCACCTAATACAGTATATGTAGCAGTTACTCTATAACCATATCCACTAGAACGTGTATATGTAATTACAACACCTGTATTTAAGTTAGTATTTGTATCTCCATCTTCAAGATCTTGTAGGATAAAGTAAATTTTAACACCAGACTCTTTTTTTGCCCATCCTGTCCAAGTAGCAGCACTGCTATCATATGTAGCATTTAAATCGTATAAGAAATCAACTTTATCTAATGAATATGAAAAATTACCTTGATCGTGAGAAATAAGAATTTCTATACGATAAATATCAAGTTGTGCATTTGTCCCATTAATTCCTTCTAGACCTAATCCAAAAAGAGGAGCGTAAGTTGATCTATTAAAGAAACTACTAGATGAACTTGTATTAGCTACAACAGATATTGTTTTTGACTGAATAACATTACTATAACTCGTGTTTTGACTACATATTAATGGATCAAAATCTTTTGTTTGTATATTGCCATCACTATCAATATATTCAACAGGAGCAATACTACTTTCCATATCTGTAAAGTGCCATTCTTCCGTTGTAATATCATTACCAGATTCATCAGTTCCTGTTACAATAGTTTTTTTTGTAATATTAGAATTATTAGCATGTCCAAATTGGTCGATGCTATCTGCGCTCAATTTGTTGTTATAAGTGTCGTTTGGAACACTCTTTGTTGAGAAACCAGCAGAATATAATTTAAATATGGTATCTTTAGCCGCTTCACAATTTGAAACTGAATAAGAAATCTTTAAAGTTAAGTAGACAGTTGTTTCTCCATCAAATAAATTACCTAAAATATCGCTTATTGTAGAATCTCCATTTGCTAAATATTCCTGCATTGCCCATAACCAAAGTGTATTATTTAGGACATAATTTTTAACTGTGTGCATTGTGCTATAATTACCAATATAAAATCTATATTGAACTGTTTTCCATGTAATGGATTCTTCAATATCCTCTTTTAGATATATACCTTCCATAGGCTCTATTTCTGTAGAGATTTCGCCTGTTTCTTCATCTAATTGACGTGTATTAATTGAATCTAATGGGGAAACCCCAAAAGAATTGTAGATTCTAAAAGCATTTGGAATTTCAATTCCAATATCTTCAAGATTCGTGTTTGTGTTATTAAAAATCGTTGTAAAATCAGTGTCATGACCAACCCCGGTAGAAGCACTAAAATTTTGAGTATTTACGTATCCTGTATCACCCAATGAAGGGACGGCAGTAATCATTTCTGAAAAATTTATGTCTTGATAGTAGTAATCATTATCAAGAGAATTAAGTAAGGTATCATCTTTATGTTTTCCAATTATTGATGAATGTGATATAGTTTCTCTGGTATTAGCTGTTAAAGTGCCATTATATACACCAATATAAGAAGCTTCTCCATCAATATGCCCAACAAATAGTCCTAAATATACAACATCATCTAAGACTCTTGCACCATTTTGATCCTCATAATAATGAGGATCTTTTGTTGTATAAGTTCCATCACCATCATCGGACCTATCAAATAAGCTTACAACGCCTTCAGTTTCAAGTATAGCTTTATTTTCTATATACACAGCGAATCTATCAGCTACATAAGTAACAACCATAGGTTCATTATTAACTAGAATAGAGGTTGTAATAATAGCATCTACATGAATTGCAAACTTTTTATTATTTGTAATATTAGCAGTTTGTAAAACACCATCATCAGTTAATATACCTTTATTAGCAGAACGGAAGTATACTGTGTAATTATTTGAATCTGTCCCTTCAACAACACGACTAGACATCGTTACACTTGTAGTTGTATATGTTGGTGTAGTAATAGAACTAGAAGGTACAATTCCTTCAAGTGGGTTATCAACCTTTGTTGAGGGACCTGTTGAAGTAATTGAAGGTGTATCTAGAATTAAATTTTTAATATATGAACCTGAACCAACATACCCAAATACACCTACATCCTCATGGTTAACAGAAGATACTTTAATGTTTGATAATTTATATCCCATACCATCAAATTGAGAATTGAATGGGCAGTTTTCGGTTCCGATAGGTTCTAGAATAGTATCATCACTAAAAGTAATATCTGCACCTAAATTAAAGTATGTATTATATGTAAAACATCCAAGTTGTACTAGCTTTTGAAAGTTTATAAAAGTTTCTTCGCTACTAATTATGTATGGGTTAGATAATGTTCCTATTCCACCATCAAAATAAGAAGTTAAAGGTTTAATATCTGTTTGATATTCAAAAGATTGTTGTTCTTTATTTTGGAAAGCACACATTGTCCCAAAAGAAATTAATCCTAAAGCTGAAGTAGCAAACATTAATGATAAAGCAAATAAGATTTTTGAATTTGTATTTTTTTTCATTTATTAAACCTCCTTTCTTAGTTAATGATTTTTATATAAACATTTTATGACCTAAATGGGTCGTTAGATAATTCAAATGAAAATTGTAATGATAAATTAAATGACATAATTTTTGAGATTGAGCCTTTATTTGTCTCTTGCATTGTAAATAATATTAATGCTGGATCAAGACAGACATCATATATAATAGCTTTACTATAAGCAACATCGTCTGCACTACCAGGTTTCTTTTTATTAAATTGAGGAACATATAGTTGTTTAGGATAACTTACTCCATCTTCAACGGGTGCACCTTGATTATAAAGTGAATCTAGGTCATTAAATAAATTTGTTTCACTGCTAATTGCTGGCATTGCAGTTGGCAAAACGTTACGCATGCTTTCTACGTTTGTATTGTCACCATCAGTATTAGAACTTGTATTATTTTGAATACATGAACCAATAACTTCTGTAGCGTTATTTGTAAATATTTTTTGTCTAAATAAAAATGGTGTTGTTAATGTAGAAGAAGATTCATTACCACTTGTATCGTAGAAAGAATTAGTGCCTGTATTAGTTATAACAGTTACAGAACTTTTTACATATGAAGAGAATAACTCCTTAATAATTCTAAATTCAATCATAAATTCTGGTAAACAATCTGGATTAAAGAAGTCAGGATTATCTAGACCACCATATCCTTTAGTTAAATCAGCTTCGTTTACAGCAATACTACCAAAAGTAACATTTACAGTACCAGTTTCATCAGGGTTAGAAGTACAATTAACATCTAAATCATAATCTAAAGATGTATGATATGCTAATGGACCATTAATTGTATCATTTTGATAGGTATAAATCTCAATTTCAATGTAAGCAACAGATTCACCAGAAGTAATGGTAATTGTTTGACTAGTTACATCCATATATTGTTTAAACCATGCAAATGTTAAAGTAGGTATAGTTACTAAAAAGACACATAGTAAAGAAAATAGCATTGAGAATATTGCGCTTTTTTTCTTTGAGCCTTTTTCTTCCATAATTAATCCTTTCTAAGTAACTATCAAATTCGACACTACTTTAGTATATTCTATACTAAAAAGTTGTCAAATTAAAGTTGTTTACAATATTTATACGAAAAATTCTCAATATTTATTAAATTTATTTTATAAATTTAAGGTTATTTTTTAATTTTTTTAAATTTTAATAAAAATTTAACAATATTCATATATTTAGTAAGGACATAAATAATGGGTCAATTATATATAAATGGTGGAAAAACTTTACATGGTAATATAAATGTTTCTGGTAGTAAAAATTTAGCTTTATGTCTTTTATTTGGAGCATTATTAAATAATCAAAAAGTCACTTTAAAAAACATACCAGATATTAAAGATATTAATACCACATTATCAATTTATGATAATGTGGGTGTTAGATATATCAAAAACAAAGATACAATAATTATCAATTCATCTATACCACATTATCAAAATTTGATAATGTCAAAGATATCTACTTTTAGAGCATCTTATTATTTTATTGGGTTGTTTTTAGGTTTATTTAAGAAATGTGTAATTACTTATCCAGGTGGTTGTAACTTTGAAAAAAGACCTATTAATTATCATATTGATGCTTTTAAAGAAATGGGTGTAGATATTAAAGAAGAAAATAATATTTTAACTTTCACTAGTAATATTGTTAAATCATCACGAGTTGATGTTCATCATTCTTTTGGAGCATCTATTAATGTTTTACTATATGCTTCAACATTATCTAAAACAACTATTATAGAAAATATTGCTTTAGAACCAGAAGTTACAGTTTTTATTAAATTTTTAAAAGTTCTAGGAGTTAATATTAATAAATTAAATACTACATCTTATTCAGTAATTAAAGGAGAATTTAATAAAGAAATAGTATTCAATAACATCTATGATCGTATCGAAGCTGGAACTTATTCTTTACTTTCACTAATGAATCATAATCACTTAAAAATTAATCATTATCCTTTAAAATATTTATCATCACTTCATACTATATATAATTTACTTAAAGTAAATTATAAATATTATAAGAATAGTATCACATTATCAAAATTTGATAATGTGAACAATCTTTATGTGATTGCAGATAGATACCCTTATTTTCCTACAGATTTACAGCCTCAATTAACAGCCACATTATCAGATTTTGATAATGTGTTTATAATTGAAGATCGTATTTATGCTTCTCGATTTTCTCATGTAGAAGGATTAAATAAAATAGGTACTAATATTGTTCAATATGGTAATTTATTAATTATTAATAACTCTAGCACATTATCAAAATTTGATAATGTCACTAGTGGTATAGAAGATATAACATTATCAAAAATTGATAATGTGAGTAGTAAAGAAGAAAAAGAGAGAACATTATCAAAATTTGATAATGTAGCTATTAAAGTTCAAGGTAAAGATTTAAGGTGTACAGCTAGTTTATTAATGAAATGTCTATCTAAAAAAGGTATGTTTATAATTGAAGATTTTGATTATATTTTTAGAGGTTATGAAAATATATTATATAAACTAAAAAATATAGGAGCAGATATCTATTATGAAGAATAATTCTTTTCGTTTAATATTAATATTTATATTATTATTATGTAGTGGATGTTCTTCTAGAAATTATTTGTTGCTTTTAGGAGAAATACCTACTTTTTTAAAGGTTGAATTAGATAATAATAATTTAGATAATATAAATTATTTATTTACATCATCTTCAATGCATTCTAATTATATTTATAAGATGATAGAGAATGATACTTCTATTTATTATAATGATGAAAAGATAGAAATTAAAAAAACAATAAAACGTAGTAAAAACCCTGTTTTATTGTTTTTCACATATAAAGAATTATTACCTTATATTGATTTTACAAATGTTAACTATGTAGATGAAGAAGGAATTAAAAAGCAATATGAGTTAATTGATTACAATTTAACTCATATTATTTATGTTTTAAAAGAAGAATATAATAAGAATATTAAAGTATTAGGCCCTTTATATAGTGAAGAATATGAAAGACCTGAAGAATTATTATTTAAATCATATATATCAAATACTTATGATTCATTATTAAGTGATATATGTAATGAAAATGATGTTTCATATATTAGTCTTATTAATAAATCTGTTAATGAAGTTATTAATATGCTAAAAGCATATATATAACTTTTTAAATCATAAGATATAGTATGATTAGATTATCTTTAAAGGATGATAGACAACTGAGCTGGTATATTAAAACAGCTAGTGATTATTTTCGCTATATAAGAGTTACTTTAAATAAATGTCAAATAACGCATGTTAATTATGTTGATTTTATTAAACACCTTAATATTTCAACTCGATTATTTAATAATATAAGAATTCTTTATTCTAATAAGATTAATTATTTATATATTAATAATGAAATATTAAGTTATTTAAAAAGATTTTTATTTCATCTTAATGAGTGTATTTCTCTTTTTAATTCATTTATGGACGCAAATGATTATAATGAAGAATGCGTTTATAGTTATCTTTTATCACTTAAAGATATTCTAACTTATATATTTAATGTTATAAGTAGTAGTGTTTAAACGGTATTTCCCTTGAAAAAAGTGTAACAAGTTGATAATATTTCCCTTGAAAAAGTGTAAAATAATATTGAAATTTCCCTTGAAAAAGTGTATTTTATAATTAGGTGATTAAAATGTTAAAGCGTAAAATTATGAATACATTGATTGAGTGGAAGAATAATAATACAACAAAAAAGAAAGCACTTGTTATTAAAGGACTCAGACAAATAGGTAAAACATATATTGTTAAACAATTTGCAAAGGAATACTACTGTAACTATATATATATTAATTTTAAAAATAGTGATGATTTAAAATCTGTGTTTGAAGAAAATCTTAATGTAGATAGAATTTTAATGGATCTTTCTGCTAAAATGCCAAACATAAAATTAGATCCATATAAAACTCTAATTATATTTGACGAAATTCAAGAGTGTGCTAATGCTAGAGCTTCACTAAAATCTTTTGTTGAAGATGGTAGATATGATGTTATAGCAACTGGTTCTTTACTTGGTATTAAAGGATATAATAAAAAAAAGGGAAAGGGAGTTCCTACCGGATCAGAACATATTATATATATGCAACCTTTAGATTTTGAAGAATTTTTATGGGCAAAAGGAATTTCTAATGATATTATTCAATATTTAAAAGATAGTTTACATAATATGACCCCAATTTCAAAAGCAATTCATGAATCAATCATAAGATATTTTAAAGAATATATTTGTGTTGGTGGATTACCTGAAGCAGTAAACACTTTCTTAAATACAGGTGATATGAATAGAGTCTATGAAGAGCAAAGAGATATATTAGAAGAATATAAAGATGATTTTGGAAAGCATCTTGACTCTAATGAAAATGAAGAAATTGATTATTTACTTCTTGCAAGAATTGAGGAAGTATTTGATTCGATTCCTAGCCAATTAGCAAAAGAAAATAAGAAATTCCAATATTCTAAAATTAAAACAAAAGGCAGAAGCTCAGAATATAGAGAAGCTATTCAATGGCTAGTAGATGCTGGAATTGTTTCACAATGTTTTAATCTTCATAATTTAGAAACACCATTGGAAGGCAATAAAATGGATAACGTTTTTAAATTATATATGAGAGATAGCGGATTATTCATTTCAATGCTTGAAAAAGGGACGGCCGGAGAAATACTTTCTGGAAATCTTGGTGTTTATAAAGGAGCAATATTTGAAAATATTATAGCTGATGCTTTTTCTAAAAAAGGAAAAAAATTATATTATTTCCATAAAGATTCAGGTTTAGAGATAGATTTTATAACTAAATATAATGGAGAAGTTACTCTTATTGAAGTTAAATCTACAACTGGTTATACAAAATCTGCTATGGAAGTATTATCGAATAAAGATAAATATAATGTTAAAAAATGTATTAAATTTGGTGAATATAATATAGGACAAAATGGCTTAATAACTACACTTCCATATTATATGGCTTTCTTATTGGATGAGTAATTTTTTAATAGATATATCAATCATAAAGTAATGGCATTTGTATCATGCAAGAGTGTAGACAAAACTTATAATAAAATAATAAGCTTTTGAGCATCCGTTAAACTAGAAGACTTTTTTAAATTCAGTTTAATATTAATAATATTATTATTTTCACAAGTTAGATGATTATAGTGCATTTCCATTAGCCTTGATTTTCCAGCTCTTTTACTCCAGTAATTACTTTATTATCCGAAATATCTTTAACATTTATTAATTGATTTAAATACTTTTCTCTATATATAATCTTCATATTTTCTATCTTTAGTTTTTTATATATACTTCGCATTTTTAAACAATATTTAATTTTGCAAAATGATGACTTGCTATAAAATGTGGAATTAAATAATTTAAAAATATAGAAAAATTTATAAATATTGTAATAATGTTAAAAATATTAATTTTGCTTGAATAAGTATAATTTAAAAAAGCAAAGAATGAAAATCAAATTTTACACTCTTTGCTATAGTTTTTAATTTGTATGGAATAATTTATAAATATAGTTCTTATTAACTTTTAATGTAGAAGCAGCATTTTTAATAGCATCTTTAGTTGATAATCCAACTTCCGTTAATGAATTAACATATGCCATAATATCTTCATCACTTACAAAAGAAGAAGTTTCATCTTTATTGCCCTCAACAATTATTACCATCTCACCTTTTAAAGTATTTTCATCAATGGTAACTAGTTCATCAAGAGTACCTCTAATATATTCTTCAAATTTTTTAGTTAATTCTCGACACAAACATATTTTTCTATTACCAAATATTTTTTGCATAGATACTAAAGTTTTCATAATTCGATGAGGAGATTCATAAAAGATTAATGTTTCTTTTCTATGTATCATTTCTTTTAATTCATTTTCTCTTTGAGATTCTTTTGACGCTAAAAAGCCATGAAAATAGAAATGATCTGTTTCTAGTCCTGAAGCAACTAATGCAGTTAAAAAAGCACTACTTCCATTAATAACTGAAACATTAATATCGTTATCTAGAGCTTTTTTTACTAGTCTTGATCCTGGATCAGAAATTCCTGGATAACCAGCATCGGAAACATAGCAAACGTTTTTTCCATTTAACAAATAAGATATTAATTGCTCACTAGCTTCATTTTCATTATGTTCATGACAAGAAATTAATGTGGAAGATATACCAAAGTGATCAAATAATGATTTACTATTACGAGTATCTTCACAACCAACATAATCAGCCTGTTTTAATACTTCAATTGCTCGAGGAGTAAACTCACTTAAGTTACCAATAGGAGTAGCTATCAAATATAAAGTTGGTTTATTATTTACAAAATTTTGTGTGCGTTTCATATTGTAATTACCTTCTTTTAGAGATATTTCTTTAATTCATCTAAAGGAATAAATTGAACATCATCAGGAGTTTCAATCTTTACAATACGAGTAATAACATTCATTGATGATACACGATATTGAGCTCCATTATAATTGAACTTATGTCCAATGTTAGGGAAGTCTTTTTTAAGATTGGTATATGTATCATCTTCATATTTTAAACAACAAATTAATTTACCACAGTGCCCTGATAGTTTAGGAATATTAAGTGATAACATTTGATTTTTAGCACGATTAATAGAGATACCATCAAATTCATTTAGGAAAGTAGTGCAGCATAATTGAAGGCCACAAATTCCAATTCCTCCAATAATTTTTGCTTTATCTCTTGTACCAATTTGACGTAATTCAATACGACATTTAAGTTTTGCAGCAAGAACTTTTAGTAATTCTCTAAAATCGACACGTTCACTTGCAAGATATGAAAATATAACTTTAGTACGATCAAGAGTATATTCACAACTTGTTAAATTCATATCTAATCCAAGATTATTTACTTCTTTATAACATGTAATAAAACTTTCTTTTGCAAGTTTTATGTTTTCTTCAAATTTTGCTATATCTTCTTCAGTAGCAATACGTAAGACAGGTTTTAATTCTAATTTAAAATTATAGGTTGAAATATCTTGAGGTAAAATAGAAACAATTCCAATTTCTAAACCACGAGCTGTTTCGACTACAACTTTATCAGCAATCTTTAAAAGTTTTTCATTTGTTGAGAAAAAATAAGATTTACCAGATTCATTAAATCTAACACCAACAAAATATTGATTTTCATTATTGTTATTATCTAAAACTGTTTCTGCCATTTTATTCATCTCCTTTAATAAATGTAAAAGCAATATGATCAAGTAATGAACTTAAAGATAGATTTAAGTCAATACGACCTCTTGTAAGCATAATCTCTGAAAGTATATCTTCAATGTTTGATACTTTTGAAGATAACTCTTTAAATATTTTATCATAACTTGTGATAATGGTAGAAGCATTAGATTTGATTTTAAGCATTTCACTAAATAGTACTTGAAGTATATCTAAATAAAATCTAACTTGTTCTTTTGTTTTTAATTTATTAGAGACAACACTTTGAATATAAAAAGCGGCTTCTCTATCACTTTTTAAAAGTGATTCAATTGTTGAAAGAGCATATTCTTTACCATATAGATAATCACCCTCATCAACATATTTATCAATTAATGAAGCATCAGTATAAAAAAATGATAATAGTTGAGCATCATCTTCAGCTATTCCTTTTTCAATGGCTTCATTAATAACATTTTCTTGGTTAATTGGTCGTAAATATAATTTTTGAGTTCTTGAAATAATTGTAGGTAAAACTTTGATTTCATTTTCAGTTGTTAAAAAAGCATATATTTCTTTACCTGGTTCTTCTAAAAATTTTAATAAAGCATTAACAGCTTCACTAGTCATATTTTCTACTTGATGAATAATATAAACTAAACGTCCTTTTGCTTCTAAAGCAGTTTTCTCACATGCTTCCATAATTTTAGCAACATCATCTTTTTTTATTGTACCTTTTGAACCATCAACAATTAAAAAGTCAGCATAGTTGCCATCATCAATTCTTAAACAAGTAATACAATTATCACAAGCAAGTGGACTAGGATTATCACATAAAAGTGATTTAGCTAGAAACTTAGCAGTTTCAATTAAAGGAGCACCTTGATTACCAACTAATAAATAGGCATGAGATAAACGATTATATTTTATTGCATTACAAAAAGATCTATAAATGATCGGTTGATGCTTTAAAAGATACTCGTTTACATTCATATTATTTACCTAATCTTTCTAGTATTGCATTATATGCATCACTAATTACTTTTTCTAGACTTTGAGATGCATCAATTGTTACATAACGTTCAGGAAATTTTTTTGATAATTCAATAAATGCATCATATACTTTTTGATGGAAAGGAAGTTTTTCTAAATCTAAACGATTAACTTCTCTATTTTTATTTTTAGCAATTCGTTGTAGACCTTCTTCTGGTTGAATAACAAAAAATAATGTTAAATCAGGATATGTATTTTCGGTAGCAAATAGATTAATATTTAAAACTTCATCATACCCTAAACCTCTAGCATATCCCTGATAAGCTAGTGATGAGTCTAAAAAACGATCACATAAAACGATTTTGCCTTCTTTTAAAGCAGGCCATATTTTTTCAACTAAATGTTGTCTTCTACTAGCAGCATATAATAAAGCTTCGGTACGGCCATCCATTGAAGTATTATTCTTATCGAGAATTACATTACGAATACTTTCACTAATAGGAGTTCCACCTGGTTCTCTAGTATGGACTACTTCATAACCATTTGTGGTTAATAATTTTGCAAGTTCTTTAGCAACAGTAGTTTTTCCACTACCTTCAGTTCCTTCAATTGTAATAAACATTGTTGTACCTCCTATTTTTTTAAATTAGTTCTTCCTTGTAATGCTTTATTTAAAGTCATAGCATCAGCATAATCAAGTTGTCCACCCATAGGTAGACCATATGCAAGACGAGTTACTTCAACATCATATTTTTCTAGTAACTTTGCTAAATATAATGCTGTTGTTTCACCTTCTATAGTTGGATCAGTAGCAATTATAATTTCTTTTATTTGTTCTTTTTCAATTCTAGGAAATAAAGAATCAATATTTAAATCATTGATACCTACTCCATTAATAGCAGATATACTTCCGTTTAATACATGATAAACTCCATTAAAGCCATCAAGTTTTTCAAAAGCAACTACGTCTTTTGGAGAAGTTACAACTATTAAAGTAGAGTGATTTCTTCCATTACTGCTACATACTTCACAAATATCGTTTTCGGTATATAACCCACAAATAGGACATTTATGGATTTTTTCTTTTACATTTTTTAAAGCATTTGCAAATTCATCAACAGTATCTTCATCCATATTTAAAACAGCATAAGCAAAACGCTCAGCAGAGCGTTGACCTACACTAGGTAATTTACGAAAGGATTCAGTTAATCTATCTAATGCTTTAAGTTCTTTCATAAACTAGAATCTCATTCCACCAGTAACTTTATCGTTAATTGCATCACTTTCTTTTTCAATTTGAGAAAGGACATTGTTTAAAGCAACTTTAATCATATCTTGTAACATATCTTTTGATGATGGGTCTAATAAATCAGGATCTATTTGAAGATCTAGAATTTCTCTTTTCCCATTCATTTTAATTGTTACACCACCATTTGCAGATGCTTCAAATTCTTTTTCTTGTAAAGCTTGTTGAGCTTTATTTAATTCTCTTTGTGCTTTTTGTGCTTGTGCTAATAATTGTTGCATGTTCATAATATTTTTCTCCTTTAAAATTTAAAATCAATATGAATTGTTTCAGGTTTAGGTAATTTACCAACTTGATATAAAGATTGGAAACGTCCGTATAGTTCAACAGCACGTTTTCTATTGATACCATATACTCTTACTTTATAACCATTAATTTTTTGAATAAGTGTTTGTAGGAATGGTTGATTGTCTTTAACATTAATTTTTCGTACTTGGTGATCAAAGTCAAGTTGTACTACAAGAATGTCTTTAGTTAAAATAAATGGTTTGGCATCTCGTAGTAAAGATGCAAAAGCAGAGTATTCTGAACCTAATAAATAATCTTGTAATTTCTTCCAATTATTAATTAAATTAGTTTTTGCTTGTTTATCACCAGTAGCCATTAAATTAATAATAGTTTCATCATCTAATTCATTTAAAATTCCTGATTGTTTAACTTCGATTAATTCAATTTGTGGTTGAACTATAGGCGGAGTAACACGAGGTTCATCTTTCATAAAAGGTGGTAATTCATCACTTTTTAATATAGTATCTTCTTTTTTAACTACAGGTTCTTCTTTATAAACAGGTTGAACATTTTCTTTTGGTAATATTTCTTCTTGTTTATAAGAAGGAGTAGGTGAAGGATTAAAATTGCTTGGTTCAGATTTAATATCTTGTATTATTTCTTCTTTAGGAGGATCTTCTTTTATAAAAGGAGTAGTTTCTTCTTGTTTTTTTTCTACTACTTGTTTAGTTAATACTTCTTCTTTATGAGAGTTTTCTTGAGTATTAATTTCCTCTTTTTGAATAACTATTTGAGAAGGAATTGAAGTTTCTATTTCTTTTTGAACAGGAGTAGAAGTAGTTTCTTTAATTTCTTCTATTTCCACTTGTTTAGTTACTCTATCTTTTGAATCATTTCTTATTAATGTGAGTTTTAGAATTGTAACTTCAAGTAATGATCTAATATTATTAACAACTTTAAATTCAGATTGTGCTTTTAATAAAATATCTATCATCTTATTAGCATCTTCTGATGAAATTAAATCACATAGTTTTAATACTTGTTCTTTATTTGTTTTCATTAAGAATGATTCATCTTCGATTTTATTATAGATAATAATGTCTTTACAAACTTCTAAGAAGTCACTTGTTAATCTTCTAATATCACTACCATGTTCAATTAGATAATTAATCTTTTCTAAAACTTCTTTTATTTCACCTTTATAAATACTTAAGATTAAGTTACACACTTCTTCTATACTTACAATTCCAAATATATCTTCAATATCAGTTCTTGTAATTTTGTTTCCACAATAGGCAATGGCCTGATCAAGTAAAGATAAAGCATCACGAACACCACCATCAGATAAAGAGATAATTAAATCTAAGGCATCTTCAGTGTATGTTACATTTTCAATATTTAAAATTTCTTTTAATCTTTCAGCAAGTGATTTATCATCTACTTTGGAAAAGTCATATCGTTGACAACGAGAAAGAATAGTAGGTAATACTTTATGAGGCTCAGTTGTTGCTAGAATAAAAATAACATTTGCTGGTGGTTCTTCTAATGTTTTTAATAATGCATTAAAAGCATTAGGAGACATCATATGAACTTCATCAATAATATAAACTTTATATTTTCCTTTTATAGGAGAATATTTAACTCGTTCAATAATGTCACGTACATCTTCAACACCATTGTTACTTGCAGCGTCAATTTCAATTACATCAGGATGACTCCCTTCATTTATTGAAATACAGTTTGAACAATGATTACATTGATGACCAATTCCTTCTTCACAATTTAATGCTTTTGCTAAAAGTTTAGCCATTGTTGTTTTTCCAGTACCACGTGGGCCACAGAAAAGATAAGCATGTGCTATCTTATTACATGCAAGAGCATTTTTTAGAGTTTTTACAATATGAGCTTGACCAGCAACTTCTTTAAATGTCGTAGGTCGATATGTTCTATATAATGCTTTATAAGCCATGAAAATCACCTATTCATATTATACACATTACACGCTTTCTTTTAAATAAATCTTTTTATAAATATTTATTTTTATCTATATTAATTATTTGTCTAATTGTTATTTATAATTAATAATATTTTTAAATTACTATAAAATTCTAACAATTTAGTATAAAATATAGCAAAATTACCTAAAAGGTGTAATTAATTAGTGTCAAAATTACCCAAAAGGTGTAATTAATTATATAAAAATAGTTGCTAAAAAGTGTAATTAATAATAAAATATTATTGGTGATAATAATGTATAGAAAGTATATAAATGATTTAATTGATTGGTTACACAATGATAGAAGAAAGCCATTGATGGTATGGGGAGCACGTCAAGTAGGAAAAACTTATTTAATGAAAACTCTTTTTGCTGAAAAATATTTTAAAAATAAATATATATATATTGACTGTCGTGTTGAACATGATTTTGTTAACTATTGTATGAATCATATAAATCCTAAAGAAATCATTAATTATTTATCTTTATCATATGATATGGTTATTGGCAAAGATACCCTATTAATTTTTGATGAAGCACAAGAGTGTTTGCCTATAATAACATTAATGAAATATTTTAATCAAGATTATAAAGAGATACCTATAATTGTCTCTGGTTCTATGGTAAGAATAAAGATCCAAAGAGAAAATAAAAAAAGAGGAACTAAGCATGATAGCGGGTTTTTATTTCCAGTAGGTAATATAAATCAATTGACGATATATCCAATGAATTTTGAAGAATTTTTGATTAATAGAAATAAATCATTATATGATGAAATTAGTACTTCTTTTAAAGAAGGTAAACAATGTACTGATTTGGTTCATCAAAAAGCATTAGAAGTTTTTTATGAATATATGTTAGTAGGTGGTATGCCTGAAGCAGTAAATGAATTTATTTCTACAGGCGATTATCAAAAGGCTCGTCAAATATTAAAAGATTTATACGATAATTATCTTTCTGATATGGATTTATATCAAGCAAGTTCTGAATCTATTGTTAGATCTAAAAAAATATATGAAAATATTTTTTCACAATTAAATAAAGAATCAAAAAATTTTAAATCTACTATTATAGGAAGTAATTTGAAAAATAGAGATTTAAGGAATCCAATTGATTGGTTGGAGCTTGCTTATATTATTAATAAATCTTCACTTGTTAAAGAAAAAATCTCATTACCATTAATAAGTTCAGAAGAATCATTATTTCGTTTATACTTGTCTGATATAGGAATGTTTTCTTATCAAAGTAAAGTAAATCCAATAACTTTTATTGATAAGAATTCAAGAAATACATTATCTGGAATATTTATAGAAAATTATGTAGCATCTGAATTAATTTTTTCAAATTATAAACTTTTTTACTGGAGAGGAAAAAATGATGCTGAATTTGAGTTTATAATCGAATATAATTCTAAAATAATTCCAATAGATGCAAAAAAGTCAAGAGGTTCTTTAAAGTCGTTAGAAAAATTTAAAAATCATAATGAATTATATTTGGCAATTAAAATATCTGAAAACAAATTAGGATATAATGACAGTAATAAGATTTTAACCATTCCTTTATATTTAGTTCCATTTTTAATGAAAGTTCTTCAGCAAGATGGATTAGATGATTTAATTAAACAAATCAACTAAACTTTTATAGTATTATTATAGTGATTGAAATTATAAAATTAGTGAGGTATTTTTATGAAATTTGAAATGTGGTCTTTTGGACATATTCTTTATATTTTGTCTCCCGTTATTGTTATGGTGGCATTATATTTTCTTTTAAAAAATAGATCATATAAAACAAAATATATTGTTGGTGTTGTAATAGGAGTTCTATCTTTAGTAGTACTTATTACAAGAAATATTGATATTTTTATTCGTAATGGATGGGATCCTGAAATACTACCTTTGCAGGTTTGCCATTTTGGAAACATAATGGTTTTTATTGCGCTTGTATTTAGAAGTAAAATAGCCACCTCTATTGTATGGAGTTTAAATTTATTATGTGCATTTGCTTCTTTAGTTTATGCAGATGCTCTAGTAGGATATAGTACAATTTTATGTATTAGAGCTCAAGCTTATATTTGGGGACATCTACTTATTGTTGTAGGAGCTTTATATGCTGTTATTTTTAAAATAGTAAGAATTGATTTGAAATCATTTTTCTATGGAATGGGTGTTGTATTTTGTCTTTTAATTCCTGCTATTATTTTAAATTCATATTTTAATGATGTTTTGGGCTATAGTATTAATTATTTCTATGTATATGATTCTCATGGTGTTCCTTTTGAATTTCTATATATTGGAGAAAGAGCCCATTATGGATGGTTCACAATAAATTGGTTTTATACACTTTCTGTTATTATTATTTTCTCAGGTTTAATGTTTGGAATATACAATATTCAAAAGTTGTTTTATTTAAAAGATAAAGATTATGTAACTTATAATATTTTTCATAAATCAATTCAGTAAAATTATTAGATGTTTTTATGAGTTAAATTTATAAAGTATATAATTTGACATATTCATTAACAAGAATTATTATTAAATAGGAATAATTATCAATAAGGAGGATAAAATGAAAAGATTAACAATGCAAAAAGAAATAATATTGGAAGCAGTCAATGAATTAGCATGCCACGTGACTAGTGAAATGGTTTTTGATCATATTCATTCATCGTTTCCTCATATTAGTAAAGCAACTGTTTATCGTAATCTTCGCTCACTAGCAGAAGATAATCTAATTAGAAAGATTAGTCTTCCTGGTGAAGTAGATCGCTTCGATCACATAGTTATTCCACATTATCATGCAAGA
Organism: Bacilli bacterium; assembly: GCA_051872335.1. GTDB lineage: Bacteria > Bacillota_I > Bacilli_A > RFN20 > CAG-826 > SUG2458. The sequence continues at coordinate 44,516 of JBJEDT010000025.1, read as the reverse complement.
TGCAATTGCTGTGGAAAAATTTTTGACGTTGCTATTAAAACTAAAGATAATTTGAACGAATCAGTTATTTTACCTGATGGTTTTAAAAGTGATGATCATGAAATTCTTTTTACTGGATTATGCAAATCTTGTCTTGAAAAACACAAATCATAATACACTTATTAAATGAAAAGGAGAAAGTAAAAAATGAGAAGTATTACAACATTAGACCTACAATATGCTCACAGATTTTATGGCTTTAAGGGAGAAGCTCAATATCTTCATGGACACACTGGTGTTTTAACAATTGAAGTTGAAGATTCAATTAATGATGGTGTTAACATGGTTTTCCCATGTAATGAAATCAAAAATATTGCTTGGAGTGTTTTAAAAAATTTTGATCATGCATTAATTTTAAGAGAAGATGATCCTTTATTACCTGCTGTTTTAGAAGTATATGAAAAACAAGGAATTCGTAATGGAGCTCCTACTAATAAAATGAAAGGTGAAGCTTTTGAAAATGAATTATGCAAAGCTTATCCTGAATGTCGTTTAGTTGTTACAAAGGAAACAATGACAGTCGAAGGTATGATTAAAATTGTATATTCATTATTAAAAGATAAATTAAATATTGTTCGTTTAACATTTACAAGTGGTGTTAATGCTGCAACTGAAACATATGAAGTATCTACAAGCAAAGATAGATGCCCATTATGTGGTATTTTATTAAACGAAAATGGTGTTTGTCCAAAATGTGGTTTTAAAAAATAATCAATTATAATAAAAAAATTAAAAGAAGCTACAAATGGGCATCTAATATCTATTTAGAAGAAAATGAAAAGTTATCAATCTCTTTTAATAATCGTGTATTGTTTATTGCTTTATCGTTAAGCTTTAATTTAAACTTGTGCCTTTCAATTTTAAGTAGTTTATTTTTATTGCCATTTAATAAATTTAACAATGTTGGAATAAATTGAGGAGTTTCTTCTTCACTTCCCAAAATAGCTATGATATTTAATTTATTCACAAACTCATCCCATTTTTCACTATTTTCGTTGAAATAATCTTGCATTCTTTCATTAAAAACAAAATATAAAGAAGATGGATTTGAACAATACATAGGAACTAACAATATAACATTATTATACTGAAACGAAGCGTTAATTAATTTATATATATCATCATTTCTATATTTGCATTGCTTCTTGAAGCACTCATAATTACATTTACTACAAGAATGATATGATAAATCTTTAAATGCTATATACCTATCATTCTCATTCATTTTATGATGAGCAATATCGTAACAATTGCCAAAATCTCTACCACTAAAAGAAATAAATAGGTTGCTATCTTTGCTAGGGCATTTTAAAGATAATTCATCTTTTTCTTCAAGAAATTCATCCATACTAATTTCATATTTTTTCAAAAGTAAAAGTAGTTTTTCATAACTAATATCGTTAATGCCTTTTTCTATTTTGTTGATTGTTGAACGCGAAGAATATCCTAGTTCTTTAGCAAGTTCATCCATCGTAAGATTGTTTTGAATTCTAATCTCTTTTATTTTTTCACCTATTGTCTTTTTCATATTATTTTTCACCAACTAAGAAGTTCATAATTAACTTAATTACTACTTCCATTTCTTTCGGTTTAGATTCTGCAGTTAATAGTGTTATAGCAACTAATGTATCATTTGCAATAATCATTTTTCCTGTTCTCACTAACGCATTATTTCTATTTAAAAATTCTAAAAATAGTGTTGCGGCAATTCTTTTACATCCATCAACAAATGGATGATCTTTTACTAAGAAATATAATAAATGTGCAGCTTTTTCTTCTAAAGAAGGATAAACTTCTTGACCAAAGACATCTTGATAAACAGCTGCTAAAATACCATTAATTTACCGCTTTCTTTTTCTACACCAAATACTGAAGAGGTATCAGCAAATTTCATGGAATCAATAATTTTTCTACATTCATCATATTCTAGTCTATAAACAGTCTTTCTTCCATTAGGTTTTATGACGCATTGATGGTCATAATCATCAAGTAAATCTAAAGCTTTAGTATACTCATTAATAACATTGACTAATGAGGTTTCATCGATATTTAAAGATGAAGAAAGCATCTTACTTTGTATTTCAATAGTCTTATTTAAAACAGCAATTCTTTTCTCATTAATTGCATAACCTTTTATCAAATAATCTTTAAGAACTTTATTTGCCCATCTTCTAAAAAGAACGCCTCTTTGAGATTTAACTCTATATCCAATAGAAATAATCATATCAAGATTGTAATATTCAACGATATGTGTTTGTTCCTTATTATTTAAAGCTCCGTGTTTTGTGGTACTCGCAAAATTTGCGACAACCACTTCTCCTTTTAATTCTTCTTTTAATATATTGTTGATGTGTTTTCTAATTGTTTTATAATCTCTATTAAATAACTTACTTATCTGCTCTGTGTTTAACCATACAGTATCATTTTCTTTATCGGCTCTTACATCAATTTCAAACTCGTTATCTACAAATTTAACAATTTGAAATTTATCCATAATGAAACCTCCTACTATATAATCATATTATAGCACTTTGTGTCTTAAAAATCAACAATCAAACAAATAAAAACATAGAGATAAAACTATAACCTCTATGTTTAAATAATCCCTTATTAAAGTGCACTAACATAGCTTCTTTTTTTTAATTTATTAATGTTTTTCTTGCTTTTATATTACCAAAAAATCACCTTTTTTTCAAGACTAGTAATAGACATAAAAGTAGCGTATTAAGTAATTAGGGTGATGTTATGGAAAATAAAAATTTAACTTCTTTAATTAGTTGTTTTGCTAGAGCTTATCATTTTAAAAATAGTGTAGAACCAATATTAAAAGATGATGTAGCATCAAGAATTTTAACAAAAGAAGAATACGATTTTATATCAAAAAATATGAGTGATGGTATTCTTTTTTTTAATCCAAATTTTAAAGGTGATAATAAAGAAGCCTTAGATTGGATTGTGAATAATCAGTTAGCTCCTTCTATTTTAGGAAGATCCATTTTTTGTGAAACTAGTCTAGAAAGAATGATTAAAAATGATTGTAAACAATATTTAATATTTGCATCAGGATACGATACTTATGCGTACCGTAATAACTTTAAAGAACTAAAAATTTTTGAAATTGATAAAAAAGAAATGATTGATGATAAGATTCTTCGATTACAAAAAAGTAATATCGATTATACGAAAGCAAATTTTATTAAATGTGACTTTACAAAAATTGATTGGATAAAAAATATTTTATATAGTAATTTTAAGAAGAATGAAAAATCATTTTGTAGTTTGTTAGGTATAGTTTATTATTTATCTAAAAATGATTTTGAAAATATGCTATGTAATATATCTAAAATCATTAGTGTAGATAGTGAAATAATTTTTGATTTTCCTTCACTTAATGAAAGTATTCAAACAAAAACAAATGAGAAGTTGGCCTCTGGAGCTAATGAACCAATGAAAGCTAAGTATTCATATAATGAAATTAAAAATATATTACAAAAGTACGGATTTAAAATTATTAAATATTTAGATGATATTACGATGACTCAAGAATATTTTTATTCCTATAATAAGTTAAATCCTAATAAACAAATTAAAGCTCCACAAGGAGTTTGTTATTGTCTTGCAAAGAAAATTAAATAACTAAAATAAATATAAATATCAATTAATTTAACAAAAGATTTTAATGCTTTTACTTTATATTTATTTTAAAATAAGATATGATAATAGAGTTGCAAGAAAGCGAGGGATATTTATGATGGAAAAAAACATGGAAGATCGTCTAGAAGCGTCTATTAAAAGATTAGAAGAACTTGATAGACAATTAATGGATGATTCTACTTCTAAAGATCGTCGTTTATATCGTGATTTATCTGTTGAAAGAGCCAATTTAGAAGCTCCTGTAGAAAAGTATTTAGAGTATAAAAAAGTTATTAGTGATAGAGAAGATGCTTTACTTATGACTAATGATAAAGATCCTGAAATCTCCGAAATGGGTAAAGAAGAGTATAAAGCATTAGGAAAAAGAGCTGAAGAATTAATTGAAGAAATTAGAATTCTACTTTTACCAAAAGATCCTAATGATGATAAAAACATCATTGTTGAAATTAGAGGGGCTGTCGGTGGAGATGAAGCTGACTTATTTGCTGCGGATTTATTTAGAATGTATACTCGATATGCTGAAGCTCAAGGATGGAAAATTCAACTTGTTGATGAAAACTCTTCAGGTTTAGGAGGTTTTTCTCTTGTTTCATTTACTGTTAAAGGTAAAGGTGTTTATTCTAAATTAAAATTTGAATCTGGTGCACACCGTGTTCAACGTGTTCCAAAGACTGAAGCACAAGGAAGAATTCATACTTCCGTTGCTACTGTTTTAGTAATGCCTGAAGCAGAAGAAGTTGATGTTGAAATCAATCCTGCTGATTTACAAATTGATGTATATCGTTCTCAAGGAGCTGGTGGTCAAAACGTTAATAAAACAGATTCTGCTGTTCGTATAACACATATTCCAACTGGTATTGTTGCTGCTTCTCAAATTGAAAAATCACAAATTCAAAATAGAGCACTTGCTATGGAAATGTTAAGAGCTAAAATTCTCGCTGCTAAAATTGCTGAACAAGAAGAAAAAATTGGTGCTGAACGTAAATTAAAAGTTGGTACTGGAGAAAGATCAGAAAAGATTAGAACTTATAACTATCCACAAAATCGTGTAACTGATCATCGTATTGGTTTTACAGTCCAAAAACTTGATCGAGTTATGGAAGGAGAACTTGATGAAATCATTCAAGCTCTAATGGATGAAGATCAAAAACAAAGAATGGCAGAAGGTAACTAAAATGGCTCAAATTAGAGATGTTTATCAACAATTTTTAAAAAGGATTGAGAACACATCTATTGAAAAGTCATCATTTGATATTTTATTTGAAAATTTTCTAGGTTATAAAAATCATGTTGAAGTTGAATTACATGCTTTTGATGAAATAGAAGATTATAGTTTACTTAGTGAACAATTTAATCGTTTATTAAGTGGAGAACCAGTTCAATATGTAATTAAAAAAGGTCATTTCTATGGGAATGACTTTTATGTTGATAATAGGGTTCTTATTCCACGTAATGAAACTGAAGAATTAATTGATTTAGTTATAAGAACAACTAGTAATTTAACAAATCCTGTTGTATATGATATTTGTACAGGATCCGGTTGTTTAGGAATAACATATAAATTAAATAAAGAAGATGCTCTTGTTTATTTAAGTGATATATCAAAAGATGCTTTAGATGTTGCTTCTAGAAATGCTAAAGATTTAAATGTTGATGTTAAATTTATTGAAAGTGATTTATTAAATAATTTCAAAAATACAAAAAAAGCTAATGTAATTATTTGTAATCCACCATATATTTCTTATAACGAAGAGATAGAAGATATAGTATGGAACAATGAACCACATTTAGCTTTAATACCTCCAAGTGGAGATGGACTTGAAATGTATCGTAAGTTATTTAAAACATTAAATAAACACGTTCAAGATATGGCTTATTTATTTTTTGAAATAGGTTGTACTCAAAAACAAGAACTTACAAAATTAATAAAAGAATATCTTCCTAATTCCAAATATTGTTTCCATATTGATATTAATGGAAAAGATCGAATTTTAGAAATTAGATATTCAAAATAAAAATAGTTAATCATATAACTGATTCAAGTTATTGATTAACTATTTTTTGTTATTCTACTATTGAGTAAGATACATTACCTAATTCATCTACTACTTTTAGATAAGTAGTGATTTCATTTGTTTGTTCATTTTTTACTTTTAAGTATGTGTTTTCTTGCTCTGCATAAGTGTGAATTTTATATTCTTTACCATCAATTTTAAATTTGATTTTTTCTTTAGAATCTTCTATTTCTTGTTTGAAAGAAAATTCTTCAACCTTTTTATTGTTTTCAACAATTTCATAAGAGTATTCTACTTCTTTTTCATTACCTTCAATTTCTTCACTTCTAGTCGATTTAATATAACTTTTTTCATCTTCACTAGTATAAAGAATGAATTTTTCTTCTGTTTCTACTTCATCTTCTTCTTGTTCGTTTTCGACTTTAGTTTTAAATGTATAAGTCATTTCATCTTTTATAAGAAGACCAGTTCTTGTGGTTTCTTGTTCAATTTCTTCTTCGTCTTCTTCAACTTCTTCTTTTGTATTGTAATAAAGAGTAATTTCTAAATTTTCATCTTCAGAAGAAGTGTATGTAATAATTTCTTTTGTTTCGTATTCTTCTTTGTCAGAGTTGACAATAGTAGATGTAAAGTCTGCATCAAAGTTAGCTAATAATAAATCAATTTCATCTAGAAGATTAAAGACTTCATCTTGATTTTCAGAAGCTAATTTTTTCATTCCTAATACTGATGAAGGAACTGCATCAACCATAAATGAAGTAGTTAATGCTTGGTAACTAAATTGTTTTTTGGTTAATAAGTTTGAAACAGTTGATGGAGAGCAGCTAGCTAAAGAAGCAGGTAAGAGAGCAAGTAATGTTAAATAAAGTGTCTTTTTCATAATTTAATTTTCCTTTCTACTTTATTTACAAATAGAAATTGCATTTTGCTGGAAAATTCTAAAATTCTTTTTTATATAGATAGATAGTGTTATTAAAAGTTGTTTTAAATTCAAGTGTTTCTAAATTTAAAATAACTTCATCAAGTTCTTCATCTCCTGTATCAACAGCAAAAGTAATTTGATCACTCGAGGTAGATAAAATCTCATATTCATATTCAAGTTCAATACCTTTAGAAATTTCAACTTCAAGTTTCTTTTCATCATCTTCTATTTCAAAATTAATTTCTTCATAAACTTCATCATTTTTAACATGTTTTAATGAATACTCGTTTTCATTTGTTTCAACTTCTTGTTCGATTTCAATATAACTTGTAGATGATTCAATGATTTTCATTTTTGTTTTCATTTCATCATCTTCTTTTTTAATTGTTATATTAATATCAAAAGTTTGATTATCTTTTTTAATTAAACCATCAATATTAGTCTTTTTGCCATTATGAATACTTTCATTATAGTAAAGATAAAAAGATGAGAATTTAAGACAATATTTAAAATCTTTATTATCTGAATTCAATGGAGTATATGTTTCGTATGTTGATAAATTAGTTATCATAGGAACGTATGTATAAAATGTATCACAAATTTGTTCAAATTTAGTATTAGTAAGATCTTCATCTTCTTTATATGAAATAGAAGATAATCTTTTAGAATATCGATTGTTTTGAGTGCTTTCACTATCTAAATAAGATATACCAGCGAGAGCTTCAATAGTAGTCATATTTAAAACTTTGTTATTCAAAGGTATTTGATTATTCTTCTTTAGTTGATTATTTAAAACAATGGTCGTTGTAATTATAACTGCAGCACAAGAAAGACCAATGGTGGAGAATTTAAAAATGTTAGTACGGTAAAAAGGATTTTTATTATTTTGTTTTTCTTGAAAACGATTCAAAATAGTTGAAGATTTGGTTTTAATAATATAATTATCTGCTTCCATCTGAATTTCATTTTTTAATTCATTTTCATTCATTGAAAATCACCTAACCCTTTCTGTAATTTTTTAATAGCTTCACTATATTTATATGTAACTGTTCCAAGTGGAATTTTTAAGTGTTTAGCTATTTCGATGTGTTTCATATCATTTACACAATGAAGGATAACAATTTGATGCTCTTGATCTGTTAATATCGTTCTCATTTTTTCAAGAATTATATCGTTGTCAACATATGTTTTTGTTTCATTATAAGCAAAGTCATTATCGTTAACTTCTGTTGATTCTCTTTTTCTTTCTTTATTTATTTTATTAATAGATAAGTTATGAGCTATAGTAAGCAGATAAGCTAAAACTGATTTATTTAAATCTAACTTTGGTAATGTCTCAAGGAACTTAATATATACTTCTTGCATGACATCTTCGGCTTCATCGTACCTTTTTAAAATAGAGTAACACGCAAAGAAAACATTCTTTTTCGTTTTTTCATAAAAAGAATCAAAATACGATAGGTTGTTGGCTTTCATTTCTTTTAGTTCTTGAATATATTCTTCGTTCATTGGTGCCTCCATTTAATTTACAAACGATATTTATAATTTGTTGGAAGTATTTATTAAATTTATTACATCTTGAAGAATTAATTCATTTCTATACTATTCTTACTAAGAATTGATTGATTATTTATGATATAATTTTAAAAAAAGGAGAGTAAAAATGGAAGACTTTATTCTTTATAATGGTGTATCAATACCTGCTATTGGTTTTGGAACATGGCAAGCAAAAAATGGAAAAGAAGCTTATCAAGCTTGTAGATGGGCACTAGAAGCTGGATATCGTCATATAGATACAGCATTTGTTTATGGTAATGAGAAAAGTGTAGGCAAAGCTATTAGAGATTCAAAAATTGATAGAAAGGATATTTTTATTACTACTAAATGTCCAGCTAGTATTAAAACATATAAAGGTGCAAAAAAATATTTTAAAAAGTCTTTAAAACTTTTAGGAGTCGATTATGTCGATTTATATTTGATACATGCTCCTTGGCCTTGGGATGAAGTTGGTAAAGATTGTAAAGAAGGAAATATTGAAGTTTGGAAGGCTTTTATTGAAATTTATAATGAAGGCAAAGCTCGTAGTATTGGTGTATCAAACTTTAGTGTAGATGATATTAAAAATATAGTTGATGCTACTTCATTTAAACCGATGGTTAATCAAATTAGATATTTTATAGGTAATACACAAGAAGAAATTACTTCTTATTGCCAAGCAAATGATATTTTAATTGAAGCATATTCTCCTCTTGGAACAGGTGAAATTATTCATAACGGATTATTAGAAAAGATGGCAGCAAAATATAAAGTAAGTGTTGCTAAATTATGTATTAATTACTGTTTGAAAAAGAATACTTTACCTTTACCTAAATCAGTTCATAAAGAACGAATAAGTGAAAATTTTAATGTTGAGTTTAAGATTACTAAAAAAGATATGGAGTATCTAGACTCATTAAAGAACATAGGTACTTATAAAAAATTAAGAAGTTAAAAGATTATATTTAGAAAATAAACCTATACTCTAATTGAGGGTATAAAATGAACAAATTATTTCTAAGTAGTATATTAATTCTTACAACATCTTTTAGTGCATTAGAATTAAATAACAATGACTTTATTTACCAATATCAAATAATTGGGAATTCCAAAAAGAGTGAAGATGTATTAGAATTATATTACGTTAAGGAAAGGCTGATTGATACTTATGATTCCTTTTTTATAAATATTGATGCATCCTTAATATCATCCGCGATTAAAGAAAATATTTCTTTATTTAAGTTTAGTGAAGAAATACAACCTTATTATAAAAATGGTATAATTCTTCTTATAATTAATCAAGGTAATGGATTATCTATTAAAGGTTCTTTACGAAGTAGTATGTGTGATGATACAGTGATTAGAGAAAAATTTTTTATATTAGATTTATTTGAAGACGATTAGTTTTCAAAGTAGTTTGGAGTTTTTATGGAGACAAAGTTATTAAATTCTACGGAAGTTGAGCTAGCTGCTGACCTAATTAAAAACGAAGAGGTAGTTGGTTTTCCAACTGAAACAGTTTATGGACTTGGAGTACTTTATGACAGTGAAAAGGCATTTAAAAAAATGATGGAAGCTAAAAATAGACCACCTCATAAACCTTTTACATTAATGTGTGATTCGATAAATATGATTAAAAAATTTGTTAATGTGAATGAAAAGATAGAAAAATTTTTAAATATGTTTATGCCAGGACCATTAACTGTTTTACTTAAAACAAAAAAGGAGTTACCATCTTTTGTAACTTTAGGTTCAGAATATGTAGGAATACGAATTTCTTCTCATCCATTTGTTTTAAATTTAATTAAAAAGGTAGGTAAACCATTACTTGTACCTAGTGCTAATAAATCCGGTGAAAAACCTTTAAGTGAATATGAAGATGTTATTAATGCTTTTAGTGGTGAGATATCAGCAGTGGTTATGGAAGATGCTTTAGGAGAGTTACCTTCTACTATTATAAAAATTGATGAAGATATTGAATTAGTTAGACAAGGTAGTTTAACTTTAGAAGAATTAAATAAAACTTGGAGGGAGTTATAATTATGAAAATTTCATTAGGTTGTGACCATGGTGGTCTTGAACTAAAAAATAAAATTAAAGATCATTTAGTTTCATTAGGGCATGAAGTTCTTGACTGTGGTACTTATACAAACGAATCTTGTGATTATCCAGTCTTTGCTATAAAAGCTGCTGAAGCTATTATAAATAAAGAAGCAGATTTAGGAATTTTAGTTTGCACTAGTGGAGAAGGAATAATGATGGCTGCTAATAAGATGAAAGGTATTAGATGTGCTGTTGGATATTGCGAAGAAGTTGCTCACTTTGCTCGTTTGCATAATGATGCTAATATGATTTCATTTGGTCAAAAATATATGGACCACGATATGGTATTAAAAGCTGTTGATGAATTTATCTCAACTGAATTTGAAGGTGGAAGACATCTTCGTAGAGTTAATTTAATTAATGATTTAGAAAAATAATTATTGAGAGAAATGTATGGAAATATATATCTTTTTATTATTATTTAGTAATATGTTTTTATTTATATTTTATTTAAAATTTGCAATCGTACTGAAAAATTTCTGCAGCCAGACTGAAAGAAATACGGGAGTTGTGAAATAAAAAATTAAAATGTCATATTGAATCAGTTATAAGTGTTGCAATAAAGAATTCTCCTATTATGTTAATAAATGGGCAAAACAAATTGAAAAATAAATAACATTATTTCATTTATTTTTAAACAAAGATTATTATCGAGTAAAAATTATTTGTAATTAGTATAATAAACAAAATTATCTTTTTCTTTTAAATATTGATATCCGAGTTTTTTAAAGATATCAATATCTTTTTCATTTGTCTTCAATAATTCCAATTGTATTTTTTTAATTCCTAACGCATTTGCTACTGAAATTGATTTTTTAAAGGCAACTGTTTCTAGACCATTATTTTTGTATTTGTCATCTTTGAGATATATATCATACTTATAATAATCTTCATCTACTTTTTTAAATGATATTTCTCCAATATTTTCATCTTTATAAATAATTCCAAGCTTAATATATTTTTCGTTCATGTTTATATCTTTATTAATTATAAAAGAGTTACATAAATCATTTGCATAGTTCATTGTCATTTGCTTAATTAAAACATTCTTTTCATATTGTTGATTTCTTAACATTTTTAACAATCTCTCGTTTTGATTATCCAAATCAAAAGAAATATTTTTTTCTTCGAGTATTTTTTCTATTGCAACTGAAGGATCAAAAGTGTGATATACATAATAAAGTTCATTTAATTCTTTTGGTTTTAAAATTTTATAAATATATTTTGATGACAATTCATATGTATAAGCAAAATAGCGATAAATATATCCTATCCAAAAAATAACTTCTTTTTCGTATTTTATAGTGCCATAGTTAGATTCACCAAATTCTTCATCAATCTTATTTAATATTTCTTTTGTTGTTAAAGAATCATCAAGAATTGCTAAAGAATCAAATTCTTTGGATATTTGAGAAGACATAAATCTTCTCATAAATATTTCAGAGCTACAATCAGTCGATTTTAAGGAGCAAAGAAATAGATTACCTTGAAGAGTGCATATAATTAAACCATCTCTATCCATTTTTTTCATAATAAAATCTCCTCTATATATTTACCTTTTCCTCTATATTGAATTCTTGCTAATCTAGATTTATCATTTCCTACTTTTTGAAATTTTAATTGCTCATTTTTAAAGAATTGCTTTTCACTTGAGGACACAAAACATCTTTCAATTATCTCAAGATGGTCAATAGATTTATTTGTTAAAAATACATATTGCATTCCTAAATTTGTAGCCGCTAAGCAATGCCTACATTGCTCATCAGTAATTTCACCTTCGATGAAAGTGTCTATTATTTGAAACATTCTGTTATCTGCAATAGGTGCTATTACATAATCAGCCTTAAGTATTGGTGCTATTATTTTTTTTAAAACGTCACTATTTTTATAGTTTTCTAATTTTCCTCTAAAATATGCAATAGCTAGCATCCACTCAGTATTAACTTCAAATCTTACACAATTTAAATCTTTAGGATCAAAATCTAAAAAGTAGACACAAGACTCAGGAAATCTGCATATGAAAGAAATTGATTTATCATAGGAATCCCCACAATAAAATCCTTTTCCAAAATCATTATTGATTCTACTTTTTTCAATCGTTATATTCCCATTAATTCCATTTTTTGATGCGTGAGTTAATAAGATATGATTACTTTTTATGTCATCTTTATAAAACATTTCTTTTTGTAGATTTAACTTCAATCCTTTATTAAAACAATAATTATAAAATTTATCCATCAATTCAATTCGAGGATAAGTATTACCATTTTCTGTCCTTATCAATGTTAGTCTATCCACACCTAAAATGTTAGCAAACTCTTTTTGTGAAATTTGAAAAAATTCTCTTATCAAAACCAAATCATTACTAATATTGAACTTCATATTCTATCCTCCTTATGTAACTTTATTATATCAAATGTTACACACAAGTTCAACAACTATAATGTAAAAAATGTTACAATCAAGTTTGTATTTTGTTTAGTTTATTTTGACAATAAATGAATAAAATTTATTAAAACTATTAGTTTTACATATAGTTATACTTATGGTAAAGACATAAACCTATAGTCTTGTGATATTCAAATATTATTAATTTAAATTGAATATAAAAATTTTTTTGGTGCAAACTTACTAATGAGGTGAAATAAAATGGACTTTAAACCTAAAAGAATGATGCCAATGAGAAAAGAAGTAAAAGTGGCTTTAATATCAACATTATCAGCAGCTATCTTCCTTGGAGGAGTTATTGGACTTGTTGCAAGTGCGGATAATAATTATGATGATATTTATGAACCTGATACTGATACTCCTAATGATGATGGACAAGAAACAGATTTAATTGTTTTTAATCCTTTAACAGAAGTTTTAGCTAAACCTACAAAAGGTGATGTAAAAATAGCAACATATTTTTATGATCCAAGTGATGATATTTCTATTAGAGAAAATGCAATTATAACTGTTCCAGGAAGTGTAGATACTTATACTAAATCATTAGGTGTAGATTATAATAGTAATAATCAATTTGATGTTTTAGCTGTTGCTTCCGGTACTGTAATTAGTAAAGGAAATGACGGTACTTATGGCAATATGATTCTTATTGAACATGAAACAGGAGCTCAATTTATTTATTGCTCATTAGGTAAAATAAATATAAATAAAGGTGATACAGTTTCTCAAGGTGATGTCATAGCTACTAGTGGAGAATCTTTATATACTAGTGGTTTAGGTCAATCATTGCATTTTGAAGTTTTAAATTCAAAAGGTGAATATGTAAATCCTGAAAAGTCTTATTCATTAATTATTGCTGAACTTTAATTAATAAAATAAGGAATAATCAAAATCATCTCGTAATTATAAATGAGGTGATTTTTTTGTTTGTATGTGAAAAATGTGGTAATAGCGACAAACGATATATTGGTGTTTTAAATGGTCAAGAATACTGTCGTAAATGTATTGAATTTATTGGTGAAGAATATGGTGAAGATGAAATAAAAGAACAACATAGTGGGTGTTTAGATTTAACTTACAAACTTACAAAAGAACAAGAAAAAATATCAAGTGAAATAGTATCTTCATTTAAAGATGGTAAAAATACTTTAGTCAAAGCAGTATGTGGAGCTGGTAAAACTGAATTAGTTTTTAAGGTTATTGATTATGCTTTAAAAAATAAGATGAATGTTGGTTTTGCTGTACCTAGGAAAAATGTTGTTCTTGATTTATATACTCGTTTTAAAAATTCATTTAAAGGATATAAGATAACTCCACTTTATGGAGGATGCACGGATGAATTAAAAGGAGATATTATTCTTTTAACTACTCATCAATTATATCGATATAGTAATTATTTTGACTTATTAATTCTTGATGAAGTTGATGCTTTTCCTTTTTATAAAAACGATACCTTATATGCTTTTTTTAGAAGATCACTTAAAGGAAAAGCTGTTATTTTAAGTGCGACAGCTCCACTTAATATAATCGAAGAATTTAAAAAAAATAATGACACTATTTTAAATCTAAATGTTAGATTTCATCATTATAAAATTCCTGAACCAATTATTATTAAAAGATCTTTTATTTTTCAGTTAATTTATGTATTGAAGAAATTAAATAATTATCAAAAACAAAGTAAGCAATGTTTTGTTTTTTTACCTACTATTAATATGTGTGAAGTTGTTTATAAAATTTTAAAAATATTTAATAAAAGAGGATTTGTAATTACCTCAAAAACAAGAAACTTTGAAAAAGTAATTGAAGATTTTAAAAACAAAAAAATTATGTATTTAGTAACAACTTCAGTCTTAGAAAGAGGAGTTACTTTTAAAGATTTACAAGTAATTATTTTAAATAGTGAGCATTTTATTTATGACAAAAATACTTTAATTCAAATTAGCGGAAGGGTTGGAAGAAAAAAAGATTCCCCTAATGGAGATGTAATTTATTGTTGTAATCATGCAACACAAGCAATGAAAGAGGCAATTTATGAAATCAGAAGATCAAACAAATATTTGTAAATTATGTTTTAAAGATATCAATTCAAGTTCTCTTACTTCTCTACTTGGAAGTGGTTTTCATATTTGTAAAGAATGCAATGCAAAATTTCTTTTGCATATCTCAAAATTTTATTTAAATACAGTTCAAGGAATAAGTCTTTTTAGTTATGATGAGACCATAAGAAAATGTCTATATAAGTTAAAGGGATGTCACGATATTGAATTAGCACCAATATTTCTTGAACAATATGCCTATGACTTACATTTAAGATTTGCTTCTTATTATATTGTTCCAATGCCATCATGGAGGGAGGATGATCTTAAGAGAGGATTTAATCATGTTATTGAAATTTTTAGATGTCTAAACCTACCAATATTACCAATTCTATATAAGAAAGAGAATATTAAACAAGCAACTTTAAGAAAATGGCAAAGGGCAGATATGATAGATAACATAGATATTTTTGCTAAAAAGATTATTAAAAACAAAAAGATTCTATTAGTAGATGATGTAATGACAACTGGCTCTACATTAACAGGAGCTATTAAAGTAATAAGAAAATGTAATCCTAAAGAAATTAAAATTCTCGTATTGTCGAAAAATGAATTATAAGGGCGTACGAAAATTTGTCACTTTTTATTGATTACAATTTACAATTTGAAGTAGGAAGTTATCTTAGTGAAAGGAGTAAGCTAATGCAAGGAAAAGTAAAATGGTTTAATGCCGAAAAAGGTTTTGGATTCATTAACCATGACGATAGTCCAGATATCTTTGTTCATTATTCTCAAATCAATGAAAAAGGCTATCGTACACTTGAAGAAGGTCAAATAGTTGAATTTGATTTATTTGAAACTACTAGGGGTCTTCAAGCAAAGAATGTTACAAAACTAAAATAATCGGTTACATAAACGACCTAACAAACTAGCATACAATACGTAGCTAGTTTACTATTGTTAGCCCTACATACTAAGTATGTAGGGCTTTATTTTAATTAATAAAAATTATTTTTTCTAGATTACGTGCTTAAAATTTAAACTTGTGCATTATGTAATAAATAAAATAACTTCTATCTATGTTAGGAAAATTATTTGTTTTACTATAAATTTTAATAAACTCAGATATTTAAAATTTTAGACTATGAAAAAACAAGTATTTATTGTAAAATAAATAAGACAGCCTTGAAGGAGGATATAAAATGAGTTTAATTGATAAAATTTTTAATTTCGATAAAAGTAGATTAAAGAAAATTTCAGCACAAGCTGACAAGGTTATGGAATTAGCAGATGAAATGGCTGCATTAACAGATGATGAATTAAAAGCAAAGACTCCATATTTTAGGGAAAGATTAGCAAATGGAGAAACATTAGATGATATTAAAATTGAAGCATTTGCTGTAGCTCGTGAAGCAGGTAAGCGTGTCTTAGGTCAATTCCCATTCAAAGTACAAATTATGGGTTCTATTGTTCTTGACCAAGGTGATGTTGCTGAAATGCGTACTGGTGAAGGTAAAACTTTAACAGCTACAATGGCAGTTTATTTAAATGCTTTATCAGGTAGAGGTGTTCACGTTATTACTGTTAACGAATACTTAGCATCTCGTGACGCTGAATGGATGGGACAAATCTATCGTTTTTTAGGCTTAACAGTTGGTGTTAACTTAAGAGAAAAAACAAATGAAGAAAAAAGACAAGCATACCTATGTGATATTACATATACAACAAACTCAGAATTAGGTTTTGACTACTTAAGAGACAATATGGCAACAGATCTTAAGAAGCGTGTTTTACGTGGATTAGTTTTCGCTGTTGTTGATGAAGCTGACTCTATTTTAATTGATGAATCTAGAACTCCATTAATTATTTCAGGTGGTACAAAAGTTTCTGCAAATACATATTTAATTGCTGATAGATTTGTTAAAACTTTAAAAAGAGAAAAAGATTTCACATTTGATATTAAAACTAAAACATGTACATTAACAGATTCTGGTGTTGATAAAGCTGAAAAAATGTTTGGTATTAAGAATTTATATTCACCACAATACAATGATTTAGTTCACCGTATTGTCCAAGCATTAAAAGCTAACTATGTTATGAGTAGAGATGTTGAATATATGGTTGATAATGAAGGCGAGATTCAACTTATCGATAGTTTCACTGGTCGTATTTTAAAAGGCCGTGAATATAGTGATGGTTTACACCAAGCTATTCAAGCTAAAGAAGGTGTCAAGATTAAACAAGAAACTGTTACTATGGCTACTATTACATATCAAAACTTCTTCCGTTTATATGAAAAAGTTGCTGGTATGACAGGTACAGCTAAAACTGAAGAAGAAGAATTCCAAAAAATCTATAATATGCGTGTTATTTGCATTCCAACAAATAGACCTATTCAACGTGTTGATGATTTAGATTTAATTTTTGGTAATAAACAAGCAAAATTAAAGGCATTAGTAGAAGAAGTTAAACGTCGTCATGAATTAGGACAACCAATTTTGATTGGTACCTCATCTGTCGAAATGTCTGAAGTTGTTGACAGAATGTTAAATGAAGCTCACATACCACACAGTGTTTTGAATGCTAAAAACCATGCGCTTGAAGCGGAAATTGTTGCTCAAGCTGGACAAAAAGGTGCAGTTACAGTTGCTACTAACATGGCTGGTCGTGGTACTGATATTAAGTTAACTGATGAAACTCGTGAACTTGGTGGTTTATGTGTTTTCGGTACAGAAAGAAATGAATCAAGACGTATCGATAACCAATTAAGAGGTCGTTCTGGTCGTCAAGGTGATCCAGGATATTCAAGATTCTATGTAGCGTTAGATGACGAATTAATGTTGAGATTTGGTAATGATCAAATTCAAAAAATGGGTGAACAAATGGGTGATGAAGCAATTGAAATGAAATTATTCCAAAATGCTATTACTCAAGCTCAAAAAAGAATCGAAGGTCAAAACTTCGATGTTCGTAAATCGTTACTTGACTACGATGATGTTTTAAGTAAGCAACGTGGAATTATGTACTCTTTAAGAGATAAGATTTTATATTCAACTCCTGAAGATGTTACAGAAATGATTGAAGGATTCTTTGTAACTGCAGGTAAATCATTAGCTAAAAAATCTATTGATAAAGAAAGTGCTAATGGTTTTGTTTCGGGTGAATTATTAAAACAACAATTAGAGCCTCGTTTCTTAGATGAAGGCACTATTAAACCTACTCTTTACGATGATTCAGATCCAAACGAAGTTGGTGAAGATATTGCTCAATTAATGATGCAACGTTATTTAAATAGACGTAAAGAATGGAATGAAGAACTAGCAACTCAAATCGAAAAAACTACTTCATTACGAATTGTTGATAGAAACTGGACAGGTCATATTGATACGATGGATAAATTACGTGAAGGTATTCACTTACGTAGTTATGCAAATAAAAACCCATTACAAGATTATGTTAATGAAGGTTATTCATTATTTAGTGAAATGCAAGATATTATTGCAATTGAAGTTGTTTTGAATTTATTAAATATCAAAGTTGAAGTTAAAAAATCTGAAGCAGAACCTGCACCAGCGCCTGCTCAAGAAGAACCTAAAAAAGAAGAATCAAAATAATTTGAAAGGATGAAATATATGAGAGAAATTTTTGAAATAAAAAATTTCCTTCAAATCGTTTCTAAAACTGTCAAAGAGTTAGGTGATTCACTTTGACACTGCTTCTCTTGAAGCTAGTGTAAAGAAAAACTCACAACTTATGGCAGCTGACGATTTTTGGGATAATCCAAAAGAAGCGACAATAATAAGTCGTGAGTACAATGAAAAAAAAGAAATACTTGATACTCTATCAAGTTTAAATAAACAAATAAATGATATTCAAGATTGCCTTGTTTTATTTGATGAAACAGGTGATTTTGAATTTCATGAACTAGCTGATAATAATCTAACTAAACTTAATAGTGAGTTAGATTCTTTTAAGTTGGAAATTCTTTTTCAAGATGAATATGATCACTTGAATGCTATTTTAGAATTCCATCCTGGAGCAGGTGGAACTGAATCTCAAGACTGGGCAGATATGTTATATCGTATGTATATTCGTTTTGCCGAAGAAAAGAAATTTAAAGTTGCCATTATTGATTATCAAACTGGTGATGTAGCTGGTCTAAAATCAGCAACCATTGCTATTAGAGGTCATAATGCATACGGATATTTAAAAGGTGAGAAAGGAGTACATCGTCTTGTTAGAATATCACCTTTTGATTCGCAAGGTCGCCGTCATACTTCCTTTGCTTCTGTAAACGTTATTCCTGAATTTGATGATTCTATTGAAATTGATTTAAATGAGAAAGATATTAAAGTAGATACATATAGATCATCCGGAGCTGGTGGCCAAAACGTTAATAAAACTGATTCAGCTGTAAGAATGACCCATATCCCTACTGGAATTGTTGTTTCTTCTCAAATTGAAAAATCTCAAATTCAAAATAGAGCAATCTGTATGACGATGCTTAAATCACATTTATTACAATTAAAACTTGAAGAAAGAAAAAATAAATTGAATAAGATTGTCGGAGAGCAAAAAAATATTGAATGGGGATCTCAAATTAGATCTTATGTCTTTTGCCCTTATACGATGGTTAAAGATCATCGAACTGATTATTCAGAAGTTAATGTTGATGAAGTCATGAATGGTAAAATTGATAACTTCCTTTATTCTTATTTAGAAATGGAGGCAAAGAAGCATGTTTAAAAAAATAAAAGAACACTTTAAGAATTATACAAAAAGAGATTATTTGATGATGTTATATCATTTCTTTTTGGTTGTTATTGGAAATTTCTTATTAGCATTTGGTACAGCTGCTTTCTTAGTACCTTATGATATTGTTACTGGTGGAATTTCAGGTATTGCAATTGTTCTTCAATCTGTCATTGGAGGAGAAAATAAAATTGATTTATATGTCTTAATTTTAAACTGGGTGCTTTTCTTTATTGGTCTTATTTTCTTAGGCAAGAAATTTACTTTACAAACATTAGTTTCAGTTATTATTTATCCTTTTGCTCTTTCTTTTATTATGAGAGTTATGAAACCAGAAGAATGGTTGACATTTAATAATATCGATGAATTTAATACTTTACTTGCAGCAATTTGTGGTTCTGTTTTAGTTGGTCTAGGTTGTGCTATTACTTTTAAAGGTGGAGGCTCAACTGGTGGTTTAGATATTCTTGCTTTTATTGGTCAAAAGTATTTAAAAATTAAATGTTCAATCGGAGCTTTTGTTATTGATGCTTTAATTATTTTATGCGGTTTCCTTGTCTTTAGAAATCTTACTTCAACAGTCATTGGTATCATTGGTGCCTTCTTATGTTCAGCAATGATTGAAAAAGTATTTATTGGTTATTCTTCTACTTTTGTTGCTAAAATTGTTTCGGACAAATATGAAGAGATAAATGATTTTATTATTAATACATTAGGAAGAGGTTCTACTCTTTTAGAAGCCGAAGGAGGATATTCTAAAGAACCTCGTAAAGTAATTATGGTAGCTTTTGATAGAAAAGAATATACTTATCTTATAGAAAACATTTCAAAAATTGATTCAAAAGCTTTTATTACAATTACTTTATCTCATGAAGTAAATGGTGAAGGTTTTGCATCTTTCCCAAAAAGTAAATTATAAGGGGTGATAAATATGGCTAATGAATTAGGTAATTTTGTTGAAAAAAGCGCTCATAAAAAAGTAGTTGTTCGTTCAATTATTATATCTTCAGCAATATCACTTCTTGTTGGTGGAGCAGTTAGTGGAATCGTTGTTTATCAACAATATAAGAAATATGATGATCCTAACATTGCTAAATTATTAGAAGTTTATGACATCATGATAGATGAATATTTCTTTGGTGAAGAAGATATAGATAAAAGCGTTGTTGATGCTGCAATAAATGGCATGACAAGTTGTGGTGATAACTATACTTTTTATACAACAAATAAAGAAGATCAACATCTTTCAACTACTCAACAAGGTCTAGGTTTTAAATTCATTTATTATGGCGGTAATGCTTTTGTTCAATGGACTTATGGTAATGCTCCTTGTAATGAAGTTGGTTTAAGTGAAGGTGATGTTATTTTATCTTCATGGGTAAATGATGAAGAAAAAGTTTTCGCAGATTTATCTTATAGTGAATTTATTGATGCAATATATAATGATGAATCAAATACACTAAAATATCGTATTTTAGATAAAGAAACAAATAGTGAAAAAATTATTCAGTTTGATCGTGGGGATTACTATTATTATGGGGCTAAAAAAATTGATAGTAGAATCGTTGGTGGAAAACTCATTGCAACAATTAAGGTTGATACTTTCTTAGATCAACATTTAGAAGTTACTGTTAGAAATGTTTTAAAACTCATCGAAGATGAACATGGCCAACAAATTGATCAACTTACTATTGATTTAAGAAGTAATGGTGGTGGCTATGTTCAAAGTGCTGTAAATCTTTGTGGACTATTCTTGCCAAAAGGAAGTACTGTTTTACAATATGTTTATAAAGATGGAACAGTTGAAAGTTATAAAACAAGCACTAACCCTACATATTCGCATATTAAGAAATTTAACATTATTCAGGATAGAAACTCAGCTAGTGCTAGTGAAACATTTGCTCTTGCTATGAAATATGCTAAAGATGCAACTATTTTTGGTACTACTTCTTATGGTAAAGGAATTGTCCAGTCTTTAAAATATTTTAGTGATGGTTCTGTTTTACGCTATACCTCTGCAAAATCTCAATATCCTATTAGTCAAAATGAAGCAGTATGTATTCATGGAATTGGTATTGCTCCTAGTGATGGTTATGACTTAAATGATTGCTTCTATTTTTATGGAGAATTAAATTTAGAAGCATATACTCAAGAAGAACAAAAAGAAATTAAAGATAGAATAATAAGATCAGTTAATTTATTATTAGGCACAAGTTATGCAAGTTATAATGAAGCACTTGAAAAATATCAAGAAGCTAGAAGTTTGTCTATAACTTCTTCAATGAATCTTGAAACTGGTCGTCTGCTTCAAAAAGAATTATATGATTATTATTTAGTAAGAATGGAAAGTTTTAAGACAACTTATATTGGTGAATAATTATGGATGATAGTATAAAGTTTGAAATAGTTTCTAAACATAAACCTACAGGAGATCAACCTACAGCTATTTCTTCTCTTGTTGAAGGTCTTGAAAATGGAAAACATTTTCAAGTTCTTTTAGGTGCCACCGGAACTGGTAAAACTTTTACTATTGCCAATGTTATTGAAAAGGTACAAAAACCGACTTTAGTATTAGTTCATAATAAAACTTTAGCTGGACAGCTTTATTCTGAATTTAAAGAATTATTTCCAAATAATAAAGTTGAATATTTTGTTTCAAACTTTGATTTTTATCAACCTGAAGCTTATCTTCCTAGAACTGATACATATATTGATAAAAATGCTGTAATGAACGAAGATATTGAAATTATGCGTAGTTCAGCAGTAAATTCTATTATTTCCCGAAAAGATACTATTGTAGTTGGTTCAGTTGCTTCTATTTATGGATTAAGCGATCCTCAAGAATATAGAAGTTTAGTATTAAATTTGCATGTCGGAGATATATTAGATAGAAAGAAATTTTTTGATGCATTAATTGAAGGTCAATATCATCGTAATAATTTAGAAACAGCTCCTGGAACTTTTAGAGTAAGAGGAGATATTATTGAAATTTGTCCTTCATCTACTACTGACTACATCATTAAAATTGATACTTTTGGAGATGAAATTGAACGCATCGTGTCCGTAAATCCAGTAACTGGAGAAGTGATACATAAGTATAAAATGTATCCGATTTTTCCTGCTAATGCACACGCTTCAACTCAACAAAGAATTAAAGCTGCTTGTAAAGAAATCAGGTCTGATTTAGCAGATAGATTAGTTGAATTACATGGACAAAATAAATTACTAGAAGAGCAGAGACTTGAAATGCGTACTAGACAAGATATCGAATCATTAGAAGAATTTGGTATTTGCCCAGGAATTGAAAACTATTCTCGATACATCGATGGAAGAAAAGAAGGAGAGCCACCTTATACATTGATGGATTATTTTCCTGATGACTTTTTATTAGTAATCGATGAATCACATGTTACATTACCTCAAGTAAGAGGAATGCATAATGGTGATAGATCTCGTAAGACAACACTTGTTGAATATGGATTTAGATTACCTTCAGCTCTCGATAATCGTCCTTTAAGATTTGAAGAATTTGAAACAAAAATGAGAAATGTAATTTGTACTTCAGCAACACCAGGTGATTATGAACTTGATCATTGTAATAATGAAGTTGTAGAACAAATTATTCGTCCTACTGGACTTTTAGATCCAATAGTTTATGTTCGACCAACACATGGACAAATTGATGATTTGATGAATGAAATCAAAAAGAGAATTGATAAAAATGAAAGAACTTTAATTACTACTTTAACCATTAGAATGGCTGAAGATTTGACTTCATATCTAAAAGATAGGGGATATAAAGTAGCTTATATACATAATGAAACCAAAACTTTAGAAAGAACAGTTATTTTATATGAACTAAGAAAAGGAACTTATGATGTTTTAGTTGGTATTAATTTATTAAGGGAAGGTTTAGATATACCTGAAGTTTCTCTTATTGCAATATTAGATGCTGATAAAGAAGGTTTTTTACGTTCTTCAAGATCGTTAATTCAAATTATTGGACGTGCTGCTCGTAATGCTAATGGTACGGTAATTATGTATGCAGATAGTATTACTGACTCCATGTCTTATGCTATTAAAGAAACTAAAAGACGACGTGCTATTCAAGAAAAATATAATGAAGAAAATGGTATCGTTCCAACAACTATCATTAAAGAAATTGCAAAGCCATTAGGTGTTACGGACGATATAATTGAAGAATTAGGATCTAAGAATGGCAAAAAATCTCGTAGTGAAACAAAACAAGATATTAAAAAGCTAGAGTCTGAAATGAAAGAAGCTGCTAAGAATTTTGATTTTGAAAGAGCAGCAAAAATCCGTGATATAATCATTGAATTGAAAGAAAA
Organism: Bacilli bacterium; assembly: GCA_051872335.1. Lineage (GTDB taxonomy): Bacteria > Bacillota_I > Bacilli_A > RFN20 > CAG-826 > SUG2458. The sequence goes on along the minus strand of JBJEDT010000025.1, from coordinate 20,662 downwards.
AATGTAAAAAGAAAGTTTTTATTTTAAAAAAAACTATTATTTACAAACGATTTATTGTATTATATTAAAGCGACCGTATGGTTGATTTGAATATTGGAGGTATTAAACATGGGTGCTTTAGATATTATATTCTTAGTAATTGCTGTTATTATTATAATTTTATCCTTATTACAAGGTGGTAAATCAGATGGTGCTTCTGGTGCTATTACTGGTGGTGGACTTAATGTTTTTGCTAAGCAAAAAGAAAGAGGTTCTGAATTAGTAATTTCATGGATGACATTTGGATTTGCAATTGCATTCTTCTTAATTGCTGTATTAATTAGAGGTCTTAGTGCTAGTAGTTCAGCAAGTGATTCAACAGAAACTGCAATGGCATTAATAAATTTATTAAGCTTGAAATAAGAGGTTCGCCTCTTTTTCTTTTTTTAGGGGGTGCTGTATGAAAGAAAAAATATTAAATTTTATAAGTGATAATCCATATTGTAAAATTGGTGATTTATGCAGCCAATACGATGGAAAGAAAAAAGATTTAATGGAATTATTAAAAGCACTAGAGGATGAAGGAGATATCATCAAAGAAGATGATGGTTTTGTTTTGCCTTCAAGTCTAGGTCTTTTAAAAGCAACTATTATTTCAGTTAAAAAACATTTTGCTTTTGCTTTAATAGACAACGAAGAGGATGATATTCGAATTGAAGAAGCTTACATGGGTAATGCTTTTTTAGGAGATACTGTTTACTTACGTTATATGCATGGGTTATTTAAAGTAATTCAAGTAATTAAACGTAGATATAATGATATTGTTGGTGAAGTTCTTAAAGATGAACAAGGGTTAGTATTAGAGGTTAATGCTCTTGCATGTGAAAATATAAAATTTATTATTAAAGAAGGTATTGCTAATGTTAGTGATATTGTTCAAGCTCAAATACTAACTTTTGAAAAAACAATTTGTTATGTGAAAATTACAAATGTTTTAGGGCAAAAAAATGCTCCATTTATGGATATTAGAAGAGTTATTTTAGAAAATGATGCTCCTATTGAATTCCCTGATGAAGTAAATCAAGAAGTATTAAATGTTCCTCAAACTGTTGATGAAAAAGATTTAGCAAATAGATCGGATTTTAGAGATGATTTTATTGTTACAATTGATGGTGATGATTCTCGTGATTTTGATGATGCAATATCATTAACAAAAGAAAATGATATTTATACTCTTGGAGTACATATTGCTGATGTTTCTTATTATGTTAAAGAAGGTTCTTTTTTAGATAAAGAAGCTTTCAATCGTGGCACATCAATTTATATTACTTCTAAAGTTGTACCTATGTTACCTTTTAGTTTATCAAATGGAATTTGTTCATTAAACGAAGGTGTAGATAGATTAACTTTATCATGCATTATTCAATTAGATGAATATGGAAATATACTAAACTCTTCTATTGAAGAATCTGTAATTAGATCCTCGCATAGATTAACATATAATTATGTTAATGAAGTTTTAGAGACAAAAAAAGATGTTAATCCTGCAACTTTGACAAAGCTTGAAAAACAAATTTTATTATTTGATGAGCTTGCTCATATTATAAGAAAAACAAAAAATGATCGTGGCTGCTTAGAGTTAGATGTTCCTGAAATCAAAATTACTGTTGATGAAAAAGGATTTCCTATTAATATTTCAAAAAAGGTTTCTCGTGATGCTGAAAAACTCATTGAAGATTTTATGGTTCTTGCAAATGAAGTTGTGGCAAAAACAGTTAATAAAATGAATATGCCATTTATTTATCGAATTCATGAAAATCCTGTTGCTAAAAAATTATCAAATTTTATTTCTTTTTCATCACGAATTGGAATTAAAGCTGATTTTTCACCTTTGTCATGTACACCATTAGATTTACAAAAACATATTAGTAAAATGGATGAGGGAGAAAAGAAAAATGTCATTTGTGCAACTTTATTAAGATGCTTAGCAAAAGCTCGTTATGCAACTTCTAACAAAGGTCATTTTGGATTAGCTTCAAAATGCTATACACATTTTACTTCTCCAATTAGAAGGTACCCTGATTTAATTGTTCATCGATTATTGAAACGTTATATTATTAATAAAGATTTTAGTAACATAAGTAATTTATCAAACTTATTAGATTATATAAGTGAAAATACTTCTGCTAAAGAAAGAAGAGCAATTACTATTGAAAGGGAATGTAACGATATTAAAGGTGCAGAGTATATGGAACAATTTATTGGTGAAACTTTCACTGGATATATTGATGGTATTACTAATAGTGGATTGTATTTTGAATTAGAAAACGGATTATCAGGTTCGCTTCGTTTTGAAGATATGGATGACTATTATATTGTTAATGAATCTAGTTTTTATGCTGTTGGAAGAAGAACAAATAAAAAATTCTTTTTAGGTGATAAAATTACTGCTACACTTATAAAGTGTGATAAATATGCTGGTATTTCTACATTTGCTTTAGTAAATGATAAGAAACCTAGACAATCATATAAACCTAAAAAGAAGAATAAAAAAAGAAGATAAATTTTTATTTGATATTATATAATATAAAGAAAAGGAGGTCTTTTATATGAAAAATACAGGTATTAAAATTATAGCTAATAATAAAAAGGCTTCTTTTAATTATTTCTTATTTGATTTTCTAGAGGTTGGTATTGCTCTTGTTGGTACCGAAATTAAATCTTTAAGAGTAAATGGAGCATCAATGAATGATGCTTATGTCGTCTTTAAAAACGGGGAAGCTTTCTTAATTAATATGCACATATCTATTTATAAAGAAGGAAATATTTTTAATCACGACCCTTTACGTTCAAGAAAATTATTACTTCATAAAAGAGAAATATTAAAATTATCTCAAAAAGTAAAAGAAAAACAATATACTGTTGTTCCTACAAAAATTTATTTTAAAGATGGTTTAGCAAAAGTAGAAATTGCTTTAGCTAAAGGTAAAAAGCTTTACGATAAACGTGAAACGGAAAAAGAAAAAGATACAAAACGTGCAATTGATAAAGCAATGAAAAATAATTATTAAAAAAAATCGTTAGATACATTAGTACCTAACGATATTTTTATTCTTTAGTAGCTTCTACAATTTTTTCAACATGTACAAACGAGTGAAGTCTATCATAAGTTAAAATCATAAACACACTATATAGCGAAGCAATAAGTAATGATGTTATAAAACGACCTAATAATTGTGTTAAGACATATGGTGTTGGATAATGATAAATTACTCCATCTAGATAGATACATAAAGTATTTAATGAAAGACAAATAATAGAAGTTATTACGATTGTACAAATAATCGAAACATTACTGCCTTTAGTTTTCTTAAAACCTTTATGTAAAATTAATCCCGAAAAGAATCCCCAAGCCATAGGTGCTAACATCCAAAGTAAAGTTGTTAAACTCAAACCATAACTTAATAATTGTGCTAAGAATCCCGCGACAACTCCTGTTAATAAACCAACCCAAGGACCAAAAATCATACCACTTATTAATAAAGGTAAACTGTAAAGAGTTAGTTTAGTTGAATCTGTTCTAAAACTTAAATAATCAAGAACAACAGATAGAGCAGCAAGCAAAGCTGCAACAGTGATTTGTTTTGTTTTAATTTTCATAAAAAAAGAACCTCCTATCTAAAAGAGATCCGCTATCAGCGGATGCGATATAAAACCGCTACATGCAAGCATGTATTCGTCTATACCCAACTTCCCGTGGTATAGCACTTAACGCTTTATATCTACTCTGATAATCTAATTATATTATGAAATATATAAAATAGCAAAAGAAAGGTAATTAAGTAATTACTAAATTAATTATGGAAATCATTTTTCAACTATTTTATACTAATTATGGTGATGGATTATGAAACTTTACAAAATTATATGTAGTGGTTATAAAAGAATTAAAGATAATTTTGAAATTTCTTTTATTGCTCCTAAAGGTAATAAGCTTCCTCAAGAAAATGAAGAATTTGTTAAAGAAGGTGAATATTGCTATTTTAATACATCTACTTTTTTCATTGGAAAAAACTGTAGTGGTAAATCAACCGTTTTAGAGATTATAGAGCTATGTTATTTATTGTTAGAAAATGGAAGAGTAGCTTATAAAAAAGATATGTTTTGTAAAGAAACCATTGATTTAGAGATTCAATTTTTAGTAGAAAACACTTTATATAAATACAATTGCAAACTAAGACATGCAGCTGAAGTAGTAACTTTTAATACAAATTACTGTTTAATTACTGAACAAAAAATTTATGGAAAAGTCTTATATCGTAAAGGTGATATTGATGATGAAAGAAGAAAGTTTAGAGAAATTAATATTAATATTCCTTCAAACATCGATAGTTATTCTATTATTAAAACTTTAAAGTTTAGACCTCAAGTATGTTTAACGATGGAAAATCAAACAACATCTTTATATCAATTAATAATTAACTTTTTGAATACTGTTCCTTTTATTGGTGAAAAAATTTGTAGCGAGATTTTAAATATTTTTGATTACAATATTCAATCTGTAAACCTTATAAATAATAATATGGTTAAAATTCTTTTTAATGATGGAATTGAATTCTTTAGACCTATTGAGGATTTTTTAAATTTCGTTACATATGGTTCAATGAGAGGATGTTTATTATTAGCTTATAGTGTTTTAGCAATTAAAACAGGAGCAACGCTTATTGTTGATGACTTAGATATATCTCTTGATCAATCATTTATTAGAGGAATTTATTCAATGTTTTATGATAAGTCCATAAATAAAAAGCAATCTAGTATTATTGTGTCAACACATAATCCTAGATTGCTTGATTGTACTAAATTAGTTAATAATATTCATTTTGTTAAAAAGAATCAAAATGGTTATATTGAGTTAATACCATTTTCTTGTTATTCACCTACTAGAGTACGAGTTGCTAACTCTAAATTATTTGATGATATAGTTCAAGTAATGGTTCCTAAAAAGACCAAAGTTACTGACTTAGTAAATTTAGTACGCGACACGATTAATTAATTATTCATTATAGAAATTTAAAACATCGTTATAGACTTCTTCTCGACCAATTTCATTTAAAATTTCATGACGCATACCTTTATAAAGTTTAATATTTGCTTTTTTATTTAACTTTTGGTATTGCTTATGTTTCTTTGTTACTCCCTTACCATATGAGCCTACTGGGTCTGCATCACCTGCTATTAATAATATAGGTAATTCAGATGGTATTCTTTTAACATTTTCATCTTTATGAATACGATTTAAACCTTTCATAAATTCATAATAAAACCCTGGAGTACATACATAACCACATCTAAAATCATCTATATATTTTTGATTAGATTCTTCGTTTGATGATAACCAATCAACATCGGTTTTGCGATTTTTAATTTTCTTATTATATGAACCAAACATTAAATTATTTAATGATTTATCCCTATAAGTGTTACGGTCATATTTTTTACAATGAGAAGAAGCTAAAGACATTGCAATTTTAGCTCCAAATGGTTTGGAACTACTTCCACAAATAACTACTTTTTCAATTGTATCTCCATATAGTTGAATAAATTCTTGAGTTACAAAAGAGCCCATAGAATGAGAAAATAAATAGACTGGTTTCTTAGTTGAAGATTTTACAAATTCAACTTCTTCGTGTACAAGTTCGACAGCTTTTGTAAAACCATCTTCAGGCCATACACCACATTGATCTTCGGTTTCAGCGTTTAATCCTTGTCCATAATGATCGACACAATAAACATTAAAACCATTAGAGTTTAAAAAGAGGGCAAATTCATCATAGCGATAGGAAGACTCAGCCATACCTGTAACAATAACTACATTTTTCTTGTTACCTTTTTTAAGCCATTTACAACCTTTCATGACTTTTCCATCGCTTAATGATAAGTCAAATAAATCGTACATGTTTTTTTCTCCTTATTCAGTTTTTTATTCTTTATTATATTTTATCATTTTTATGTTTAGAAAAGAAATGTTTTCCTTTATAATAATAAAAGAAAGTAGGGAGTTTAATGAAAATTTTGACAAAAGGAGATATAAGTAACATCTCAAATTGGTTATTTAATAATGGACGCGATGTTGATGTAGCTCGATATAATTGTTTATTTTATAAAGATCCAAGTGAACTTGTATTAAGTGCTGTAACTTTATATCAAAATGAAGATGGTGGTTTTGGAAAAGGTGTTGAACCAGATTTACAAAATCAAAATTCTAATGTTATTGCTACAGCTACTGTTTTAGAAATTTTACAAGAGTGCTCTTTTATATATGATAAAGATGATGAATTCTTTAATGAAATTATTTCTTCTTGTATGAAATGGCTTTACAATAAAGCTCCATCAAATGAAAATAGATGGACATCAATTGTAAGAGAAAATAACGATTTTCCTTGTGCTGAATGGTGGAAATATAAAGATGAAAAATATGCAACAATGCCTTTTTATCCAACACCTAGTTTAGTAGGTCAAACTTTATTATTTACTTCTCCTGATAGTTCATATTATAAAAAAGCTGAAAAATTGTTAGTATCAGTTCTTAAACAATATTTTACAACAAATGTATCTGATAAATATTCTTTACGTAGCTTTTATTTATTATTTAAAGCATTAAAAGAAATTAATTATAGTAATGACTTTATTGAAGAATGTTATGAAAAATGGTTGCAAGATGTAAATTATGCTTTAACTAGAGATAAAGAAAAATTCTCAAGTCCAAGTTCTTGTTTAATCTTTGATATCGTTGATGATGATTTATTATTAAAAGGAATGTTTAAGCAAGAAATTGAGGATAATTTAGATTATATAATCGAAAGTCGTACTAATACTGGAATGTGGATTCCTAATTGGAAATGGGAAAATAATGATCCATATTATGATATAGCATGTATTTTATGGGCTTCTTATTTAGCAGTTAAAAATATTAAGATTTTAAATAATTTTAATCGAATTGAAGAAGGAACATTTGATGAATAGAAGGTAGATTTATGGAAATTAAACAATTTGTACTAGAACAAAAAGAAAGAATTAGAAAAGAAGTTGAATCTTTAGAAGTTAAACCTTGTATGATGATTATTCAAGTAAATGAAGATCCTGCAAGTAATGCTTATATAAAAGGAAAAATTAAAGATTGTAATGAAGTAGGTATTAACTGTATTTTGAATAAACTTCCTTTAGATATTACTCAAGAAGATTTATTAAAAGAAATTGATAAAGCAAATAATGATAGAACGGTTCATGGTTTAATAGTTCAAATGCCTTTACCCAAACACATTAATGAAGAAGTTATTAAGTTAGCAGTTAATCCGTTAAAGGATATCGATGGGTTCCATCCTTTATCATCATTTATTGCATGTACACCTAAAGGTATTATTACTTATTTAAAAGCTGAAGGTATTGATTTTAATTCTAAAAATGCTGTGGTCATTGGAAGAAGTAATATCGTTGGTAAACCTTTAGCAAAATTATTAACAAGCTTAAATTGTAATACAACTGTTTTACATTCAAGAACAACGAAAGAAGATATGGATTTTTATTTAAGACATGCTGATATCGTTTGTGTGGCTGTTGGTAGAAAATGGTTTATTAGTAAAGAAATGAATTTAAAACCATCTGCAGTTGTAGTTGATGTTGGTATTAATAGAGAAGATGGAAAACTCTATGGAGACTGTGAAGAAGGATTAAATGTTTCTTTGCAAACACCTGTTCCTGGAGGAGTAGGTTTACTTACTAGATTAAGTTTATTAGAGAATTTAATGGAGGCTTATAGAAATGGAATTTAAAATTGAAAATACTAATGTTTATGGATTAGAATTTGCTGTTAAAGCATCAGGCAATCCAATGCGTACTGTTTTAGACAAAAGTGAAGTAACAGAAAAAGATATGTTAAGAGCAACTAAACTTGGTTCTTGTAAAGGTGGAGAAGGACACGATAATTTCTTAAAAGGTGTTGTAGTTCAATTTGATGTAACTGCACCACTTTATTGGTGGAAGCAAGCTCAAAGATATCATTGGTTTGATTTTGTTTCTAGCCAATCAACAATGCATTCTTTATTAAAGTTTGATGTTGAATCTCAATGTGTTAGTACAACTTCTCCAAAAGTATTAGCTGTTATTGATAAAATGATTAAAAAATATAAATCATTAAAAGATGATGATCCTTCAAAACCAGAGAAATGGCAAGAAATTGTTTCTTCTTTACCTTGCGGATTTTGTTTAGGTGCTTCTATGACCACTAATTATCAACAATTAAAAACTATGTATTATCAAAGACGCTATCATAAATTAAAAGAGTGGAGAGTTTTCTGTGAATGGTGTGAAAGTCTTCCTGAATTTAAAAATATCGTCCTTGGCAATCAAGAAAAATAAGTACTATTAGATTAAAAAATATTGAAAGACCAGAAAATAAATTCCTCATTTTCTGGTCTTTTTTAATCTAAAAAGCTAATAAAGATAGTTATAAATAAAGGGACACTTCTCTTGACTTTTAATTTTGTTAGTAGTAAATTTATCAAAGAAAGGGAGTGTTACTATGGCTAGAAAAGCTCGTGAGATTAGTCCTATTGGTTATTATTCAATTAGACTTAGAACTGACACATGTCAATTTAGTCAAGAAGACCGTATGTTAATGCTTGACACATTAGAGGCAAATAGTGATATTTGTGGTGTTTTATCATACTTACTTTTACCTACTATTATGTGTTTTGTTATCAAAGTTTACGATGTTAACATTTCAACATTAATGCGTAAGGTTCTTGCTAAATATATTGTTAGTTATAAAAAAGTCCATGCAGATACACCAAAAGAAATTTTTAAAGATCGTTTTATTTCTTCTGCTGCTCATGAGATTAAAGATGTTTTTTCTTACATTGGTAAACTTCATAATCTAGGTTATTTAGGTGACATTTCTATTTCAAGTTGTAGTAATTATTTTTATAACATTTACATTGATTTATCTTTCTTTAATGAGTATTGTAGTTCAAAAGAAGAATTTGCACGTAAATGTAATTTAATTAATTATGATGTTATTACCCGTAAAGTTAGTGATGAAGATATCAAAAATTATCTAACTAATGTTTATAAAGTTAGTGTCGATAATATTAAGAACATGCCTAAAAATACTATCGTTGAGATGTTAACAGGTGTTGTTGAATTCACTGATGCTTCATCAACTCAAATTAAACGCATTACTAAGTTACCAGTTAATTTCTTACATAAAACTAAAAAAGAAATTCTCATTAGTAAAATCTTAAAGAATAAAGGAAAATTGAAAGATGAGTAAATTATCGCCAAAGGCAGCAAAAATCGTGATATGGTCCACAATAGGTGCTACTGGTGCTCTTTCTGGTGGTGGAATTGGTGGAATTATCGCTCACAATGTTATAAAAAATAGAGTTCCAGTTATGGAAGAAATAGATACATCTCAACTTGTTGATGATAACAAAGGCTTAGATGCTAGATATGAATCATGGATTACTGAACATAGTTATTCAGAGGATTTATCTTCGGAATTTACAGCAGTTGAAATGCTTCAAATTGGATTTTCGCTTTTAGAAGTTGAAAATGAATATGCTATTGAAAGTACTGGATATTTAGCAACTCATGCTGGTATTGAACAAGAACAATTCATTACATCAGCAAAAGTACGTAAAAATGAAGTGTTCTTTAATGAATCTAATTCGAAAAATAATGGTGGTATGGTTAAAATGGAAATCGGATCACGTTATTTATATTCAGGAACGACCATTGATTCTTATGAAAGAGCTAGTTTATATGTTGAAAAAGATAAATATGTTCACTCAACTTATAACAATAAAATAATTCAATCTTATACAACAGAAGAATTTGTAGCAGTAAATGCATGTGACATTACTGACCCTTGTATTTATTTTATTAGTTCAAAAACATTTGATTCTAGTGAAGAATATGCTCCTGTTGTTACAAAAGTAGGTAGCACTTATACATTTAATATAAGATTTACTTATAAAGCATGTGGTGACTATATGAAACAAATTGTTAACACAAGTGATGGTAAAGTTTCAAAAGTTACTAACTTTAAATATACAGATTGGAAAGTTGTTTTAGGTGAAGACTTATTACCTATTTCAATCGATATAGATGAAGAATACGTTACAAAAGCTCTAGGAATTAACGCTACATGTCATAATAATATGTCTCAAAAATTTTATTATGACGATATTTCTATACCAGAATTAAATGAACCTTATATATTAAAGGAGGAAATGTAAATGAAAAAAGTATTATTATATGCTTTATCGTATATTGGTATTACAGCAGTAGTTGCTACTTCAGTTGCTGTTGTTGTTCCAGCTATTACTGATACAAGTAGTTCTTTACCTAATAATTCAACTCCTGAAAATACTGAAGGCGATGTTTCTAATGAGGATCCTGAAGAGGAAGAAGAGTTTGAATTAGAACCTGAACTTCCACCAACAGAAATGGAATTATTCATGAATCATTTAATGGGTATCAAATATGCAGATATTGATACTTTGACAGTAAGTATTGCAGATGCTAATGCTAATGAATATAACTTAACATTAACTGATTCATATTTAACAGTTGATATTGAATCTTTAGTATTTGCATTTGAAGGACATTTAAATGTAAATGCAGTAGGTTTGAATTTAGATTTCAATGTTTCATTTATTGATAATGTTGTTTACTTAGAAGCAATTGATTCATCAAAAGATGTCGATTACTTATTAAGAGGTAAAATTTCAACTAATGATTTAATGGATGGTATTACTTCTTTATTACCAATGTTTGGAGTTGAAATGCCTTCTCTTGATTTTGATATGGGAGGTCTAGATTTACAAGGATTAATGATGGACTTAATGAGTATGACATTTGCTCCATGTGAAGAATCTCCTTATAAAAAAGGTACATTTAATTTATTAGATATGGTAAACATTGATTTTTATGTTGATGTACAAGGTGAAGATTTTGAGAAAACTGTTACATTAAAACAATTAGGTGTTAAAGATCTTGAAATCAGTGGTATGACAATTGATGTTTTTGCTAATGCAGAAATTAAAAGTGATGAAAAAGTATTAGTTTCACCAGAAAATGGTGAAAAAGAATATCCAGATTATTCAAGATTATTTAACATTATCGATAGTGCATATGGTTTAGCTCAACAAAAACAATTTAATTTATCTTTAGATGCTATTGTTACTAAAAATGATGAACCATTTGTAAGGGTTGATTTAAATACAATATTCGATATTGAAAATGTTGATGTATATGCAAAAGGAGATTTATCTTTTGCAGGTAATGATTTATCATTAATGGCTCGTTATAATACAAATGGTGATGCATATTTCGATTTAAACGAAGGTTTAGTAAAAGGACGTTTACCAAATGCTACTATCACAACAATTCTTGATTTAATAAAAGAAAAAGCCGGAAATGATTCCATGGCTTCTGTTACTGAAGCATTTAATGATATTGCTAATAATGAAATTGTTCAAGAAATTTTAAGTGGCAATTATGAAAAAGTTCAAGCTTTCTTAGATCAAATTGAAATGAAAGATAACGCTATTAACATTAAATTTAATCCTTCAGTTTTAGGATTATCTGGTGAAAATGGTTTAATTTCTATTGATGTTACTGATAATTCCTTAAATGGTATTTATTTAAAAGGTTTAGCTTACTATAACGAAAATGATGATACAACATATGGTATTACATTAACTTTAAAAGTAAATGAATTTAGTGAAATGCCAATTGTAAATCCTGAAGAATATCCTGATTATACAGTTGTTTATAATATCTTTGATGAGATTATGCAATTAACAACTGAAACTCAATTTGCTCTAGACTTTGATGTTGCTATTGCTAATATTGATGAACTCGGACAAGAAACAGAAACTACAATGACTGTTAAAGGAAAAGCTCAAGTTGATTTAACTGATATGAATAATCCTGATAATCCAACAAGTACTTATGGATTAAAATTATTTGCTCAAGTAGAAATGGTTGTTACAGCATTTAGTTCTAAAACTCATTTAATAACAATGCAAATTGTTCATGATACAGTTTACCTAAGTTACACAACTCAAGGTAGTTCAGATACTTTATCATTCTATATTGAAATTGGAACAATTAAAGAAATAGTTAATACAGTAATGGAATTCTTTGAACTTGCTGAAACTGGTCAAACAGAAAATGAATATATTCAAAATGTAATTAATGATTTAATGAATTCTATGTCTTCTGGTAGCTTAATCAATATGGAAAATTTAAGTATTAATACATTAAAAGAATTAACTGTTGATGATGTTAATAATTCATTATTTGTAAGTATTGATGGTTCATTTGTAAATATGAATACTGATTTCAATATTGGTATTGGACATACTGAAGCAGGCAAATTAAAACTTGAAGTAACTGACTTTATTAATGGTAGTGATATTGTAGATATTGCAATTGCTTTAGGAGAACACGATGCTGATTTATACACAATTGATAGTGGTATTACTTATTATGATTTCAATACATTAAAATTCTTAATTGAATTTGGATTAAATAATATTGAACAAAAGTATTATCATATTGAAGGTACGGTTGCATTTGATATATTGTCCTTACTCAATGGTACAATGAATGTTGATGCAAAGATTTGGTTAGATGAAAATAATCAAATTATTGCAAAAGTTAATATTTCTAATATTCCAAGTTTAAGTGTTGCTGGATATGGACTATTAAAGGATGAGTATGTATGCAATGGTGATTCATCTTTCAGTCAAAATGATGTTGGAAATGGTAATTGTGATATTTATATTAAGGATGGAAAAGTCTTTATAGAAAGAACTAATAATATTCAATTCCATAAGGCTAAATGGCTTGCAGGATTTATTTTTGCTGGATATGATACATTAGACGAAACATATACTCGTCAAGTAATTACGGATTTCAGTACATTTGGTGCTCATATGGATTACTATTTCATTGAAACAATCCTTGACTTTACTGATAACATTCAAAAATTAATTTATGGTGATTCAGGATCTGATGTAAGTGAAATGGCATTTGAAAGCTTAATTACACAATATTTGTGCGAGGAGAATGCTGAAACTGGTGATATGTTATGGACATTGGGTGTTAATATTAACGCTTTAACTGGTGGTACTGAATTTGGAGATACAACAGTCAAAATTGGTTCTTCTAATGGACATTTATCAACTATTGATGTTGATATGAAGATAGTATCTGTAATTAAACTTACTATGGATTTAGAATTAACTGATTTTGGTACAATGATAACAACTCAAGAACAAACATCCATTTTAGATAAGATTGCTTCATTCACACCATTAACTTTTGTATTCAACGAAGAGTTAGGTGAAACAAGTTCTCACGCAAGAGCTTAAAATTAAATAAGGCATGTTCTTAAAAGTGAACGTGCCTTTTTACTATTTCTAAATTTAGTATTAATTAATTTTTATTATTTTCATTATCATCTTCGATGATTTTTTCTTCTACAATGTCTGCTTCAATTGTGGAATCTTGAAGAGGAGTAGTGTCATTTGTTGATGTGGAATCAAAATTATCACGATGTTTACCAAATGTAGTTTGGAAATCTATTGTAACTCCATTTTTATTAAAGAATTTAACAAATTGATCAATAGCACACAAAATAATAACTCCTGAAATTAGATAACCAACTAGACTTTGATACTTGTCTTGGAATACTGCAAAAATAATAATTCCAGATAGAATAAAATATACAATACTTTCAATAATTGGTGTTGTTGGTTTTTTATTAATGGAGCGATAAAATGATATCGTACTAATCTTTCCTATAGCTAACATAAATAAAATAACTGCTACTATAAACATAATCCATTGAATAATAAATCTCCAACCAAGTATTACTAGTACTCCAGAAAAGATTAATGTTAATGGATAGTAAAATGGAATATAGTCTTTACTAACAAAAGCACTGATCCATACAATAATTCCATGTAATATAATGAAGGCTCCAACAAGTAGAGCAAAATAGTTAGCTAAATGTGCAGGAAAGATAAAACCTAAGACACCCACAACAAGTGCTAAAATTCCGTAAAATAACTTCAAAAATCTTTTTGTTTTCATTTCTTACCCTCCTTTATTTATTATACATTACTTACGAAATAACATTAAGTTTTATTTGTTGGACAATTGGTGTATACTATCTATATTACAAAATAAATAGGGATGTGATTTTATGAAAGAAGAAATTTTAAAAAAATATGCTCACCTTATTGTAACAAAAGGTGGAAATGTTCAAGAAGGGCAAGACGTTATAATTAGTATTGAAGTTGACCAATATGAATTTGCAAAATTATTAGTAGAAGAATGTTATAAAGCTAAAGCTGCTAGAGTAACTGTTAATTGGTCATATCAAGAAGTTTCAAAACTTCATTATAATTATCAATCTGATGAAGTATTAGGAACTGTTTTAGAATGGGAAAAGGCCAAATTACAACATTATGTTGATCGTATTCCTGTTCAAATTCATATTTTATCTCAAGACCCTGATGGTATGAAAGGTGTTGACCAACAAAAAATTACTAAAGCAAGAATGGCAACTTATCCAATTACAAAGCCATATAATGATGCTTTAGAAAATAAATATCAATGGACAATCGCTGCTGTACCTTCAAAGGCTTGGGCAAAAAAAGTATTCCCTGATTTAAGTGAAGAAGAAGCTTATGATAAATTATGGGAAGCAATTTTATATACAACCCGCGTAACTGATGATCCTATTAAAGAATGGGATGATCATAACAAAGATTTAGAAGAACGTAGCAATTATTTAAATTCTTTAGGTTTAGTTGAACTACGTTATAAATCAAGTAATGGTACTGATTTAACAGTTGGTTTAATTGAAGATTGTTTGTTCTGTGGTGGTGGAGAAAAAGCTTTAGGAAGCGGAATTTTCTATAATCCAAATATGCCTACTGAAGAGATCTTTACTTCTCCAAAAAAAGGAGTAGCTAATGGAGTTGTTTATTCTACAAAACCATTATCATATAGAGGGGAAATCATTGATAATTTCTCAATGCGATTTGAAGCTGGTAAAGTTGTTGAAGTCCATGCTGAAAAGAATGAGGATTTGTTAAAACAAATGATTTCTTTAGATGAAGGAGCAGCATATTTAGGTGAATGTGCTTTAGTTCCTTTTGATTCTCCTATTTCAAATTCTGGAATTTTATTTTTTAATACATTATTTGATGAAAATGCTTCTTGTCACTTAGCTTTAGGAAGAGGTTTTTCAAATCTAATTAAAGATTATGAAAAATATACTAATGAAGAATTAGAAGCTAAAGGTATTAATTCATCTATGTCACATGTCGATTTTATGATAGGTTCTCCAGATTTATCTATTATTGGTGTAGATAAAGAAGGAAAAGAACATCAAATATTTAAAAATGGAAATTGGGCATTTTAGGAGATATTATGGGAATAATTGAATCTATTGTTTTATCATTATCCTTAGCCATTGATGCTACAGCAGTTAGCATAACAAATGGTTTAGTATATAAAAATTTATCAAAGAAAAAGGTAGTTTTAAGTGCTATCTTTTTTGGGGTATTCCAAGCTGTAATGCCACTTATTGGATATTCTTTAATGTTACTATCTTCTTTAAATGAAAGTTTAAATACTTTTGTTAAAGGTGTTGATCACTGGATTGCTTTTGCATTACTTTTATTTTTAGGTGGAAAAATGATTGTTGATGCAATTAAAGAAATTAGAGATTCAAAAAAAGGAAATATCGAAGAGGAAGAAGTTAAAAATGAAGATTTATCAATTAAAACATTATTAGTTCAAAGTGTAGCCACTTCCATTGATGCTTTTGCTGTTGGTATTTCGTTATATGCGACTGTAAATAGTGAAGGTGGTAAATCTGATATTTGGTGGACATTTTTAATTATTGGAGTTATTACATTCCTATGTTCAATTTTAGGTTCGATTTTTGGAAAAGCTATTGGTAATGTAGTTAAAAAAATTGCTCCTATTATTGGTGGATTAGTGCTCATAGGAATTGGTATTTCAATTGTTGTTGAGCATTTGGTATAATAAAAATATGGAGATAAAAAAATATGAAAAAAACTATTAAAGGTATTTTAATTGGTGTAGGTTCATTACTTGGTGTAACTGTCTTATTAGTAGGTGGTTATGTTGGTTATGTCTTTGGACAATATTATCGTCTTGATGATAACCTAGAGATTGAAGTTGAAAATAAATCATTAGTTTCATCTAATGTAAATTTAAATGAAGAATATAAAATTTCAACATACAACATTGGTTTTGGTGCGTATAACCAAGAATATACATTCTTTATGGATGAAGGTTATATGGAAGATGGAACAAAAGTAGTTGGTACAGAAGCATCAGCTTTTTCTAAAGATGCTGTCTTAGAAGATACAAATGGTGCTGCAAATACTATTAAAACTTTTAATCCTGATTTTGCTTTATTCCAAGAAGTAGATACAGATTCAAAGAGAAGTTATCATGTAAATCAATATGAAATTATTAAAGATACGATGGGTAGTTATACTTCAACTTATGCTTGTAATTTTCATTCAGCATATTTATTGTATCCTCTTAATAAACCATTGGGTGTAATTAACTCTGGAATTGCAACGTTATCAAAATTTAATATTGAATCAAGTGTTAGAAAATCATTCACTATTACTGATAATAAATTTGATCGTTTATTTGATTTAGATAGATGTTTTAATGCTTCTTACTTACCTATTAATGGTAGTGATAAACAATTTGTTTTAGTTAATGTTCATATGTCTGCCTATGATAAAGGTGGTGTCATAAGGGAACAACAAATGCAAGAACTTAATACATTCTTAAATGCTGAAGTTGCTAAAGGCAATTATGTTGTTGCAGGTGGAGACTTTAATCATGATTTGTTAACATATAATCCTGATTATAGTTTTACAAAAGAAAATAAACCATTTAGTGAAAATTTCACACAATTAACTCCTGATTGGTTATCATTTTTCTTTGATGAAGAAGGTAATGGTCCAATTAATTCAATGAAGGTTGTCGCTTCTTCAAATACGCCAACATGTCGAGATGCTGATATTACTTGGCAACCAGGAGTATCATATGTCTCAACAATTGATGGATTCTTAGTATCTTCAAATATTGAAGTAGTAAGTCACGCTAATATTCAAACAGCAACTGAAAATTTAGCTGGTTTTGCTTATAGTGATCATGACCCTGCTACAATGACATTTAAATTAAAAATTTAGCTGGTAATTAACCAGCTTTTTTTGGAGGTAATTATGAAGTTTCAAATTATTAATGATTTAAAAATCAACAATTTAAATATGGTAGTTTTATCTAAAGAGGGGGAAATTATTGAGACTAGGAAATTAACATTTGCTAAGGAAAGAAATAGTGTTTCATTAGATTACAAAGATGGAATTTCTGTTTATTTTGAAAAAGGTAAAATTAAAACAGAAACAGTTGTACTATCCTCATTAATTGAAACTTTAAAGATTAGATATAATAAACATAATAAATTATATACTATAGATTACTTACTCAATAATAACTCGTATGGTAAAGTTACAACTTTTACTTTAGAAGATGAAAAAAATTTATGGTATAGAGAAGATAAAAAGAAAAATATTTATGTTTGGACACCTTCTACTTTTTCAAAGAAAAAGAAATATAAACTAATGATTTGTTTTGATGGACAAAATATTTTTGATACATCTAAAGTTGGTGTTTATACTAATAATCATGATATATATGGAAGTTGGCAAGTAGAAACTTCAATTGAATCATTTAATAAAAATAATAACGATAATTATATTGTTGTAGGTGTTGATAACGCTGATATTTATAGAGACTGTGAACTTACTTTGAATATGAGATTGAAAGATTTTGTTGAACTTGCACAAATCGAATTTGCTCACTGCTATGAAGATGGAAAAGAAATGTATTTTGAATATTTTTCTAACTTTATCAAAGAAACATTAATTCCATTTATTAAAAGTAAGTATCCTGTTAAGGAAGAAAAAATTACTGTTGTAGGTTCTTCTTCTGGTGGAGAAGCTTCCTTCTATTTTGGATTGCAAAATATGGAACTTGTTGAAAAAATATTTTGTTTTTCTTCAGCAACAGCAACTATATTACCTAAAGTTTTTATTCGTACATTGAAAAAATTGAAAATAAAGAAAAATAAAGAAGTATTACCAAAATTATTTATTTTCCAAGGTGGTACAGGTGAATTAGAATCTTTACTCGCCATGGGTAATGAATACCTTGTTCCTTTATTAAAACATTATGGATATGAAGAAAGTAAAATTAAATATTTTTTTCAAAAAGATTCTGATCATAATGAAGATTCATGGAGATATGCCTTTAACTATTTTGTAAGTTTAATAAATGAAAATAAATAAAGCATCATTTGATGCTTTATTTTTCTTCCAAATTAGTTATGTCATCAATTGATAAGTCGATTTCTGAACCTTTTATAATTCGAGTTGTTAAATCAATATTCAGTATTTTTTGTTCAACTTGATATAGATGTCCATTTTTATAAAAAGTAAATACTAATTCTTTATTATTGTGATTTTGTAAAGTGTAATTTATTTGTTCGGCTAAGTCTTGACTAATAATAGGTTTTTCTATACGACTTCTTTTTTCACGCATTTGATTAAGAAAAGTTTCTTGTTCGTTTAGTGATTTGTATGGAGCCCATTTTTTCATTCCTCGATCACTCATTTACGATGACCTCCTATTTGTTTATTTCTTATTTTAACCATTGAAGTATCTAATTCACTGGTTGCTCTTAAAACAGCATCTTTGCCGAATGTATGTTTTATTTCGTCGAGTGCTTTGTTAAGATTTTTGTTCTTTTCTATGTCTTCTTGGTCCATAAATAAATCTAATTGTTCAAATTCTTCTTTAGAAAATTTACCAAAAGAAATATATAACTTACGGAAATAATTTGAAGTACGATATTTTTCATAATGATGCATTAGAGTTTTATAAATTTCATTATTATCATCGGTTTGATGATCTAATGATATTTGTTTTCCAAATCCGTAATCATAAGGTTTAGAGTAACCTGCTGAAAAAGCTATAAGATTAGTTTTTAGACCATATGATCTCATTCTATAACATAAATCATCAACCATTTCTCGTAGAAGTAATTTGGTTTCATCAAAAGTATAGTCTCTAAAAAGAGTTTGTCCTAATGATAGTGAAGTAGATTCGGGGACATATTTTTCCCTAATCTGAGCTTCATCTATACCATTTGCATGGTTATATAATTGTTCACCCATTATACCAAATTTTTCTTTTAAAATTTCAAGGGGATATGTTGCTAAGTCACCAATTTTTCTAATACCTAATGCATTTAATCTTCTTTCTAAATTATGTGAGATACCCCACATTTTATTTAATGGAGTAATTGGCCATAGCTTAGTTTGTACGTCATCCATTGTCCATTCAGCAATACTATCTTTAGCTTTTTTACCTTCTATATCAAGAGCAACTTTTGCCATTAAAATATTTGGTCCGATTCCAGCTGTGGTAAAAAGTCCAGTTTTTTCTAATATTGTATCCATAATTTTTTTTGTTAATTCGTGTGGAGTCATCTTATACATTGTTAGATATGGAGTTAAGTCAATGAAAGCTTCATCAATTGAATATATATGAACATCATCTTCACCGACAAAGTCAAAAATAATGTCCATAACTTCAGCACTTTTTTTAACATAAAGTTCCATTCGAGGAACAGCTAAAATTAAACCCTTTATATGTGGTAATTCATATTTACGACATCTAGATGGAATACCTAATTGTTTTGCATATGGAGATGCAGCTAAAACAATAGTATTTGGTGATCTTTCTTCATCACAAACAACTAATGGTGTAGAAAAAGGATCTAAGCCTCTTTCTATACACTCTACAGTTGCATAAAAAGATTTTAAATCGATAGCTGCAATGCTTCTTTCCATAGGTCCTCCTTCTTAAATAATTAATGTTAATTATTCTTTATTTACTTTATCCATATTTTCCATCATATATTCAATGATATCTTTACGTTTAATAATTCCAATATATGTTCCGCGATCATCTATAATTGGAATAAAGTTTTGACTTAATGATAATTTAATAACTTCTTCGATATCTGAATTAATAGAAATCGCTTTATATGGACGATAAGGTTTAATTTCTTTAATTGATTTGTTTTCAGCAACAGAAATATCAAAGTTATTATCGTTTTTAATAAATCTTAATAAGTCACCTTCGGATAATGTGGAAACATATCTTCCTTCTTTATCAATTAAAGGAACAACAGAATATTTATGATAATCAAATTTTTCTAGAGCTTGACGAATAGTTGCATCATACTCTAAAAATGATGTGTTAGCTTTTGGTGTTAAGAAGTGCAAAATATACATAAAAAATACCTCCCATTTCTTAATAATATTATATTAAATTTCTTAATAAGTTCAATTGAATGCTTGTCAAATTATTAACTGTGTAAAAAAATTTTAATAACACTTAAAAAAAATATATTTTTTAGTTCTGTACTAATTCAAATGATGTGAGACTAAATTTAGGAAAATAAAAGAGTCCTGGC
>JBJEDT010000024.1:0-77986 GCA_051872335.1 Bacilli bacterium | reverse complement strand
TATAATGGTGTTACTTAATTGAACACACACTCCAATAAATGGGGGTAGCCTCAATGGTCTAAGAGCTGAAAATGATCCTAAACATAAATATCCTAAAATTCTAGATGAAGCTTTACAAGTCTTTGAATGTACTTGGGTTAAAGAATTAGATAATGCACAAGATGATAAAGTCCAAGAAGAATATGAAGGACCATATCATGATTTTAATGGTATTACATCTAAATTCGGTGCTCATTTTATATTAAAGATTGATAATATTTTATTAAAAGAAAAATATTATGATGCTATTGTGAATGGAGTAGATAGGAAAAACTTTTGTCCACTTCCAACTAACTGGGGATATAGAGATTCTAAAAACTTCTGGTGTAGTGACTATGAAAAACCAATTGCAGTAGGAATTCCAGATCGAGAAGTAGATGTTTCTTCAGTTAGATATGCTCTTGATAGAATTGATACTGATGTTGAGTTTACAGATGATGCATTAAAAATGATTGTAAAAGTTCCACGTCCATTTTTGAAAATGGTTTTATTATCATGCATTCATTGGGCTGAAGAAAATAATTGTAAAAAAATTACTCCAGTAGAAATGAAGATTATTAATGATAAACGTTCAAAAGAAAAAGAAAAGAAATAATAATTTAATTATTTAAAGAAAATATTATGACTTAAAATTAAAAAGAAGTTTTTACTAAATTCAAGTAAAAACTTCTTTTATTGTTTTAAAATAAATTATTTTAATTTATAGCCACATTTATTACAGAATGTAGCTCCATCATCCATTTCATGTCCACAATTAGGACATTTAATAACTATTTGGGCACCGCATTTTGAACAAAAACGTGAATCAATAGGATTTGGTTGTCCACACTTTTCACATATATTAACATTTAAATTTACATTATTATTGGAAGTAATAGCTTTATGAATTGATGCTACTGTTCTAGTCGTTGAATCTCTTGTTCCATCTAACATATAGTTAGTAACATCTTTAGCAACTGGAGCAGCTTGACTTGCATGATATTCATTTATTTGTTTTTTAAAGCCTAATGAAAGACATAAGGTTCCAACAGCTATAAATGGCATACCTACGAAGTTTAGAAAAAATAATTTTGGTTCTTCAAAAGAAGATGTAGTATAAAAAAATTCAATCGTTCCAATAAGAAGTAAAATAACTCCTATTGGTAATAAAATTAATCCTAGTACACGAAATACTTTATTTAATCTCTTGTACTTATTTTGATAAATCTCATCGTTTTGATTATTTTCCATTTTATGGTCTCCTTAAATTAATACTAATTTTAATATTTTTAAATAATTTAGTAAATAGAATTACTTTTTACAATAAAAATATTTCTAATTTATATATATTTATTTTAAAGTCAATAATAAACTATTCTTTGACAATATCATTTGAATTAGTAAGAACTTTTTCTTTTTTCTTGTTTTTATACTCTTTAATTAAGAATGGTAAATGAACAAGAGTTACTCCTATAAAACCAAGTGATAATAAAGTTAAGAAATAAACAAACCAACCGTGATTTAAATTTAATAAAGGTAATCCTTTTACAGGTGGGCGAACGACAAACCAGAAATTTGTATCATAAACTTGTAATAAGCTATTAACCCAAACCATTGAAATTGCCATTATTGCTAAAACAACAATATTTTGAATCCAGTTCTTTTTGACTAGACTTACTTGTTTTGTTCCAATGAGATAGATTGCAAACCAAACCATAAATGCATGATATACAAAACATTGATATGCATAAGGTTTTGTAAAATCAGTTCCACTAGTTGCCATTAAAATTGCAAGTGTTGCTCCTATTAGTCCAATAGGTACAATGAAATTTAATAAAAATGTTTTAAATTTTGATTCTTTTGCAAATGGTAAATAAAAGAAAGCAAAAATAAGTATTGAACATAAATGAAATGGTAAAGCTGTGGCATCTAATACCATACCTTTACTTGCATCAACTCCGTTAACAAACTCCATATGTGAAAATATCTTTGAAAGTTCACTAACTAATGCAACTCCAGCCATAATAAAGGCAGCTAATTTAAAAGAAAATTTTTTCTTAATTGATAATATAGATAATCCTGTAATTAAAACAATACAGATAGCAATCCATATAAAGTGTTCTTTGGTAAACATAATACTACTCTCCTAATTTATTAACATTATGTTGAATTTCATCAACAGGAATATAGTATCATTAATTGTATTCTAAAAACTATTATATTTTTTAATTTTTTTATTTTTATTAATTTTAAAGAGTATGTATGGTATTATTTTAATATGATTTATATAGATTATTTTAAAAAGAAATATCCTTTGATGGATATACAAGACACAATTAAGCTATATTTACAAGGCTATTTAGGTCCTGCTCATTTAATGCCCAATAAAGAAAAAATGAAAGTTAATTTAATAAATGAGTATGAAGAATGTAAAAATAGTAATTTTTCATATGAACTTTTTGAAGATATTAGTGATGAATATACAAGAGTTTATATCAAACCTTATTTTGAAATAATGAAATCTTTTGATAAACTCATTGAAATTTTTGAAAAATCGATTGATATTAATTTAGATATTTTAGGATATAAAGAGTTAATTAAAACTTTAATAAATGAAGAAAATAAAGATTTTATTAAAAAGTATTTAGAAAGTGATAGTATTTTAATAAGTCATTCTCAAAGATACAAAGAAAATTATTTCCCACATTATTTGGTAATTAAAAGAAAGTATAAAAAAGAGGTGTTAAGCATGAAAAGCAAAGTTTATTTTAGTTCAAAAATAACTAAAGAATCAGTTTTAAATTTATATAAACATTTAGGTATTACCTTAAAAGGTAATGTTGCAATAAAGGTACATTCTGGTGAACCTGGAAATCAAAATTTTTTAAGACCAGATTTTTGGGAAGATATCATTCACGAAGTAAAAGGTACTGTTGTTGAATGTAATACTGCTTATGAAGGAAAAAGAAATACTACAGAAAAACATCTTGAAACTTTTAAAGAACATGGATGGGATATTTTTCCTATTGATTTATTAGATGCTGAAGGGCCTGATTTAGTTTTAGATATTCCTAATGGAAAGGTTATAAAAAAGAACTATGTTGGTAAAAACATAAAAAAATATGATTCAATGTTAGTATTATCGCATTTTAAAGGACATCCAATGGGTGGATATGGAGGAGCGATTAAACAACTTTCAATTGGCGTAGCTTCTTCTTATGGTAAAGCATATATTCATGGAGCAGGTGATCCTACTAAAATTTGGACAGCTGATCATAATTTGTTTTTAGAGTCAATGGCAGATGCTGCTTCTTCAGTTGTTGAATATTTCAAAGGAAACATAATTTATATTAATGTTATGAAGAATATGTCTGTTGATTGTGATTGTTGCTCAGTAGCTGAAGATCCATGTATTAAAGATATTGGTATATTAATATCATTAGATCCTATTGCAATCGATCAAGCATGCATTGATTTAGTTTATTCATGTGATGACGCAAAAAAAGGACATCTTATTGAAAGAATTGAATCACGAAATGGACTTTTAACTATTGAAGCTAGTGAAAAACTAGGCTTTGGTAGTAGAGAATATGAATTAATTAATATTGATTAATTTTGATTATCAACGTGAAAAACTCCTGAATGTTCAGGAGTTTTTGTTACCTACTTCTTTTATTAGTAGCTTTGTAGTTGTAGATTGGTTTTAAAATTTTAATTACTTCAACAGTATCAAGAATATTTGGTAAGATATCATCTATTGATTTATAAGCAAATGGAGATTCATCAATAGTATCAATTTGAACAGATGTTGAATAAATTCCCTGCATAGACTTTTTAAAGTCTTCTAAAGTAATTGTTTTATTTGCTTCAGCTCTAGATAAAATTCTTCCTGCTCCATGAGGAGCTGAAAAATTATAATCTTTATTAGATTTACCTTTGGCTAAGATTGAGCCATCTCTCATATTAATTGGTATTAATACAGTTTCGTTTTCGTATGCTGAAATTGCTCCTTTTCTTAAGATTAGATCATCCATATTGATATAATTATGTGTTGTATGGAAATATTCAAAATCTGATAATTTGAAACCTAAGAAATTCATTATTTCACTAGCAATTATTTCACGATTTAAAGTAGCAAAATTTTGGCAAATTTCCATATCGTGTAAATATGCTACAAAAGATTCATCATATAAAGGAATAAGTGATTTATCTAATAATGAAAATTCTTTTCTTAATTCGTTTAAGAAATTTTCAATTTCTTGCTCTTTATGTTGATCTTTAAATTGCTGAATTGTATTTATAGCTTTTTTTTGATATTGTAATTCTCTATCTTTATAAGCTACATCCATATAGTACTCACATACTTGTTTTCCTAAGTTTCTACTTCCAGTATGAATAATCAAGTATAAATTTTCCTCATCATCTTTATCAATTTCAATAAAGTGATTTCCACCACCTAATGTACCAAGAGAGCAATGTAAACGATTATGGTTTTCTAGCTTTCTGTAACAATATAAGCGAGTAATATCAATATTTCCTTGAATTGGTTCTTTTCTTATCTCAAAGCCAGAAGGTATTTTTTTTCTAATGAATCGATCAAGTTTAATTAAATCGATTTTAATTTTACCTAATTTAATGGTTAACATACCACAACCTATATCAACACCAACTAGTGATGGTACACAACAATCATTGATTTTCATTGTTGTACCTATAACACATCCTTTTCCAGCGTGACAATCTGCCATAATTGAAACATTAACATCTTTAATAAATTCTTGATCCATTAAAGTTTTAATTTGATTTTCGGTCTCTTCATCTACAACTGTTGCAAATACTTTTGCACTACCATATTTTCCAGTAATTAACATACCTATCACCTCTTTCAACTTTATTTTAATATGGTAGTAATTTGATATAAATGTGCACTTATATAAAATTTTTTGTTCACAATTAAAATATAGAAAAAATATACTTGAATTTTGAACACATTTAGTGAACAATGTAGTTAGGTGATTTTATTATGGAAAAAATAAAAGTTAATTTAAGCTATAATACTTTTAATTTATTACAACACGATATGGAATCATTTAATTTTGAAATGAAAGATAATGAACCTAATAAAAATTTATTTTATAACATTGTTTGTAAGGAAATGTATCGTATTATCAAAAAAGAATCTGAATCATTGAGAAATAATATTAATGATATCTTGAAAGATAAAATTAAAGATACAACAGTGGTTAATGAGATATTAAATGATATTGAAGATATTTATAATTTGAATAATGAAGATAAAACAAATAGAAGTCATGGGTACTATATTTCTTTTAGACCGCAACAAGCTTTATTATCAATGTATGAAGAAATTGAAAATAATGAATTAAGAAATAGTACAATTAGTAATTATTATCGAAACTTATTCAATAAGTATGCTAAATTACCACAAGATGAAAGAGAAAGAATTATTTTTCATGATCAATTAAAAATAATTGAATCAGCTATTGACAATAAAAAGACTTTGCTTTTTACAAATGGTAGAAATAAAGCTGAAATAATTCCTTATGCTGTAGTAAGAACAAATGATGAGTTATACAATTATTTAATAACAGGAGTAAGACAGAAAGATAATTCAATTAGATTTTTTTCACTACATTTATATAAATGTGCAAAAATTATAAAAACAAAAAATAGATTCTCATTAACTGAGGATGAAATTTTGAAATTTGATGAAATGCTTGAATATGGCCCTAGAAATATTGAAAGAAGAAATGCTATTACAAAAATTTTATTAACAAAAAAAGGAATAAAAATTTATAAGAAATTTTATTTAAATAGGCCAATTCCAGAAACTATAGAAGGAAATGTTTATACATTTAATTGTTCTGTAGAAGAATTATTTGTTTATTTTTCAAGATTTGGAAATGATGCCATTATTTTAGAACCAATTTATTTAAGAAATCAAATGATTAATTTCCATAAAAAAGGCTATTTTAATTATTTTAATAATTTTAATAAGTAAATTAAGTAGTATAAAAAAAGAAAGGTGGAATATTTATGATATATTTAAAAAAGTTTCAGATACCAAGTGATGAAAAAGAATATGAATTAATATTATCGGAAAAAAGAATGATTTTTAATAATGTATACCCATTGAAGATTTTTCCACAAAAAGAAATAACTATGTTTGATTTTGATCGTGAAATAACTATTTTTTATGGTGGAAATGGAAGTGGCAAATCAACACTTTTAAATGTTATTGCTAGTAGTATTAAAGCAAAAAGAAAACACTCAATTGAAACAAATGATTTTTTTAATAATTATGTTAATTCATGTCAAAGTGAATTCAATTATAATAATTTTGATTTACGTGAAGTAAAAATCATTACTTCAGATGATGTTTTTAACTATATTTTGTCGGTTAATGAAATAAATTCAAAAGTTAATTTAGAACGTGAAAAATTAATAGAAGAATATTTTAAAAAGTCAGATTTTGATTTTAATGAAAGTTAT
This sequence comes from Bacilli bacterium, assembly GCA_051872335.1. Classification (GTDB taxonomy): domain Bacteria; phylum Bacillota_I; class Bacilli_A; order RFN20; family CAG-826; genus SUG2458. Next base: position 71,455 of record JBJEDT010000024.1, on the reverse strand, counting down.
GATGATTTATTAAAAAGAATTGATAAAAATAGATATACTTTATCTAAATTTGTAAGAAAAAGAATTGGAAAAAATAATATTATCAGTCAATCAAATGGAGAAACTGCTTTAAGTTTTTGGGAAGAAGAAATAACGGAAAATGCTATTTATTTGTTAGATGAACCAGAAAATAGTTTATCAGCAGTAAATCAATTAAAATTAAAACAATTTATTGAAGATTCAGCACGTTTTTATAATTGCCAGTTTTTTATATCCACACACTCACCATTTTTATTAAGTATGAAAAACGTAACAATTTATGATTTAGATAGTGTTCCATGTTGTACAAAGAATTGGAACGAACTCGACAATATGAAAGTCTATTACGATTTTTTCAAAAAAAATAAAGATTTATTTGAATAGTTTTAGAGGTGTTATCTATGAGAGTTTTAGTTACAGCATTTAGACCATTTAATAATCAAACAATAAATTATTCGATGGAAGTTTTAAAGTACATAAACAATGTTGATAAATTAGTAGTTGATGTTGTTTATGATAATTGCTATGTAGAAATAAAAAATAAAATAAATTTAAAAGATTATGATTTAATTATTGCTCTAGGAGAAGCTAGAAGTAGAGATGAATTAACTTTAGAAGTCGAAGCACATAATATTTCTTCTTGTAGTTTAAAAGATAATTGTGGAGTTTTAAAACAAAATGAAGTGATAAATGAATTATTACCTAAAATTTTAAAAACTGGAGTAGCAATTGAAAAATGTCATAATTTAGTTAAATTTTCATATGATGCAGGAAAGTTTGTATGTAATAATTTATACTTTCATTTACTTGAACATCATTTAGATAAGGCTATTTTTATTCATATTCCAAATTGTCATGATAATGAAAATGAATATAAGAAATATGCAGAACAAATAGAATTAATATTTAATAATATTCTTTCTTAAAATGTAATTTTGTAATGCTAAATCATATGTTATAATTTTTATAGGTGATTAAATATGTATGATGTTTTTATATCTTTTAAAAATTTAGATGAAAATGGTAATAGAACTGAGGATAGTTTTGTTGCTGAACGACTTTATGAATTGTTTAAAGAACAAGGATTAAATGTTTTTTATAGTAATAAAGTTCTTAATGAATTAGGAGCTGCAGCTTATAAAAACGCAATAGAGGAAGCACTAGAAAATTCGAGTGTTTTAGTTTGTGTTGCTACAAAAAAAGAATTTCTTGAATCTCAATGGGTTTCATATGAAAGAGAAAGTTTCCATAACGATATTTTATCTGGAAGAAAAGTTAAAGCATGCATTGTTCCTTTTTTAAAAAATATCACTGGATTAGATGTTCCTAGAAGTTTAAGAAATTATCAAACTTTTCAAATTGGAGTTTCTTCTAATGGAGAAGTCGTTGATTTTGTAAAGAAGTTTTTAAGAACAGAAGACAAAAAAGAATCATTTGATTTTCATAAAGAAGAAATTTCTCTTATTACTGGAAAACATCTTTCATCATACAAAGCTGAAAATAAAAGTGAATTAAAAAGATTAAGAATACAAGCAATTAATACCAGAGAACCCGATCAAAATGCAATTAAATATGTACTAGATCATATGCCACAAAAAGAACAACTTTCTATCTTAGATATGGGATGTGCTTATGGTTTTGTTACTAAAGATCGTTTTTCTAAAATTCCAAATGCTAAAGTTGTAGGTGTTGATCGTGGAGAAACGTTAATTGAGTATGCAAAAGAAAACTCTATGTTCAATGGAGCTTCTTATTATGTTTTAGATTTAGAAGATGAAGAGATAGTTGATAATTTTTATGAAATTATGCAAAAAGAAAATATTGAAAAATTTGATATTATTTTTGCTTCATTAGTTATTCATCATTTGAAAAATCCAAACAAATTATTAAGGAATGTTAGAAAGATTTTAGCTGATGATGGTTATATCATTATCAGAGGTTCTGATGATGGGTCGATTGTTACATATAATGATGATGGCTTAATTAAAAAAGTAGTTGATTTACATCTTTCATGTGATGGTATATCAGATAGATTAAATGGAAGAAAAATATATTCTCAATTAGTTTCTTCCGGATATAAAAATGTTAAGATGATTAACTGGGTCAAAGAAGTATCTGGTATGGATTTAGATGAGCGTAATGAAATTTTTATTGAAAGATTTTCATATCGTAAAAATTATATAAAATCGATATGTGAAAAAGATCCATATAATGCTGCTAATCAAAAAAAATTAGAAGATATGGAGTATTTATTAAGTGAATTAGAGAATAAATTTTCTGAGGAATCATTTTGGTATTCTGAAATTGATTTTGTTGGTGTAGCTCAAAAAAAATAAACATATTAAGAAATGAAGATAATAATTATTTTTTAAAACTAAATGGTCTAAATAATTATATTTAGACTTTTTATTTACGCAATTTATTTTGTAAGTGCTGTTTCATTGCTTTACAAAGTAAAGTATTTATAGTAAATTATTATAAATAATTTATCTAATGAAATAAGGTGATATTGATGAATAAAGAAATGATTAAATTAGGACTTGAAAGTTCTGTTATACGTGAATTATCTGCTTGTGCAAATAAAAGAAAAAAAGATATAGGTAGTCACCTTGTTTATGATTTTACTATTGGAAATCCTAATGTCAAAGCACCTAAAATAGTTAATGATAATCTAAAAAAACTTATTGACGAATATAGTGATTCATATTTACATGATTATACTGAAAATGTAGGAAATGCATTTGTCCGTGAAAAACTCATTGAAAACATTAATGAAGTTTATGGATGCAACGAAAATAAAGATTTATTGTATTTAACAAATGGTGCTTCTACTTCTTTAAGTGTTGCATTACATGCATTAATTAATCGTGGAGATGAAGTCATTATTTTTGCTCCATATTTTCCTGAATATACAGTTTTTATTAATGCAGTAGGAGGCATTGTAAAGGCAGTGCAAACAAACGAAAATGATGGATTCATTCCTAACTTAGAAGTTTTAGAAGAAAAAATAACAAAAAATACAAAAATGATTATTATAAATTCTCCTAATAATCCTACAGGGGTTGTATATAGTGAAAAATTTATTATTGATTTGTGTACAGTGTTGGAAAAAAAGCAAAAACAATTTAATCAAGTTATTTATCTTTTATCTGATGAACCATATCGAGAACTAATTTACTCGAACACTAAATATCCTTTCATTACTAATTACTATAGTAATTCACTTGTTGCTTATTCATATAGTAAATCTTTATCATTGCCAGGCGAACGAATTGGTTATCTTCTTGTTTCGAATAAATGCCAAGATAAAGAACTAGTTTTTGCTGCAGTTAAGGGAGCAGGAAGATCTATTGGCTGTATATGTGCTCCTTCGATTTTTCAATATTTATTACCAACTGTTTTTAATGTAACATCTGATTTCTCAATTTATATTAAAAATCGTGATTTATTAATTGATATTTTATCAAATGCTGGTTATAGTATAGCAGCAAAACCAGAAGGTGCTTTTTATCTATTTGTTAAGTCTTTAGATAAAGATGCTATTGCTTTTTGTAAAAAAGCTACAGAATTTAATTTATTTATGGTACCTAGTGATTCATTTGGAATGGAAGGTTATGTAAGAATATCTTATTGTGTTTCAAGTGAAATGATTGCTAGCTCTGAAGAAGCTTTTATAAAATTGAAACAGTATTATGAGGAGTGTTGTTAGTATGGGATTATTAGATGAAAAAAGGAAAAAAATAAATGAAATAGATGAAGAAATGGCAAAACTTTTTAAAGAAAGAATGAAAACTGCTAAAGAAATTGCCGAAATTAAAAAAGAAAATGCTTTACCTATTTTTGACCCACTTAGAGAAAAAGAAATATTAGCATCTCATCAAAATGATATGGATGATAACATTATCCAAGAATATTATGTTTTATATTTACAAGCAATGATGGATATATCTAAAAGATATCAATCTCGTATTATTGAAGGTATTAAAGTAGCTTATTGTGGTGTTGAAGGTGCTTTTGCTCATATTGCTGCACAAAAAATGTTTACAAGTGGAACATATATTTCTTACCCAAGTTTTTCGAGTGCATATCAGGCAGTTGAAAAAGGAGAGTGTGACATTTGTGTATTGCCATTAGAAAATAGTTATGCCGGAGATGTAGGTGCTGTTATGGACTTAATTTTTTCAGGTAGTCTTTATATAAATCAAGTATGTGAATTATTTATTGAGCATAATTTGTTAGGAAAAGAAAGTGCAACTGAAGATAAAATTAAGACAGTTATGAGTCACCCACAAGCATTATTACAATGTAGTGAATATATTGAACAAAAAGGTTTCAAAACGATTGAATATCCAAATACAGCAATGGCATCTTTGGCTTTATCAGAAAGTAATGATGAAACAATTGGAGTAATTGCAAGTAAAGAGTCTGCAACTTTATACAACTTAAAGATATTAAAAGAACATATTCAAACAAATCATAATAACTCAACAAGATTTGCTGCTTTTTCTCGGGTATTAAGACAACCAAATGCTTTATCTAGAATGGGAGAACATTTTGTTTTAGTATTCACGGTCTTAAATGAAGCAGGTTCATTAGCTAAAACACTAAATATTATTGGTGCTCATGGATTTAATATGAGAAATGTACGTAGTAGACCTATGAAGTCTTTAATGTGGAATTATTTTTTCTTCGTTGAATTAGAAGGAAATATTAATAGTCAAGATGGTAAGGATATGCTTAACGAATTAAAGACAGTCTGTGATTGTTTAAAATTAGTAGGCACATATTATGAGCATGCAGATTAGGTGGGTGATTTTATGAAATTATCAATAAACTGTAAAACACATTCTTATGATGTAATTATTCAAAGAGATTTATTAGTAAATGCTTCTCAGTATTTATCTTTGCAAAGAAAAGTGCTAATTTTGACAGATGATGGTGTTCCTAATGAATATATCTCAAAAGTTTCTACTCAATGTCTTATGCCAACAATAGTAGTTATTAATCAAGGGGAACAAAGCAAAAATCTCGATAATTATCAATTAATTATGAGAACACTAATTAATGAAGGATTTACTAGAAGTGATTGCCTAATTAGCATAGGTGGTGGTGTTGTTGGAGATCTTGGAGGATTTGTTAGTGCAACATATATGCGCGGAATTGATTTTTATAATATTCCTACAACATTACTTTCTCAAGTTGATTCTTCTATAGGTGGTAAAACAGCTATTGATTTTGATGGTATAAAAAATATTATTGGTTCTTTTTATACGCCAAAATGTGTATTGATTGATCCAAATACATTAAAAACATTAGATAAAAGACAATTACATTCTGGATTAGTCGAAGCAATTAAGATGGGATGTACTTGTTCTTCAACCTTATTCGAAGTTATTGCAAAAAGTAAAAATTTAGAAAATGATATTGATGAAGTAATTTTCCAATCATTACAAATAAAACAAAAAATTGTTGAAGAAGATTTAGATGAAAAAGGGCTTAGAAGAGTTTTGAATTTTGGACACACTTTAGGACATGTTATTGAAAGTGCAAGTAATTATAAACTTTTACATGGTGAATGTGTTGGTATTGGAATGCTTTATTTTTCATCAAAAGAAGTGAGAACCAAAATTATTAAAGTTTTAAAAAAGTATAATCTTCCAATTAAATATGATTTAACATTAACCGATATTGATAACTATTTAAATCATGATAAGAAAAAGACTGGAGATTTTATTTGGATTGTTTCAGTTGAGCAACTAGGAACATATGAACTAAAGAAAATTAAAATTGAAGATTTATATAAAAAATTAAAGGAGGAGCGCGATGAGTAATACATTTGGAAAACAAATTAAAGTTACATTATTTGGTGAAAGTCATGGTCCTAAAATAGGAGCAGTTATAGATGGACTAACTCCTGGAATATTTGTCGATGAAGAAAAAATCAAAGAATGTTTAGCTTTAAGAAGACCTTCTGGGCCACATGAAACAGCACGGGTTGAAGAAGATGAATTTGAAATTGTCAGTGGTTTATTTAATCACTATACAACAGGTGCTCCTTTATGTATTCTAGTAAAGAATAATAATGTTCATAGTAAGGATTATGAAATTAATAAAAATTTAGCACGACCATCTCATGCTGATTACGTTGCACATGAAAAATATCATGGTTTTGAAGATTATCGAGGTGGAGGTCATTTTTCTGGTCGTGTAACTGTGGCTATTGTTGCAGCCGGTGCAATTATTTTACAAGCCCTTGATAAATTTAAAATTAATATTGCAACACATATTTTAAATTGTGGATCTGTAGTTGATCGAGAATTTAAAAACATTGATGCAGACATTGAAATATTAAAGAATAAAGCATTTCCTGTTTTAAGCGATGTCGAAAATGAATGTTTGGAAGAAATAAATAAGGCACGTTTAGAACAAGATTCTATAGGTGGAATTACACAAACAGTAATAAATAATTTACCTGTAGGCATAGGTGAACCATGGTTTGATTCTTTAGAAGGAAGTTTGTCTAAAGCTATATTTGGTATTGGTGGAGTCAAAGGAATTGAATTCGGAGCTGGTTTTGCATTTGGATCGATGAAAGGATCTCAAGCAAATGATTGCTTTTATATAGATGATCAAAAAGTTAAAACTAAAACAAATAATAATGGTGGAATTAATGGTGGTATAAGTAATGGAATGCCTGTTATATTTTCATGTGCTATTAAACCAACTCCATCGATTTCAAAAATACAAGATACGATTGATATGATGAAGAAGGAAAATTCTAATATTGAAATTATAGGACGACACGATCCTGCAATTATTCGCCGTATTTGTATTGTTATTACTTGTATGACAGCATTAGTTATTGCTGATCAATTAGCTATTAAGTATGGAACTGATGTATTTTTAAAAGATAAATTAGATTAGAGGTATTTATGGAGTATGGATTAATTGGAAAAAAATTAATACATAGTTATTCCAAAGAAATTCATGAGCAATTAGTTGATTATCAATATGAATTAAAGGAATTAACTGACAATGAGCAATTTTCAGAATTTATGAAAATGGCTGATTTTCGTGCTGTAAATGTTACAATTCCTTATAAAGAAGTAGTTATACCTTTTCTTGATTTTCTTTCTGAAGAATCTCAAGAAATTCATGCAATAAATACTATTATCAATAAAAACGGGAAATTATATGGTTACAATACCGATTACTATGGTTTAAAGGATATGATTTTACATTTTAATATACCTATTTGTGGGAAGAAAGTTTTTATCTTGGGTACAGGAGGAACAGCCAAGACTGCTAGTAAAGTTGTAAAAGATTTAGGGGCTTTAAAAATTTATCTTGTTTCAAGAAATAAAAAAGATAATGTAATTACATATGAAGAGATGATTAATGATTTTAATAATGATGTTGAAGTAATTATTTCAACTACTCCTTATGGAATGTATCCATCTTTAAATGTTGAATCAATAATTAACATAGATAAGTTTAAAAATTTACAAGGCGTTGTTGATGTTATTTATAATCCTTTGAAAACACAACTAATTGTAGACGCAGAAAGAAAAACTATTCCTTGCTGTGGTGGTCTTTATATGTTAATAGCCCAAGCTTTTTATGCATGTGAATTATTTCATGATTGTGAATTTGATAAAAATAAAATTGTTGAAATATATAAAAATATAAAAAAAGAAAAAGAAAATATTGTGTTAATTGGTATGCCTTCTTGCGGTAAAAGTGCTCTAGGTAAATTAGTTGCACAAAAATTAAATCGTCAATTTATTGATATAGATTCTTTAATTGAACAAAGAATTAATATGACAATAACAACTTTCTTTGAAAAATATGGTGAAGATATTTTTAGGAATATAGAAAGTGAAGTCATTAAAGAAGTCAGTCAAAATGTATCACTTGTTATTGCAACAGGTGGAGGTGCTGTTTTAAGAAAAGAAAATGTTTCATACTTGAAGCAAAATGGACGGATTTTTTATATAGAAAGACCCCTTTCTTTTTTAAAAAGTACTCCATCTAGACCTCTAAGTTCTACATATGAAGCACTAAAGCAGAGATATGAAGAAAGAACACCTTTATATGCGAAGGTTTGTGATATTAAAATAGAGGCATGTGATTCAAAAGATGAAAATGTTAATTTAATTATTAAAAAATGGGAGGATGGTATTTTATGAAAGTGAAGATTAATAAATCTATTGCTTGTGGAATTCTAAAAGCTCCTCCATCGAAAAGTTATTCACATCGTTATATTATTGCATCATTATTAAGTAATAATGAAAATATAATCCACAATATTTCTTTAAGTGAAGATATTAAAGCTACTTTAGGTTGTGCTAAAACTTTCGGTGCTGATTATAAATTAAATAAGGATACTTTATTTTTATTTCCTAATAAATTTGAGGTAAGTAATCCAATATTTAATTGTTATGAAAGCGGTAGTACATTACGTTTTTTTATTCCAATAGCTCTACTTAAGTATCCACAATCAACTTTTATTGGTAGTGATAAATTATTAAATCGTGGAATAGAAGTTTATAAACAAATTTTTGAAAATCAAGATATTTCCATTGAAACATATAAAGATAAAATTATGGTTAGTGGTACTTTACACGGAGGAGAATTTTATGTTCCTGGTAATATTAGCAGTCAATATATTTCTGGGTTGTTGTTTACTTTACCTTTGCTAAAAGAAGATAGTACAATTCATATTATTCCACCTATTGAAAGTTTTCCTTATATTGAAATGACTATTGATGTTTTGCAAAAGCATAATATTCAAATTCAAATTGAAAATAATATTTTATATATAAAAGGTAATCAACACTATCAAAATCAAGAATGTAGTATAGAAGGTGATTATTCTAATGCGGCTTTTTTAGATGTATATAATTACCTTAATGGCAATGTGGAAGTTTTAAATTTAAATAAGGATAGTTTACAAGGAGATAAAATTTATGCAAAGCATTTTTCTACTTTAAAAGAAAAAAATGCTATAATTGATATCTCTTCATGTATAGATTTAGGACCTGTTCTTTTTACTTTTGCTACTCTTAATAATGGAGCAAGATTTATAGGGACAAAAAGACTTAAATTAAAAGAGAGTAATCGTATAGATGATATGGTAGAAGAATTACGGAAAGTCAATGCTGATATTGAGGTTAAAGATAACGAGGTAATAGTTAGAAAAAGTCAATTATGCGAACCAGACGTTGCTTTTGATTCACACAATGATCATCGTATTGTAATGGCTCTTTCAATGCTTTGTACTTTATTTACAATTGAAATAAATGGTGCTGAAGCAGTAAAAAAAAGTTATCCGAATTTTTTTGACGATTTAAGAAAAATAGGAATTGAGGTGAGTGAAATTGCTTAAAAAAGAAAAAGTATTAATTGTAGGACTTGGTTTAATTGGTGGATCATACGCAGCTAAATTATCTTCTTTAGGTTTTGAAGTTGGTGCCATTACAAAAGATCAAGAGTCTATTGATTTTGCATTAAAAAATAAGTATATTGCTCATGGTATGATTGAAGTTAATAAAGATTATGTTCAATCATTTCCTATTATAATTTTTGCTTTATACCCAGAAGTTTTTAAAAATTGGATAGTAAATTATGGTTCTTATATCAAGGAAGGCACAATAATTACTGATGTAACTGGAGTAAAAAGAAATATTGTTCCATTTGTTCAAGATTTAATTCCTGAAAATGTCGAATTTATTCCTTCCCATCCGATGGCTGGTAGAGAAGTATATGGCGTACAAAATAGTGATAAAGATTTATTTAAGAATGCAAATTTTATTATCACACCAACAAATAAAAATACAAAAAAAGGTATAAAGTTTTGTAAAGAATTGGGTCAATTATTAGAATTTAAAAATATTTCAATTTTATCTATTGAAGAACATGATGAAATGATTGCATTTTTATCACAATTAACCCATTGTATTGCTGTTTCATTAATGACTAGTAAATCTTCTTCACATCTTGTTGAATACACAGGCGACTCTTTTAGAGATTTAACTCGTATTGCAAAAATAAATGAAAATATGTGGACTGAATTATTTTTGATGAATAAAGATGAATTAGTTTCACAAATGAATTTATTTGAAAAGGAATTTGCTAAATTAAAAGAAGCAATTACAAATGAAGATGTAGAAACAATGAAAGAAATGATGATATTATCGACTAAGCGTCGTAAATATTTTGATAGATGAGGTAAAACTTATGAATATGAATTTTAAAAGAAAATTACCAACACCACAAGAAGTAAAACAAATGTATCCTATCGATGAAGAATTGATGGAAATTAAAAAAAGAAACGATGAAGAAATTTTGAAAGTTTTCACAGGTGAAAGCAATCGTTTTATTTTAATAATAGGCCCTTGTTCAGCAGATAGAGAAGATTCAGTTATTGATTATATTAAGCGTTTACGTGTTGTTCAAGAAAAAGTGGCAGATCAAATTTTAATTATTCCTCGTATATATACAAATAAGCCTCGTACTACTGGTGCTGGATATAAAGGAATGTTACATCAACCTGATCCTCATAGTGATCCGGATATGTTAAAAGGTATTATTGCAATTAGAAAGCTACACATGCGTGCTTTAAAAGAAACACATTTTAGTTGCGCAGATGAAATGTTATACCCAGAAAATCATCGTTATTTATCAGACTTATTATCTTATGTTGCTGTTGGAGCTAGATCTGTAGAGGATCAACAACATCGTTTGACAGCGAGTGGACTTTCTATTCCTGTTGGTATGAAAAATCCAACTAGTGGTGATTTATCAGTCATGTTAAATTCAATTTTAGCAGCTCAACAAAGTCATACCTTTATTTATAGAGGATGGGAAGTTGAAAGTAAAGGTAATCCATTGACTCATGCTATTTTAAGAGGTTATGTGAATAAGCAAGGAATATCTCACCCAAATTATCATTATGAAGATTTGATTTTACTAGCTAATATGTATGAAAAACTTCAGTGTTCTAATCCAGCAATTATAATAGATACTAATCATTCGAATTCTGGAAAACAATATGCGGAGCAAGTTCGTATAGCAAAAGAAGTATTACATTCAATGAGACATAATGAAAAAATTAATCGTATGGTAAAAGGATTAATGATTGAATCTTATATTGAAGATGGATGTCAAAAAATTGATGAAGGAATATATGGTAAATCAATTACTGATCCATGTCTTGGATGGGAAAAAACTGAAAAATTGATTTATGACCTCGCTGAATTATTGAAAAACAGATAATAAATTAGGAGGAGTAATCCTCCTTTTATTATGGTAAATATAGTTAAATGATATTATACTTTAGTAAAGAATATAAATTTGTAGAGGGATTTTTATGAATAAGTTTATTGCTTGTTGTGGTTTGGATTGTGAAAAATGTCAAGCACGTATTGCTACTATTAATAATGATAATAATTTAAGAGAGCAAGTTTCAAATTTATGGACCAAAATGAATGGTGTGGAGATTACATCTGATATGATTAATTGTGAAGGATGCCGTCAAGATGGTTGTAAAACTCCTTTTTGCGAAAAATTATGTGAAATTAGACAGTGTGTTTTAAATAAAAATATAGAAACATGTGGTGATTGTGAAAATCTTCATTCGTGTTCAAAAATTAAAATGATTATTTCAAATAATAAAGAAGCGCTTGCAAGATTAGAAAATAAGGAATATTAATTAATGAAAATCAAACAGAGAAATTATATTATTACAAAGAGATTAATATTGAAATCTTTATCTTTTGAAGATAAAAAAGATTTATCAAATATTTTGATTGATGAGGAAGTTTCATCTACTTTTATGTTACCAGATTTTAAAAATTTGGATTCAGTAAATAATTTATCTAATAAACTAATTGAATATAGTCAAGTTGAAAATGAAGAACATTTATTCTATGGTATTTTTTTAAATTCATTATTAATTGGTTTTGTAAATGAGTGTGGATTTGATAATGAAATAATAGAAATTGGCTATGTCATTAGTCCGACTTTTAAAAATAATGGTTATGCTACTGAAGCTGTTTCGGCAATATTGAATGACTTAAAAAGAATGGGTTTTAAAAAAGTAATAGCTGGTTTTTTTAGTGAAAATATAGCAAGTAGAAAAGTCATGGAAAATTGTGGAATGACCAAAATCGATAAAGTAGTTGAAATTGTTTATAAATCTAAAGTATATGAGTGTTTATATTACGAAATGGATTTTTTACAAGATGAATATTTAAAAAAGTTAAATTGTTATTATGATGAACAAGGATTATTAATTCTATATCCAAAGAAAAAACCATTACGATTATTAGTACTTCAAAAGATAGTTGATTGTTTTGAGAATGAAAAAAAATATACAGAAAAAGAAGTAAATACTATTATAAAGTCAAATATAGCTTTTAGTGATATTGAGTTAATACGTAGAGAATTAATAGATTATCAATTTATGCAAAGAACTAATGATTGTCGTGCTTATTGGAAAACTATTAAATAAAAATTCCATTATTAAAAAATAACAATATATTTATGCATGCGAATATATAGGAAAGAATAAATGTTCTTTTTCTATGATTTCTAAACTTTCACCCATTATAAATAAGCGATAGTCATCTTTACCATCAAATTCTAAAGAGTTAAATAAGTTTAAATCTTCTTTTTTCGGTGTGAATCCCAATTCAAGATTAGAGTACGGAATATCTATTTTAGATATAACTTCAATTAATGAAATTTGTTTTTTACTGATTATACTTTGTAATTTTAAAGTGTCTTCATCTTTTTCTAAAACAATGAAAAGATCGAGTTCTTTTGAATAATATACATTATCAAAATATTGTGTATAAAACATTTGAAGCCCAAAACGATTTATTTGGTCAAAATAACTATACAAAACTCCATTAGAAACATAATCTAAATATTTATTTATTAATTGGTGATCATCTTTATTTACTAAGTTAAAGTATTTTATCTCACTTTGTCTAATGTATTCTTTTTTTAATAAATATTTAGTTTGATTTATTTCTTTAAAACCTAATTTACGATAAAAATCTAAGGCATTAATATCACCAAATAAGTAGATACCATCACATTTATCTTTATATTCATTAATTATATGCTTTATTAGATTTGTTGCTAAGTGTTGATTTCTATATTCTTTTTTAGTCATTACTGTACCAATTTGAATATATTTTTTTATTGTATTACCTAGTTGAAAATTCATTATATTTGCAGATGCATTAGCAATTATTTGTTCGCATTCAATATAGGAATATGGAATGTAATCTCCGTTAAAATAATTATTTAATACCCAATCTTCAAAATCAAAACAAAAAGTTTCTTGAGTAAGTAAATTTAATTTATGACGCAAATTAGCATCAAGCATATAAGTTGTTATAAGTTTCATATTAATCACCACTAATATTTTATTTACAAAATTATTATAAAACAATAAGTTAATTTTTCAAAAACTATAATTGGAAATATTGTATTTTAGAAATTAGTATAGTAAATTTAAATTATAAAAAAGAGGCGAATAATATGAAGAAGTTATTAAAATTTTTAATTTCAGTTTTTGTTGTTTTTTCAATTACGTCATGTGGTGAAAAAAATAGTGAAGGCACAAATGATAATCATTATTTCCCTGATGATAATGTAGAAAATGATGGAAATAATGAAGTAGAGGCACCACCTGATAATCTATTATTAGATTATGTTTATGATTTAGCAAATAATGTTGATGATGTTCCTTACTTTGATGATTCTTTTACATCAAGTACATCTTCTAAAAAGAATTTGAATGGACGAAAAGAAAAAATTAATGTTGATACTAGCATTGTTAGCAATGCTAATTTATCTATCAATATAATGCGAGAATTTAAAAATACAATTGTTAGAACCGTAAAAGTATTAGATCAATGGGTCTGTTTAAATTCGGGTACTGACTATGAATTTTATTATCGTATTAGTTATCTTCAAAATGTAAATTTTGTAATTCTAGAACAATATAGTAATATTAATAATCAAATCAATTATTTATCTATTTATTCTGGATATTGCTATGATGGTACTGAATGTATAAATTTTAAATCTACTACATACAATACTGAAACAATGGAAGAATCATATCGTTATTCTTGTTACATTGAAGGTGATGTATTAACTGATGTTTCTAAAACAAAACTAGGTAATAAAACAATTAGATATACTGCATGTGAAGTAGATTTAAAAAATGAAGATCCTTATACTGTAGTTTATGATTTATATTCTATTAATAATGGATCTTATTATAGTTTCGACTTAGTCAAAACATTTTATAGGGCAAAAAATGAAAGTCGACCTATGACATATATTCAAGAGTCATATATTTATAATCCTAGTAATATTGAATCTATTGATTATATTGATTATTCTCTATTTTCAAAGAAAGCTTCAAAATTTATAACTAGTTCATATTTATTTGATGCCTCATTTAATCCTGTCGTATTTTATCAAATTCAAAGTTCAGTGATTACATTAAGAATTGACCCAAATTCTTTAACTGGTTATTTATCAATGGAAGATAAAGGTACTGATGGATTAGATGTAACTTTTACTAATGGTTATCATTTAGTATCATCAAATAATTCAACTTTAATTGAAACTGTTGACTATGATTATTCATTAAGTAGTTTATATTCAAATATAGATTATACTAATTCCATTGTTCTTCATATCACATCTAAAAATAATAATTTTTACGAGAATATTTTAAGTATACTTAATGAGCTTGGAGTTACGTTTAAAGATGATTATACTACTGATTCTTTACAAAGCAAACTCGATTTGACGGAAATTCAAAATTATAGTGCTTTTGGTTTTGATTCATTAAGTGCATCTTATTTAGATTCAACTATTTCAACATTTGATGCATTGTTAAATATGAACTTAACAATAGATGATTTATTAGCAATGAATATCAGTGAATTTGTCAAAGCAGAGGAGCAACAACAAAACACATCTATTATTTATAAAGCAAATTATGAAATAAAAGGAGACATAATTTTTAATCCTTCAAGAGCAAGTATTAATTTAAAAAATATCAATTGTAGCTTTATTTTAGATGCATTGATGGATATAAGGGCTAACTATTCTCTTGATGTATATGCTGTTTATGAGGACAATAATTTTCAAAAAATTACTTCTATTAATGGTACAAAAGAAAGTGCTAAAGTAACATTCCAGGGAAATGATGAAGAAATTGATATGTCATTCATCAATAATAGTTTTAAGATAGCATTAATACTTACCTCAAATTATGAAGGAAATGAAACCTTACTTTCTTCATTTAATTACCCAAAAGTTGTTTCTGATGATTTCTTCTCTAGTATAAATATCAATGACCAAAATACTCTTGTTCATTTTAAAAATTTAAGCAATAATGATTATTTTCTTGCTATAGGTGATGGAATTAAAATTAGAAATACAATTCAATTTATAGTTTCAGAAGAAAATGCATTCATCAATCTAGGTAGTTTTGATTTAGAATCATATAATTCATATTCTTTATATGGAAATGAAAAAGTCAATTTAAAATTTTTCTTAAGTTCAAGTGGCAATAAAATTTTGTTACAAGAAAGGAATTATAGTATTGATAATAGATCATATGAAGATTATTTAGACAATTTATACTTATCAGATTTAAATGATTTAGATAATGGCGAATATTCTATAATTATCGAATTGAGTATTGATGAATATTTAATATCATATAGTGAATTTGAAATTAATGGTTTCAATGATACATATAATTTTGAATATGGTTCTGTTTCTAGTAACACTAATAATTACACAATTACAATTACAAATTCATAATTAAAAAATCATAAAATTTAAAAAATAAAAATGTAACTTAAATTTCTTTAATAAATTAAGTTACATTTTTTAGTTTTAAAAAATTTATTTAATTGATTATTATGCTGCAAGAGCACTTATGATTAAGTAACCTACTAGCGCGCAAACTCCAAATGATGCTAAAAGAACTGCTAAAGCAATTGCAATTTTTACTAATATATTGCTTGTTTTTCTCATTAAGAATACTGATAAGAAAGAAAATAAAGCTGATATTAATCCACCAATTGCACCACCTACAACTGGTATAATCGAACATAGAGTAACACTATTACCCCAGATAAGATCTAGAATAAATGGCAATAGACATAGTATTATTTCATACCATTTTAATTTAGGATAAATTTCTATACTTGTTTTATTAAAATCTAAAAATGTACCTGATATAAAACTTCCTCTTACTGTAATAAAGGTTTCCTTTTCTTCATTGTTTTCATCTTTTAATACTGTTTTGAATGTTCTTTTATCAACTTTTGTCAAAGGTGTACCATTAAAAGACAAACTTTTTTTGCCAGTCCAAAAACTTTCTTCGTAAAGAATATCTCCAACAAGATAATTGTGAACAACTTTTTTCATATAACTATATTCCTCCTAGTGTTTTATAAATTATATTATATTTCATAAATTCGTATATTAGAATAATGAAAGTTCTTTTTTAGTCATTTGAAAGTTTGTTTTGTGACTTTTTAATTTTGTAGTGAATACCATAAATTATTCCTAGATATAAACTTATGACAAATAAACTTAATAGCATATACCAATATCTATATGGAATTATTTTGTAAAAAATTGCTAAAACAGGATTAGTTGGAGTAATACTGAACATATAATTGACAATAATTATATTTCCATATTGATCAACAATATTGTATTTAGTAGTTATGTAATTGATTAGTAAATTAGAAAAGTGTACACCAGTATAAATGAGGAATGTTGTTATTAATGTAAATGGTAATGTTTTATAATCTAGTTCAGATAATTTCAATGCGAATATAAGAATAGGAATTCCTAACTCTAAAGTATGAGGAATATAATAAAAGAAAAATGTCCAACTTAATATCTCAAAATTAGCAGCACCTTGATTAAGAATTAAAGCGATACCTGCTCCCAAACACCAAAGTAGTAACATATTAGATAATTTCTTATTTTGAGTTAATACAGCAAATGGTAATAAAAGAGCATTAATAGAACACATATGTAGTGGTAGATATTCAAGCGGTGATCCCCATGCAACAAGATTAAAAATAATTGCACCTAGTCCACTTAGTGATAATATAAATAAAACAATTTTTTTAGTTTTAAGTGTTCTATCTTTTAATATAAAAAATATAGATACATTAAGTAATACGGCTATAAGTAATGAAATAAAATGATTTAATGAAAAAGTTCCCCACAGCATATTTAGTCCTCCTTAGGGTTAACAATACAAATTATATATGATATAAATAAGAAATAAATAAATTTTTTTGAAATTGCTAATTATTGTATATTTAAAAGAATTATGCACAATATAATAATAGTTCCGGAATGGAACGTATCGCTCACCTTTTTAAAAGGTGAGCTTTATTTTATAAAGATTTAAAATTTTGATTTTTGATATTGATTATTATTTAAAAATTTTATAGAATAATTGTGCTCATAGTAAGAGTGTCCACATTTTTATATTCTTTAAATTAGTGTATCAATGATGGGGGTGGACTTATGAGCAATTTATTAATTGATACGATCGTGATAGCGAAATCTATCAAAACACTTCGGTTAAAAAATCATTTAACTCAAAATGATTTGGCCGATACCATTGGGTATAGTGCGCGCAATATTCGTCGCATTGAAACCTATGGTACTACTAGTATTGACGTAGTCAATACATTCGCAGAATACTTCAACGTTTCTGCAATAGACATCCTAAACGGATGTTTTTATTTTGTTTTTTAGTTAAATTAAAAGATAAATTTTATTAAAAAAAGAAGTGATTTTGCAATCACTTCTTTTATATTTTTTAGGGTTAATTATTCAGCGTATTCAATGATAATGTTGTAGATATTGATACCACTTTCTAAACTTCTAACATTATATGTACCAGCATCAGTAACATTCCAAATATATCCACCAATATCTGATCCTAATACAGTAGCAGAGTCGCCAACTTGAGTTTCACCATTAAATAAAGCTAATGGTCTATCAGATGATTTATTTGATGAAATAGCTACTACAGTAATTCTAGCAGCAGCAGTAACTTTAATATCAATTGAACGATATGTTGCATCACCTGCAGCACCTAATTTAATTCTTTGAGTATAAGATACTCCATCATATGTTTTTGAGTTTGAATCGACAACAACTGTTTGATCTGCAGTAGCACGAATTACAAAGTTACCAATTTCAGTATCACTTGTAAATGTTTTAGCAGGTAAATCATTTGCATTGAATTGATTTGCATCTGTTAATTCGATTACTTCAGCTGGCGCCCATTCCTCGTTTACACCATCTTCAAAATTAACATCAATATAGTAAATTGATACATTTGCAGATGAAGTTAAATAGTAAGTTCCTGAATAATGGAATGTTAATGTATGAGCTTCTACATCAGCACCTAATGTAACTTTATCATGTACAACTGCATTTCCAACATGGTATACGCTTATTGATCTTGTTAAATCATCAGGTGAACCTGATTTTGCATATAAAGTTACTGTACCTTTACCTGTAACATCAAATTTAATAACACGACCAAGTTTAGTAGCATCTGTTTGAGAAGCACTTTGAGTTTTTAATACTTTAGTAAATGTTAATTCAGGTGTAGCTATTTGAACAGGTGTTTCTAAATCAGCAACTGTCATAGGTTTTTTAGATGATGATTCAGTATTATCACCGTTTTTAACAAATGTGAAAGCACCTTCTACTACATCTTCTGTAATGTCACCAGTTGCTAAAGCAGAAATATTTACTTGATATGGATTAACTTCTGGAGTTTCAGGAGTCTCTGGAGTTTCAGGAGTCTCTGGAGTTTCAGGAGTCTCTGGAGTTTCAGGTGTCTCTGGAGTTTCAGGTGTTTCAGGTGTTCCTGGTTCCTCTGTTTCTGGCTCTTTTACTGGGTCATCCCCGCAACTTACTAGTCCACCGCCAAGTAACATAGCAACAGCTAGTAATTTTAATGATTTTTTCATAATAATCTCCTTTTTAAAATCTTTATATAATAAAAGTATATTTTTTTGTAAGCGATTTCAACTTTATCATAAAAGTTTGTTCATTGTGCATAAAAGGAATGATAATTTAATACAAGACTAATTTTACTATGTTAAAATTATGTGTATTTATGAAATGGAGAGTTTTTTTATGAAAAATAAGAAGATTTCATTATTGATACCGTTATTCACTTTGTTTTCTTTAGCAGGATGTAATAATGGTAATGACACGTCTTTAAATGATTTCGGCATTAAAGGGACAGATGAAGTTAAGCCATCACAAATAATTTATGTTTCGTGTGACTCAACAAATATTTTTGCTTCTGGAACTAAAGAAGATCCAATGAGTATTGAGAATGCAATTAGAACGTCTCAACCTGGCGCATTAATATATTTATTAGATGGTGTTTATAAGTCAGAATATCCTATTAAAGTTAATAGTGAGACTGAAAATTATCCAGCTACTAAAGGTCAAGTTAAAACTTTAAAACCTTTAAATAAAGGTCAAGTAGTGTTTGATTTTTCTTCAATGAAATGGGGAAGCTCAAACCGTGGTTTAACTTTTGATAATGACTATTGGCATGTAATTGGACTCGAAGTATTTGGCGCTGGTGACAATGGAATTTATATTGGTGGTAATCATAATATTATTGAAGATTGTGTTACTCATGATTGTGGTGATACTGGAATTCAATTGGGTAGAAAAGCATCAAGCTATAATGATGTTGAAAAATGGCCTTCATATAATTTAATTAAAAATTGTACTAGCTATGATAATCATGACCCATTAGGTGAAGATAGTGATGGATTTGCTTGTAAATTAACAACTGGTGTTGGCAATGTGTTTGATGGCTGTATTGCTTATAACAATGTTGATGATGGTTGGGATTTATATACAAAAGGTGAATCTGGAGCAATTGGACCTGTTACTTTAATTAATTGTGTAGCATTTAATAATGGTGTTACTTCAGGTAGACATACTGATGGAAAACCTTATGGTACCCCTAATAGTGATGGTAATGGTTTTAAATTAGGTGGAGAAGTTATCGAAGTCCCACATAAAGTAATTAACTGTATAGCATTTAATAACTTAGCTTGTGGTTTTACTGATAACTCAAATCCAGGAACTATATATTTAGAAAACTGTACAAGTTACAACAATGGTTTAAGAGATTATGATGCAAATAACTTTGACTTGTGTAGAGATGTTGATACTTCAATCAATTATATGAAAAATTTATTCTCATATTGTGATACGGGTGTTAAGTTTACTGATGGTCTAACAAAAACATTTAATAGTAAGGATCAATATAAAGGTACTGTTGCTGATTCTATTTTCTATTTTGGTAGAACAATGCTTAAATTTGAAGGATACAATGAATGTGATTATACTGTTGCATCGATGATGGGAAGCATTTATGAAAGTAGTATTTCTCCATTTATTTCTACAGAAATTCCTAATAATCAATTAGATTTACATAATTTATTGCGTGATGAAGAAGGAAATGTTAAGTTAGGAGATTTCTTAAAAATGAATCCTGATTTTGTACAAGCAGCATTTGGTGAAGGTGTTTCACTTGGTGCTAATTTAGAATAGGGGGGTAAAAGTATGAAAAAGATATTATTATTCTTATTACTTCCATTATTAAGCTTTTCTAAAGATAATTTCTTTATTAAAAACGCAAGTAGTGCTCCAACATATGAAAACTATGTTGATGAAGCAATTAGTTTAGAAGAAAGAGTTAATACAGCTTTAGAATATATTGATTTAAATATTGATTTAAATAATGTTGTTACAACAATTAAAATTCCAACAACTGGCTTATTTGATTCAACTATTGCTTGGTCTTCTTCAAATACTGATGTTGCTTCTGTAGATAATGATACTAAGAAAATAAGTATTATTAGACCTGCGATTGGTGAAGATCCAGTCCAAATAACTTTAACAGCTACATTAACTATTGCTGATAATAAAGATACTTCTTTAACAAAAACAAGAGAATTCATTATTAGAGTTCTTCCATTACAAGAAGAAGTTAACTTAGATGTTGTTACACACTTAGATGAAGATTTTACTTCATATAATACAGGTGATGACGTTGGTGAATATTTAAGTTGGAACTTAAATTCTGGTAGTGCAATTTCTGAAATTGTAACTTCAGTTCCTGATAATGAATGTCTTGAAAATGAAAAGATTTTAAAAATCAATTCGACAAAAACCTCTCAAGAAACAAAATATGTAAGAAGAAACTTTTATGAAAAAGGTACATTTGCTGTTGAATTTTACACAATGTTCTGGGGTGAACTAAATGGTGTTTACTTTGAATTAGGTAGAAATGATATTTATGGTCCTATGGTAGGTATAGATTCATCAAATTTCTATTGCTACAAAAATGGTACTTCAAAATTAACTAATGAAGTCACAGAAGGTGTATGGTATAAAGTTCGTATGGAAATAAATGCTAGCTTTAGAAGTTATAATGCTTATTTATATAAAATGGATGGCTCTAACGAATTGATTACTCTTTGTAGTAATGTTGCTTATGCTGGTAATGACAAATTTATTAATTCATTCAGAATTCGTACTGCAGGTGGAGATAAACTAGGACAATGCTATTTATCTTCATTAAAAATTAATACTATTGATAATCTTCCTGTTGCAGAAGGTACTAATCCAAACAGAGTAGATGGTATTGGTAAGATTACAGGATTTGAGGAAGATATTTTAACTTATATAGGTGATACATCTTCTTATATTGAAGATATTGAAATTTATAATCGTTTCGATGTAAGTGAAAAATATGTAAAAAATACAGATTATACTATTGAAACATCTACTTTATCAAGCGCATCAAATTTAGACGTTCTAAATCATAAGATAACTTTGCTTTCAACTGGTGAAGTAAGAAATCTTGTACAAAATATTTATAAAGAAGAAGAAACTGCACTTCCTTATATTGAATCATTTAAAGGTTCTCATTTAGCTCGAGTTGTAGTTGATATTGATAGTGGTACACTATCTTCAACAGGTCACATTACTTTTACTGGTACAGTAAGACGTAAAGATAGTACAGTATACTACGGATTATCTACAAGTAAACTTGAAACTATAACTGCTTCTCAAATAAAAGCAGGTGGAAGTGAATTTATAAAATCAGGCTCTTTTGCACAAACAAGTAGAAATGTTGAATTCACTATTGATGAACTATCTTTAGATTATGAATACTTCTTATATGTAGTAATTTCTAATACAAATGGTGATTCTGAAATTTATGCAAAGAATAATATTACTGAAGTTATTAATATTACAACATGTGAAGAATTCTATGATATGACAGTTAATGTTAATACATTTAAAAATGAATTTAGACTATTAAATGATCTTGATTTTACTGGTTATGACTGGGTATGTGATCCAACAAATACATTACGATTTAAAGGATCATTTGATGGACAAGGTCATACTATTTCCAATTTATTAATTGAGTCTCCATATAGAAAAGCAGCATTTTTCTTTGAAATTGGTGATGCAACAATTAAGAATTTAGTTGTAACAGATTCACAAATTGAAGGTTTACAAGATACAGCTGTTATTTGTGGCTATTCATATGGTGGTGTAATTGATAATATTACTATTTTAAATACAAATGTTGTTTATAATGGAAATGCTGGTGGAGAAGGTTACTTTGCAATGCTAGTAGGTCGTGTACAACAAAATACAACAACTGCTACAAATATTGTTATTGATAATTGTTACATTGAATGTAATAAATATACAGGTGCTTTAACTGGTAATGTTAACAAAGGTACAAATGCTGTATTTACAGCTAAAAACGTTTATTGTGATATTACATTTGATTGTGATGGAGCTGCTATTGGATTAATTGGTAGAAATAGAGGAACATCAAATTTAGAAAATGTTGTAGCCTTTATTACAATTAATTTTGCTAAAAAAGAAGTAGGTATTTGTGCAGGACATAATAAAGAAGGTGGCATATTAAATGTTAAAAATTTAATAGGTTCATTAAAAGTTAAAGACATTACACAACCTACATACTTAAATCAATTCATAGGTTCTCAAGATGATAACACTTCATCATATACGTATGAAAATATAGCATTTATTAGAAATGATTATTCTCATATTTCAGAAGAATTGATTCCAACTACTAATACTCGTTTTGCTGGTAAATATATTACAGTCGATGAAAATTCTACACAAAAATGGTGGGAAGAAAATACATTTATTTCATGCTTTGAAGCAAATTCATTCTTCGCTTACGATGAAGAAACAAAATTACCAACATATGCTCTTGTAAGAGAAGATACAGTAACTGTTGAGTTAGTAAATAGTTATATAAATAATATTAAAGATGACTACTCATCTAGTGACCATTATTATATTACTCGTGCATTAATGATGTATGAAAGTTTATCAACAGAAGAGAAAGCACAAGTAAATAAAACTAAATTAGATAGTAGTAAAGCTAAATATGATGCATTTATAAATGCACTAGATGAAATCACATCAGTAAGAGGAGGAAACTAATATGAAATACAAAAGAATATTAATCATTCCTATTATTTTACTTGCTGTAAGTTGTAAAGTAAAAAATCCTGATCCTGTTGATAATGGTGATCAAGAAAAAATTAATAATGAAATTGCACTTATCGAAAGTAGCAAGAACTCTACTGGTGTTATTGAAAATTTTGTAGTAACACAAAACGCTGTTAAATATCGTGAAATATATGAAAGTAAACAATTTGATAGTATTAATAATCGTGAACATATTTATTATCAAGAAAAAGGTATTTCATCTTTAGAAGAAACAAGTCCAACATATGAAAAATCTAGTGATATTTATTATGATGGTACATACTCTTATCGCTATGAAGAAGATCTTGTTTATCATAGAAGTAAAGATGAAAAAGTTTTAAATTATTACGAGTTGCCATTTGATGTTTCAGTAATGAGTAATATTACTATTAGTCAACAAAACTTTAAAACTTTCTTAAATGGTGAAATTAGTGGTGAAAGTATAGAAGCATTTTTAGGTTATGAATTAAATACTGATGTCATTTATTGTACTACTACAACTAATGGCTCTAATTTAACTTCACTAAAAATTACATATACTCAAAACGATTTTAATGTAGTAAGAGAATTTACTTATGCTTATTTAGAAGCCGAAATTCAATTACCTTCTTATATTTAAATTAATAGATGGGGCATTTATTACCCCATCTATTTTTTAAATGTCTATAATATGTTATATTAATAATCGAGGTAGTATTATGAAAAAGTTTAAAAAATTAAAAATAACTGGAATTATTCTAGGTTCTATTCTAGTATTCTTTCTATTAATTAATGTTATTCCACCAAAAAAAGCAATGGAAACAAATCCTTTTATTTCTACAAGTGGTTTACCAATGCTTTGTGCTCATAGAGGTGGAGGAAAAAGTAATCCTGAAAATACTTTAAAAGCATATAAAGCTTCTGTTGAAGATTATGGAACACAAATTGTGGAAAGTGATTTGTATATGACTAAAGATGGTTATTTAGTATATAACCATAATGCATATATTAATGAAACATCTGATGTTGAAGAAAGATTAGGAACAACTGAAAAAGTTTATATTGAAGATTTAACTCTTGATGAACTAAAAGATTTTAACTTTGGATATAAATTCCAAGATAAAGATGGAAATTATCCGTATCGTAATTTAGCAGGTTTAGATAATGAGGAAACTAGAAAAGATGTTTTAAAAGCTAATGATATTCAAATCATTACTGCTGAAGAATTATTCAAAGCTTTCTATGAAACAAATAAGGATTTACTATTTATTGTTGAAATTAAAAATGATGGAGAAAAAGGATTCCAAGCTGCTGATATTTTAGCTGACCTATTATTTAATAAATATGTTGATTATAGAGAAAGAGTTGTAATTGGTACTTTCCATGACGATGTTCAACAATATTTAAAAGATAATTATAGCGACCCTCGTTTATTAACTGGTGCATCAACTGGAGGAGCTGCTGGCTTTATTATTACTCAAATGTTCGGTGTCAATTTATTTAACAACAATGCTTCATTTGTTTGTCTACAAATTCCAATGATGTATAACATTAAAGGAATAAAATTTAAATTAGATAAAAAAACATACATTAAGCGTGCTCATAGAAGAAATATAGCTGTCCAATATTGGACGATTAATGAAGAAGAAGATATGAGACATTTAATTGATCTTGGATGCGATGCTATAATGACTGATGATCCAGAATTATTAAAAAGTGTTTTAGACTCATATAAATAACGTGATAAAAATCTAAATTATTAAAGATAAAAGCTTTATAATTTAGATTTTTATTTTGTTTACTTATGATTATTATCCAAATATACTTGGATTTTAAAATTATAATAAAAAACTTTAAGTTTATTTATAAAGATGTAAATGATAAAATATTGAAGAGGTAATTAGTATGTATTATAAAGAAGATTTAGGTTACAAATACCCAGATAGAAGCGACGAGCATATGATTGAAGTTAAACATATAAGAGATGTTAAACTTGATGAAAATCATAGATATTATAATAAGTCATTTGGGTATAAAGTTTTGCGTTTTTTCTTACGTATTATTCTTGCTCTTGTTGCATTTCCAATTTGTACTTTACATCATGGATTAAAAATTTATGGAAGAAAAGAATTTAAGAAAAATAAAAAGTTATATAAAAATGGAGCAATTACAATTGCTAACCATGTTTTAATGTGGGATTACATTTGTGTTTTAAAAGCTATTAGACCACATTTAGAATATCATGCTGCTTGGAAGACTAATTTAGAAGGACCTAATGGACCATTAATTAGATTAGTAGGTGGAGTTCCAATTCCAACAGATAATATGAGAGCTATGGTTAAATGGCAACAAGCAATAGATAATATACTAGATGATGGAAATTGGTTGCATTTTTTTCCTGAAGGTTCAATGTGGTTTTATTATCCAGATATTAGGCCTTTGAAAAAGGGAATTTTTAAGTATGCAGTAAGACACAATAAACCAGTTATACCTATTACTTTGTCTTTTAGAAAAAGAACAGGCATTTATAAATTATTTGGAAAAAAACCATGTGTTGATTTACACATTGGTGATCCATTATTACCAGATTTGAGTTTACCAATTAATGATGCAATTGATAAGTTACATAAAGAAGCTTATCATATAATGCAAGTTATGAATGGTATAAATCCTGGTGATCCAACTTATAATACAGATCAAAATATTTTACATTATCAAAAGACTATGTAAATGAGGAGTGCTATATGTTACAGGAAATCAATGAATATTTTGAAAAAAATATTGATTTAAATTATAGGAAGTTCACTTTACGTTGCAATGAATTAGCAACGAATTTTTTGGGTGTTAGATTGCCTATAATAAGAAAGTTAGCTAAAGATATTTCAAAAAAGAATTTAAGCTATATTTATTATGAAGAAAATAATTTTAATACTTATGAAAATATAATGTTGCATATTTACTTGTTAGAATATGAAAAAGATTTAGAAATTGTATTTCGTGAAATGTCTAAAATCATCCCATATTTAAATAATTGGGGTTTATGTGATGGTTTAGCAACATCTTTAAAAATAACAAAAAAACATAAAGAAGAAATGTTTTCTTTTATCATAAAATATAAAAGCGATAGTAATCCTTTCGCAAGACGATTTGTTATTATTATGTGTATGGCATATTATTTAGATGATGATTTTTTATGTCGTGTTATCGACATTATTTTAAATGTAAAAGGCGATAATTATTATATTGATATGGGTAAAGCATGGACATTAGCGACTTTAGCTATAAAAAGAAGTGATATAGTAGAAAATATAATTCTAAATTCTTCACTAAGCGTTTGGATTAAGCGAAAAACTATTCAAAAAATGAAAGAATCATATCGAATTGATGAAGAAGTAAAAAAACATTTTAACGAGTTATTAAAAGAAATTAAGTAAGGTGAGGTGTAATTTTTGAAAGAAATAGGTAAGACATTATTACTAAGTATATTAGCAGGCATTTTAATTGGTATTGGATGCTCAGTTAATCTTTTATTAATTAATGAAAATAAATATTTAGGTGCTTTTCTTTTTTCAGCTGGTTTATTTTTTATTTGTGAATTAGGATTTAAACTTTTTACAGGTGCAATCGGTTATGCTTTATCAAATAATCTTAAAAATAACTTATTATTATTTATTATTTTAGTAGGTAATGCTATAGGATGTTTTATAACATTTATAATTGTTCGATTTACTAGAATATATGATGTATTAAAAGTTAACGCTCAAGCACTAATTAATTTAAAATTAAATGATACTTGGTACAGTATTTTATTGTTATCTATCTTATGTGGAATTTTAATTTATTTAGGAGTTGAAACTTATAAAAAAAGTACCAATAATTTAGCAAAAATATTAGGTATTGTTTTCTGTGTAATGATTTTTATTTTATTGTCTGCAGAACACTGTATTGCTAATATTGCTTATTTTTTCATTGCAGGTAGTTATACATTAAAAGGATTTTCATATTTTTTATTAATGGTTTTAGGAAATTCTATTGGTGGTTTATTGATACCAATAATTATTTTAATTGTTAATAAGTTAACAAAAAAAGAAGGTTAAATTATGGACAAAATGAAATTTAAAGAAAAAGAATTTAATGTTATTAAACTTTTAGGAAAAGGAAAAGGTGGATACTCTTATCTAGTTGAAGATGAAGAGCATAATCAATTTGTACTTAAAAAAATTCACCATGAGCCATGCTCTTATTATTCTTTTCCAAAAGATAAATTATCTTTAGAATTAAATGATTATAAAAGACTTTCATGTTTAGGCCTTGCCATTCCTAAACTTCTTGATTTTGATAAAAAGGAAGATGCCATTTTAAAAGAATATATTGAAGGTCCAACTATTGAATCTTTAGTTAAAAATGGCAAAATGAAAGAAGATTACATTAAGCAAGTTGAAGAAATGGCGAATATTTTAAAAATGAATAATTTAAATATCGATTATTATCCAACTAATTTTATTGTTCAAAATGAGAAGATTTATTATATTGATTTTGAGTGTAATGATTATCATGAAGAATGGTCTTTTGAGGTTTGGGGAAAGCAATATTGGAAATAAAAAATGACTTTGCAAAGCAAAATCATTAATTAAATATTATTTAATTAAGTGCTTTAAATAGCACTTTTTTTGATTTTTTTCATAATGTACTTCAGCCATAGCTCCAGAAATCAAAGTAATTGAAGGTGGAATGTGCCCAATATCAACATCATAAATGATTGGAATATTTAGGTCTTTTAATTCATCTAACATTTCAACATAACTATGATCAAACATTGGTGAAGTCATTATTGGTCTACCAATAATTATGCCATTACAATATTTGAATAATCCGATATTTTTAAATTGCCAGTAAGCTCTTTTTTGCGCTAATGCATGAAATTCACATGCTTCCAAAAAAACAATAAAACCTTCTTTTTTATGTTCTTCTAAATAATTATTTATTTCAAAATAAGGAGTTCCACAAATAACATTTAAAATATCCATACATCCACCCATTAAAATACCTTTAAATGTTACAGGTTCATCATTTAAATATTTTTTCCAACAAGTCTTTTTAACATAAGGATCTCTTTTTAAAGGATCAGCACTATGAATATTTACATCAGCGCATTTAGGATATGGATGTTGGATGAATTCTTGACCAGTTATTAGATTATAAGCATCTTTTAAAGATTTATCCCATTTTTTAACTCCAAATGTTGGAAAACATTCTCCATAAATAGCATAAGAATTTGCAAATATTGGAAGAGTAAAAGTTAATATTGTATTATCAGAATATCCCATAAATAATTTTTTCTTTTTTAAAGATTTGATTTTTTCAAAATCAATATAGGGAAGTATTTGACACATAAGTTCTCCTCCACCTACAGAAAATATGAAATCAACATTATAATTTAACATTAGATCCATAAATTCTTGTGCTCTTTTTTCTGGAGTAGCACTTGCTATAAAGTCATATGATGTAACATTTTCTCCTTCAATAATGTTATATCCTAGTTTTTTAAATGTTTTTAAAGCATTTTCATAACGCTCTTTATAAGGACTTGTTGAACATCCAAATGAAGGTGCACAGACTCCAATTGTTGCGTTTTTCTTTAAAAAATTTGGTCTAATACTCATAATCAATACCTCTATCAAGATTATAACTTATGAAGAATAATTTTGCTATGAAAGAGAGAAGAAAAACAAATAATAATAATATTATTATTTAAAATTTTTTTAAAAATTTGTATTTACAAATGGCCTTTATTTATGCTTAAATAGACGCAGTGAGTTCAAGGAGGAAAACATATGAGCATTTTAACTAGTCGAAAAAAGAAGGTTAAATTGTTTAAGGATTTTTGCCCACTTTTAATCACTAATTCTATTTCTAATATTTGTTTTTAAGGCACTCGGTTGGAGTGCCTTTTTTTTGCAAAAAAAGAAAGGGGAAAATTATGGAAACAGAAAAAACACTTGTATTGGATGTTAACGAAAATCCAAAAAGATTAAGGGACTGGATTTTATTTGCTATTCAACATATTTTAGCAATGTTAGTAGCATGTATTACAGTTCCAATTATTACTGGACTACCAATCGCTCCAACATTAATAGCTGCTGGTATTGGTACAATTAGTTATATTCTCATTACAAAACAAAAATCACCTGTATTCTTATCAAGTTCATTTGCTTATCTTCAACCAATGTTATCAGCTTTAGCAGTTGGAGAAATTTCAGCAGCAGGTGGGCATAACTATCTAGCACTTATTTTAGGTATGCTAATTGTCGGTTATATTTACTGTATGATTGCTTTATTCATTAAACTTGTTGGAACTAAATGGTTAAACAAAGTATTACCTCCAATCATTATTGGACCAATTATTATGGTTATTGGATTAGGTTTATCATCATCTGCTGTCAGTAATTTAACTTCTGCATCTGGATCTGGTCAATCATATAATTTAATTGCTTTAGTATGTGGTTTAATTGCTTTATTTGTAACAGCAATTGCTTCACATTATGGTAAGAAAATGTTAAAGTTGATTCCATTTGTTATTGGTATGGGAAGTGGATATCTAGCAGCTGTGATTTTTACAGTAGTCGGTTATTATCTTTGTGGTAATGAATATTTCCATATTGTAAATTTTGAACCATTAATTTCAATCTTTAAATCCGAAAATTTTGGCTTAGCGAGTTTTATAAATTACAAAATGTTTATTCCAAATAATGATGAAGCATTTATTTTCTTACAATTTGATGCAATTAAAGAATTTAACTGGAAAGATATTGGAACAGTTATTCTATTATTTGTACCTGCTTCATTAGTTACAATTTGTGAACACGTTGGTGATCATGAAAACTTAGGTAAAATTATTAATAAAGATTTATTAAATGGTGAACCTGGTATGACACGTACTTTAATTGGTGATGGTGTTGCAACTGCTTTATCTGGTGCTTTATGTGGTGCTGCAAATACAACATATGGTGAAAATGTTGCTGTTATTGGTATGACAAAAATTGCTAGTGTTAAGGTTGTATTATTAGCTGCAATTATGACAATAGTTATTGGATTTATCACTCCATTTACTGCACTTTTATCAACGATTCCAAGCTGTGTTACAGGTGGTGTATCATTAATCCTTTATGGATTTATTGCATCAAGTGGTGTTAAATTATTAATCAAAGAAAAAATTGATTTTAGTAAAACTAAAAACATCTTTGTATGTTCTGTAATTCTAGTTGTTGGGATTGGTGGATTAACTTTATCATTCTTTGGTGGAAAGATTTTAATTACATCAATTGCAATTGCTATGATTCTAGGAATTATTTTAAATTTAATCTTATTTGAACCAAAAAAAGAAATAGTTGAAAATAATGAACTTGAAGGTGTTTGTGAAACATGTTCTTGTGAAGAAAAAGTCGTTGAATATATTGAAGAAAAAGAAGTAGAAACTTCAGTTGAAAAACCAGTAAAAGAAGTAGAAGTTAAAGAAGTTAAAAAGACTGCAAGAACTACGAAATCATCTTCAATAAAAAAAGCATCTGCTACAAAAACATCTTCAACAGGAACAAGTATAAAGAATGCTGAATAAATAACTTTTATATAATAAAAAATGGTATCCGTTAACCATTGTGAAACGGATACCATTTTAATTATTTATTTAATGCTTCTATCATTAGTTCGTTTAATGTTTTAACAAACTCATTTTTATCTTTAATATCATAACCTTCAAGCATCATTGCTTCTTCATATAATAATGAACCATATTTCTTAATTTTTTCATCATCATTTAATGAAGCAATAGCTTTAAATAATTGATGGTCAGGATTTATTTCAAGAACCTTACGAGCTTTTACTCTTTCACTTTCATCTATTGAAGCAGCTTGTTGCTCTTCATTTAGAACATGCTCCATATTTAATGAAAGACCATCCTTTGTTGTGATACATACTGGAGATTCAACAAGTCTAGTTGAGAAAGTAACTTCATCAACTTTTCCTTTTAATGCTTCGCTTAAGTTATCAACTAAGCGTTTGTTATCGATAACTAATTGATCAATTTTACTCTTTTCTTCTTCATTTAGTTCTTGTTTATTTTCTTCTGAGATTGATTTAAAACTCAAGCCATCATATTCTCTCATCATTTGAAGAGCAAATTCATCAATGTTATGGTCTAATAATAAGACTTCAATACCATCTTTTTTGAATTTTTCAATTTGAGGTAATAATTTAATACTTGCAAGTGATTTTCCTGTAGCATAGTAAATTACTTTTTGATCTTCTTTGATAGAATCTTTATAATCTTTTAAAGAAATCATTTTATCACTATTTAATGAGTGGAATAAAATTAAGTCTTTTAATAATTCAGTTTTTGATCCATATGAAGAATAAATACCATATTTTAAGTTATCTCCATAAATTTTATAGAATTCAAGGTATTTATCAAAATTATCGTTTTTGATTTCTTTTAATTTATTGATAACTTTTGATTCAATGTTGTCTTGAATTCTTCTTAACATTGGTGAATTTTGTAAGATTTCACGAGAAATATTAAGTGAGAAATCATCACTATCGACTAAACCTTTAATGAATTTCAAATAATCAGGTACTAGTTCTTTACATTTTTCTTTGATAAAGACTCCTTTAGCATATAAATCTAGTCCTTTTTCATAATTTTCACTATACAAATTATAAGGAGCATGGCTAGGAATAAAGATTAATGCATTATATGAAATCATTCCATCAACATTAATGAATAATGAAGTAAAAGGATCTTCCCATTCACCAAATTTATCTTTATAGAAAGAAGCTAATTCTTCATCAGTAACATCTTTTTTATTTTTCTTCCATAAAGGTATCATTGAATTAAGTGTTCTTTCTTCAACTACTTCTTCTGTTTGACCTTCAATTTCTTTTCCTTCTTCATCTAGTTTTGGTTTGCTAGTTTTTACATTCATTTTAATAGGGTAACGAATATAGTCACTATATTTTCTTACTAGATCTTGGATTTCATATTGTTCTAGGAAACGGCTGTATTTTTCATCTTCTGTATCTTCTTTTAAGTATAGTTTAATGGAAGTGCCTTCTTCAGATGATTCTGCATCTTCGATAGTATATGTATCGACTCCATCACTAGTAAATAAGTAAGCTTGTTCGTTAGCTTTTTTTGTTAAAACTTCAATTTTAGAAGCAACCATAAATGCGCTGTAAAAACCAACACCAAATTGACCAATAATATTCATATTTTCAGACTCTTTAGCTTCTTTAAATTTTGCAACAAAGTCTTTTGAACCTGAACGAGCAATGGTCCCTAAGTTATTTTCAAGATCTTCTTTAGACATACCAATACCATTATCTTTAATAGTTAAAGTATGTTCATCTTTATCACAAGTGATAAAGATTTGATAATCTCTTTGCTCAAGATTTCCTTCACTCTTTAAAGCGGTAAATTTGTACTTATCAATAGCATCACTTGCATTTGAGATTAGTTCTCTTAAAAATATTTCATTGTTACTATAAATGGAATTTACCATTAAATTTAATAATTCTTTAGATTCAGTTTGAAACTCTTTTGTTTCTTTCATATTTTGTTCCTCCTTTGCTGAACACATATCATTATATCACCATTTTTAGCACTGTAAAGTGTTGAGTGCTAAAAATTTAAAAATATCTTTTGACATTTCAATTTTTGTGTATAACATTTAAAAAATCTTATTAATTAAAATTAATAAGTATCATAATACAAAATAACTTACAAAACTTGTCGAAAATTGAAGCTTTTTGAATGTATTATATTGGAAAAATATAGTAAAAGAGTATAATATATAAATATAGTTGATATAAAAGGAGATTATTATGAAAGGTATTTTAGTTGAGACATCTGCTCGTCATGTTCATGTTACAGAAGAATCATTAAAAGTTTTATTTGGTGCAGATGCAAGATTATCTGTTAAAAAAGAATTATCACAACCTGGTCAATATGCTTCTAATGAAAAAGTTGATCTTGTTGGACCAAAAAATACAATTAAAGGAGTTTCTATTTTAGGACCAGTTCGTGGAGCTGATCAAGTTGAAGTTTCTTTAACAGATGCAAGGACATTAGGAGTTGTTGCTCCAGTTCGTGAGTCTGGTGATATTGCTGGTAGTGGTGCTTGTAAATTAGTTGGCCCATGTGGTGAAGTTGAACTTAAAGAAGGCGTAATCGCAGCAAAAAGACATATTCATATGACACCTGCTGATGCAGCTGAATTTGGTGTTTGTGATAAAGAAGTTGTTAGTGTTAAAGTAGAAAGTCCAAATGGCAGATCATTAGTATTTGGTGATGTTGTTGTTCGTGTTTCTGAAAAATTTGCATTAGCAATGCACGTAGATACAGATGAAAGTAATGCAGCTGGATTATCTAGCGTTGTATACGGTGAAATTATTAAATAATTATGGAAACATATATTTATAAACCAGTTGGTGTTTGTTCTAGAGAAATGCAAATTACATATGATGGTGATACATTAATTGATTTACAAGTCATCGGTGGATGTAATGGTAATTTAAAAGGAATTGGTAAACTTGTTAAAGGTAAGAAACTAGAAGAAGTCGCTAAAAGACTAGAAGGTGTCACATGTGGCATGAAACAAACATCTTGTCCTGATCAATTAGCAAGAGCTATTAAAGAAATATTAAATAAGTAATCTACGTATAAAAAAGTTCATTTATCTCATACTTTATAGTAGGTGATAATATGAAAACAAAAAAGAAAAAAGAACAATTTGAAATTGCCAAAGTATTATTTGAAATGGGAATGGATTTTGATGTAATTGAAAATATATCTGGAATTAGTCCTTCTGAATTATTATTACTTCAAGCAAATTTAGTTGACTTTGATAAAGATCCTATAGATAATAAAAAAACAAACAATAAAAATAAAAATATTAAGGAATAATGAAAATTACTCCTTAATTAATTATTGGGGAGGAAATTTTAATGGAAAAAATTTTATTTACAAGTGAATCAGTAAGTGAAGGACACCCAGATAAAATATGTGATCAAATTAGTGATGCTATTTTAGATGCTTGTTTATCAATTGATGAACACGCTCACGTAGCATGTGAATGCTACATTACTACTAATTATGTTTTAGTTGGTGGTGAAATCACTTGTTCACGTCATCCTAATTACGAATATATTGTAAGAGACACTTTAAAAAGAATAGGATATACATCAAGTGATATAGGTATCGATTGCAATAAATGTGTTGTTGATATTAAAATCCAACAACAAAGCCCTGATATTGCACAAGGTGTTGAACGTGGTGAATTATTCCAACAAGGTGCTGGAGACCAAGGTATTATGTTTGGATATGCAAGTGATGAAAGTGAAGGCTTTATGCCACTTGGTATTGTAATTGCTCATAAACTTGTACGTTTGGCTTCAATGTTAAGAAAAAATGGTAGTTTTGCTGATGCAAGACCAGATATGAAATCACAAGTTACAATTGATTATACTGATCCAGAAAGAATTCGTATTGATACAATTTTAATGTCAGTTCAACATAATCCAAATTATAACGAAAAAGAATTTAAATCATATATTGTAAATAGTATTATGAAACCTGTAGCTGAATCATTCGGTTTAAATACTGACTTTGTTGCATTAATTAATCCAACAGGTCGATTCTCTATTGGTGGACCTGCTGGTGATACAGGATTAACAGGTCGTAAAATTATTGTTGATACATATGGTGGCAGTGCTCGTCATGGTGGTGGTGCTTTCTCTGGTAAAGACCCATCAAAAGTAGACCGTTCTGGTGCATATATGGCTCGTTATATTGCGAAAAATTTAGTTGCAGCTGGAATTGCTCAACGTATGGAAGTTCAATTAAGCTATGCTATTGGCGTTGCTGAACCTATTTCAATTGGTATTGAGACATTCGATACAGCATTATACGATAATGAGTCTATCTTAAAATGTATTAAAGAAGTATTTGATTGTAGACCAGGTGCTATTATTGAACATTTCCATTTAACTTCACCAGTTTTCTATTATG
The DNA here is from genome assembly GCA_051872335.1 of Bacilli bacterium. Taxonomy (GTDB): domain Bacteria; phylum Bacillota_I; class Bacilli_A; order RFN20; family CAG-826; genus SUG2458. The sequence goes on along the minus strand of JBJEDT010000024.1, from coordinate 35,712 downwards.
AAGATTTAGCTTCATATGGACACTTTGGTAGACCTGATTTAGATTTACCTTGGGAAAAATTAGATAAAGTTAAAAAGATTAAAAGATATTTCGACTCAGACTTTTAAAAAAAAGAGATTGCAAAATCTCTTTTTTTAATATTATAATTATCAAAAATTCACTCTACACTTAAAGTATATCACAATACAAATAAAATCATAAGACTATTTTTTATTAAATAAAGTAGATATAATAAAGGTGTAGTAAATCTATCCGCATATTTGGAAAGGAGAGATGAATTATGAAATACCAAATAATAGGAAAGAACATTGAAGTAACAAAAGGCATCGAGGAGGCATTAATCAAGAAATTGTCGAAGATGGATAAGTATTTTGTTATTAACGATGATGTTGATTGTCGAGCAGTCGTTAGAACTTATAAGACTGGTCAAAAAGTTGAAGTAACTATCACAACACCAATGATGACATTTAGAGCAGAAGTTACTGATGCTGATTTATATGCTGCATTTGATCTTGCTATTGATAAATTAGAAGGACAAATGAGAAAACTTAAAACAAGATTAGACCGTACAAAACGTCAAGGTTTAGGAAAAGATATTTTATTAGAAAATGTCGTTGCTGATGAAGAAGATGAAGCAAAAGATGAAGTAGTAAAAACTAAATCTTATTACCTTGACCCAATGTCAATTGATGAAGCAATTGCAAGAATGGAAGCTCTAGGACATGATTTCTTTATGTATCTAGATGAAGAAGATGAATTAGTTTCAGTCGTTTATCATCGTCGTGATGGAGGTTATGGTATTATCCAAGCTGAAAACAAATTAAAATAAATCTTATGAGAAGTGAATTTATAATTCACTTCTTTTTTATCATTTTTTAAGGTAATTAACCATTTACTTTAATAAGGTAATTTATGGAAGTTATTAAATTTGGTGGTACAGCTTTACAAACAAAAAGACAAAGAGAAAATGTTATTAATATTATTAAAGAAAAGAAAAGGCCTTTGATTGTTGTTTGTAGTGCAATGGGAAGAATGGGATTTTCTTATGCAACAAAAACTTTAAAAAGTTTAGTTAATAGTAATAATTTAAAAGATAATGAGGAAGGATTACTTCTTTCATGTGGTGAGACAATATCTTCAATTGTTTTATTATCCGAATTAAGAAATTATGAAAAAGATACAAGGATTATTACATGTGATGATTATCCAATATCATTACAAAATGATGAATTTATTTTGAATAATTTTGAAGTCAATGATAATGATATTATTGTTGTTCCAGGCTTTATAGTTAAGAAAAATGGTAAACTTGATGTATTAAATTTTGGTGAAAGTGATTTAAGTGCTGTGTTATTAGCTAAAATAGTAAATAGTAAAGTGGTAAATTTATATAAAGATATTGATGGTATTTATCCTTTGTTCCCAAAACTTACTTATAAACTAAAGAGTCATCGATATTTATCTTACGATGAAGCATTATTAATTAATGATCTTGACTATAACATAGTTAATAGAAAAGCAATTGAATATGCTAAACAGTTTAATATTATAATTAATGTTGTGTTCTTGGAAGATAATTTGATTAAAACAACTATAAGTAATAAAGAATGTGAAAATTCGATTTTTGGATTTAGAATCAATCAAAACTTGATAAATATTGGATGTCGTTTTCCTTGTAAAGTTAAACTAGAAATCGAAGAGTTGTTTAAAGAAAATCATATTGTTATAAAAGAAATTTTTGTCAATGAATCTTTTGTAAAAGTTAAATTAATAAATACACAATTATTGGCTGCTAAAAGGTTAATTGCAACAAAATTATTAAATGAATGAGTTAACAATATTTAATAATTGAAGGTGTGTATTTAATATATTTAATGTATTTCTTTTATTAATCAGTTTAAATAAAGGTATATTAAATGAAGAATTTTCAACTAGTAAAAGAAGACTGTTATTATTGATATAAATGCGTAATTTATTTTCATATTGCATTGATAACTTCACTAATGCTTTTTTTATTTTTTTAGGTAAGGCTTCAGTTTTGTTTTCATTTAAATTACTATTTAAAAAAATATATTTATCAAGTGAATAATCATTATTTAACATTTCTTTTAAGTTAAAATTTAAAAACATTTGATTGATTAAACCATCTGATAAATCACCACGAGGTAAGACTATAAGATTTCCATCAATTAAAATTTCATTTAAATTTACTTTAATAATGTAACCAGAAAAAGATTTAATTTTGAACTTTCTTTTCTTGTTTTTAATTATTTTTTTAAATTCTTCGGTTATAGAAATGTAACCTATCTTAATTTCATTTTTTAAATATTGACCTTCAATATAATAAGAACCACTTATTTTACTGATGTTGTTGAATAAATGAAAATGATTTAAGTCATTAAGTGTGTAATTATCTTCTAAATAGGAAAGATTACTATCCATTATTTGAATGACATTAGTAAGGTTTTCTTTAATAAATTTTTTATTGAATGTTTCATTATTATGTTTATTCTTTTTCTTAATTAATAAAGTAGATAATAAAGTTAGAATACATAAAATCGACGTAATAATAAAAAAGAGAAATGTTTTTAAGGATGTAAAATTTAAAAGCATAATCATTATTAAAGTTAAAATGAAGAAAATTAAAATAGGAAAATAATTCAATAAAAACAATTTGATTGATTCTTTGTTTATAGTTTTACTTGTTTGATTCATTATAAAGTTCCTTTGCATAATCTATTATTAACTTATTATTACTTTTTATACAGTTATGGTGTATAATAATTAAAGGTGATTAAAAAGTGGGTTTTAAACTTATCGCAACTGATTTAGATGGCACACTATTTTATCCTAAGAAAAGATTTAAAATGATTAGTAAAAAGAATCTGAAATTTTTAAGGGGTAGGATAGATAAAGGAGATCACATTATAGTAGTTTCGGGTCGTAATTATGAATACGGTAAAAAAGTAGAAGCTTTAGTTGGTCGACCTTTAGATTTTGTAAATTGTAACGGTTCATTTATTAAATTAAATGGTGAAATTATTCAAAATATTGGTCTTGGTGATCGAATTGTTGAAATTTATGAACAGTTAAGACAAAGATTTAATGTATGTGCATCTACAGTTATGTCAGAACAATTCCCTCTATTAATTAACCCAGGAAAATATCATGGCTTTTTTAAATTTCTTTTAACTGTTGTCTATAGTTTTCAAGGTGTATATGCTGAAGATTACTTATTTGTTGATGATAGTGCAGAAGAAAACGAATTATTAAATGGTAAAGTCTATAAACTTATGTTATTCTTTGGTTTAAATAAACAAGCAAAAAAGCAAGCAATTGCTGCTCATGAGTTTTTAAAAGAAAACTATAAGGATGTTGAATCGGCATTTACTGGATCATTCTTAGAAATTACACCAGCTGGTTGTAATAAATCAGAAGGTCTTAAACAAGTATTACATTATTATAAAAAAGAACCTAATGAATTATATGTCATAGGTGATTCAGGCAATGATATTCCAATGTTTGATGCTTTTTATAACAATTCATTCTGTATGAAACATGCAGCTGAACACGTTAGATGTCACGCTAAGCATACAGTAAGAAGAGTATATGCATTAGATGAATATCTAGATTAGTCATTTTGGAGGTTATTATGAATAGGACTACACATGCAATTTTTACATTATTACATTATTCAATCTTATTAAGAGATACTTTGGAGTATACTTTAGTAAAAGAAGGAAAAGAATACAATGTAGAAATGTTTAAAGAAAGAAGAAGAGTACTTCTTGAATCTTTAGATAAACCAACTCAATTAGCTGATTTCTTAAAAAGAAATGGTGAAACAGGTGCAAAAATTGATTCTCAATTAAGAGAGTTTATCGAAGAAATTTATGGTGATGATTCAATTGTATTACGTTTAAGTAATGAAGGTTTAAGAGTTGATCATTCTCAACACATTAAAATTTATTCATATGTTGTTGGATTATATGAAACTCTTTCAGATATTGTTTATGGATTTATAAACCATGGCCAAAAAGAAAACCTAGTTGATGAAGAATTTTTAAAAGCTGTTGAAGTAAATAACAAATTCTATCGTGGTATATCTTATATGGTTATTTTTACGGATTTAGTAAAAACATTTAAAGAATTTAATGATGCAATGAGAGAGAACAATGGCCAACCTTCACCTCAATCAAACTTCATTACTAATGATATTAACCAACTAGTAAGTTTCTTAAATTTCATTAGAGCACATTCTCAATTTGATCGTAATCAACCAAAAGCTGATGCTGAATTAATTACAATGTTTGATGCAACTGAGAATATTATTTCTAAAATGAATGGTAGAGTAAAATTAGCTGAGGGTGAAAATTTATTTGCATCTGCAAATGAAACTTTAAAACAAATCCAAGCATTAGTTGCAAAATATGAACAATTAAATATGGTTTCTTTACAAAAATTGTTCGCTGATGCTAATAAATTTTTAGCAGAACAAGCTAAAGCAGCTGGTAACGAAGTAGCTAAAGATGAAAATACTGAAGTACCTGGAAGTGCTGACGTACCTGAAGGTGTAGAAACTAGTGCTACTGAAGAAGAGTTAGAAGATAAATTAATGGACAAGTTTGAAAAATCTATCAAAGTTGATTAAACAAACTGTGAGTAAATGCGACAAATTTTATGACTTTTATATCATAATTTGTCGTTTTTTTCTTCACTTAAAAAAATTAGAAAATAAACATATAGTTCTTTTTTTAATATTGATTTACTCTTTGTTTAGGAGGAAACTTATGAACGAAGCTAGATTATCTAAATTTAGATGTTTAAGAAAAGAAAGAGGATTGAATCTTGATACAATTGCAAAGAAACTCAATGTTTCAAAAGCATATTTATCAATGATAGAAACTGGTAAAAGAAGTTTAGATTATAAGATGGCTATTTCAATGGCTAGCATTTTTGATGTAAAACCCGATGATATTTTTTTTGATGATATTATCGGATAACATTAATTTATCGTTTCCTAGATTAATGATTGAATATAAAATATATTTATGGTAAAATTTTTAAGACTAGGAGATGAATTATTTTATGAAAAAAAGAAAAATTTATATAAAAGAATTAGTTTGGGATATTATAGGTGGCATCTTCTTATTAGGTGGACTTGCTCTTATTATAACTCACATTGTTGGTGCTTTATTAAATTGTCCTTTAGCAGATAATTCAATTTATCAAGCTGAAGTTTCAATGACTAATTGGTTCAAATTTAGAGTTACATTTTTATCTTTAGGTTTTGTAATTTTCTTAATTGGAGTTTTAGTTGTTGTATTAACTTTATATCATTTTGCTAAAAAAGATGATTTAGTAAGAGAAAGAGAACTTAAGAGAAAACAACGTTTAGATTCTACTATGGCTGCTCCTGTACAAGAAGAAGTAGTTGAAGTTGAAGCAAAAGATGTTGAAGAAAAAGAATAATTTTTGGTAAATAAAAAGGCTATTGTGTTACACAGTAGCCTTTTAAATTTGTATATTAATATTTTTTCGAATTAGCTCTCATGGCATTTAATATTGCAATAAATGAAACACCAACATCTGCTATAATAGCAAGCCACATGTTAGCTAACCCTAATATTGATAGTATTAATACTATTGCTTTAATACCTAATGCAAATACTATGTTTTCATTCACAATCAAAAGTGTTTTCTTAGCAATTTTTTTAGCTTTACAAATAGCATTTAAATTGTCATTCATAATTACTACGTCAGAAGCTTCTATTGCTGCATCAGAACCGACACCACCCATTGAAATTCCTATATCTGATTTCATTAATACAGGAGCATCGTTAATGCCATCACCAACAAAACAAACAACATCATTTTTGTTTTTGTTTTCTAATATTTTATCTAATTCTTCGACTTTGTTTTGAGGAAGTAAGGATGATTTATAATTAGTAAGATTGAGATTATTGGCAACTGATGAGGCTATTTTTTCATTATCTCCAGTTAGCATAATTGATTGAGCACCAATTGAATTTAAATAGTTAATTGTGTCTTTAGCTTCACTTTTTATTTCATCAGATATACAAATAGTTCCTAAGAATTTATTATTAACTGCTACATATATAAGAGTCCCGATTCCATCGTTTTTTTCGAATCTGATATTATTTTCTTCTAATAATTTTTCATTACCACATATAATAGTTTCTTTGCCCTTTGCAATTATTCCTTTACCTAAAATATTGATTAATTGATAATTGGTATCTACTTTTTTTCCATAAGCTTCTTTAATTGAAAGAGCTATTGGGTGAATAGAATTAGCTTCTGCAATAGCTGCATATTTTAAGATTTTATCTTTATTAGATTCAGGATTAATACTAGTTATAACAAAATTACCTTTTGTTAATGTTCCTGTTTTATCAAATACAAAGATATTTGCTTTATTTAATTTTTCCATATAGGAGGAACCTTTAATTAAAATACCATTCTTTGATGCCCCTCCAATTCCAGCAAAAAAAGATAAAGGAATAGAAATAACTAATGCACATGGACAAGAAACGACTAAGAAATTCAATGATCTTTCTATCCAATTTAACCAATCGTTTGTAATTAATCCACCAATAAGAGCTAGTAAGAAAGCTCCTATTACAACTAAAGGAGTATAAACACGAGCAAACTTAGAAATAAAATTTTCTGATTTTGATTTTTTGCTAGCTGCATTTTCAACAAGGTCTAATATTTTGGAAACAGTTGAATTATAAAAAGTTTTTTCAACTTTAATTTCAATAGTTCCTGTTAAATTTAATGATCCAGATAATACTTTTGAATTATTTGCAACCTCTAAAGGAAGAGATTCTCCAGTTAATGCTTTTGTATCTAAAGATGATTCTCCATTAATTATTATTCCATCAAGAGGGACTTTTTCTCCGGGTTTAACTAAAATTATATCATCAATGTTAACTACACTTGGATCAACTATTTCATATGTTCCATCATTTTGTTTTAAATTAGCAAAGTCAGGACGAATATCCATTAAACTAGAAATTGATTTTCTTGATTTTCTAACAGCATAGTCTTGGAACCATTCACCAATTTGATAAAATAATAAAACTGCGACACCTTCAGCATATTCTTTTATTCCAAATGCTCCTATTGTAGCAATAATCATTAAAAAATTTTCATCGAAAATTTGTCCTTTAAAAATATTTTTTATAGCTTTTAAAAGTACATCATATCCTATAAGTAGATATATAGATAAATATAAAACAAATGGTAATATCCATGATATTTTATTATTTTGAATAATGTTTCCTAAATTAAATACTAGGTCACATATAAATAAGATAATAAATAAAACGAATGAAACTATAATTCTTATTAGTTTCTTTATTTGTTTTTTGGACATAATAATCACCTACTTTATCTTATAATTTGACAATCAGGTTCAATTTTATGACAAATTTTTCTAATTTTAATGTATAAAGCTTCTTCATCTATATTATCATCATATTCAATTGTCATCTTTTGAGTAATATAACTTACTGTGCAATCTTTAATTTCTCGTAAATCTAAAATAGCTTTTTGCATTTTTTCACCACATAATGCACAATCTAGTTCATCTAACTTATAAACTTTTCTCATAATAATACCTCATTTCTTTTGATTATTTGAACAATTATTCAAATGTTCTTTAAAATATAAATGGTATTTCTACCATTTCTTTTCATTTATATGCTCTAAAGCAATATTAATGATAATGGATACATGTTCATCATCTAAAGAGTAATAAATTTCTTTTCCGACTCTTCTACTTTTAACTAAATAAGATTGTCTTAAAACTCTTAATTGATGTGAAACAGCGGAGGTGTTTAAATAAATTTTTTCACAAATCTGACTAACATTTAATTCTTTATCAATTAGTACAGATAATATTTTAATGCGCGTTGAATCTCCTAAAATTTTAAATAGGTCAGCTGCGTAAAGTAGGGATTCTTCCTTCTTTTCATTTTCTGACATAATATAACCTCCTCGTATACTATAATATAACATTTGAACAATTTGTCAAGTGTTCAAATAAATTTAATATAAAAAGGCTTGGAAAGCATCCAAACCCTTAGTTTATATACTGGCGGAGAAAGAGGGATTCGAACCCTCGCATAGTGTTACCCATCTACTAGCTTTCCAAGCCAGCCCCTTCAGCCACTTGGGTATTTCTCCGTTTGCATTTGTTATTATATCAATTAATATCTTTTTTGTCATTAACAAATTAAATTTATTTATCATATATGTTATACTAATAAAGGTGAGTGTATGATACAAAGAACTATAAATGCAAAAGATTGTAATCAGCGTGTTGATAAATATGTTAGAAAAGTTTTAAACGAAGCTCCACTTTCTTTTATATATAAAATTTTTAGGAAAAAAGATATTAAAGTAAATGATAAACGTATTGATATTGATTATATTTTAAAAGAAAATGATATTATAAAAATTTATGTAACAGATGAGCAATTAGCAAGTTTTAATAAACCTAAAAAGTATGAATTATCAAATTTTAATCTTGATATTATATATGAAGATGAAAATATTTTAATTGTTAATAAACCAAAAGGATTACTCGTTCATAGTGATGATAAAGATAATAAAGCAACATTAGATAAATATGTAATTTCATATTTAATTAGTAAAGGTGAATATGATCCAAAAATTGATCAAGGATTTATACCAGGACCTGCTCATAGACTTGATAGAAATACTTCAGGAATTGTTATTTTTGGTAAAAATTTACCAGCTTTACAACAATTACTTGAACTATTTAAAGATAAAGAAGAAATTGATAAGTATTATTATGTTTTAGTTAATGGAAAGATAATGAAAGATGGAGTGATCAATGTTCCATTATTAAAGAATGAAAAAACTGGAATGGTTAAAGTTTCTACTTTAGCAAATGGAGCTAAAACTGCTGTCACTGAATATTTTATTAGAAAGCATTTTGGAAATTTTACTTTGTTAGAAGTTAAACTTATTACTGGTCGTACTCATCAAATAAGAGTACATATGGCGCACATTGGTCATCCTATTGTTGGGGATAGTAAATATGGTGATTTCAATGTTAATAAAGAGTTTAATCAAAAATTTGATTACTCATCACAATTTTTACACGCATATAAAATTAAGTTTAAAAATTTAAGTGGAGTCTTAAACTATTTATCTAATAAGGAATTTATATGCGAATTAGGAAAAAAAGAACGAGAAATTTTAGCAAAATTATAAATTTAATCATTGCTAAGAAACTAATAAAAATTTATATTAATAAGGGGTCTATTTATGAGAAGTATTGATGATAAGTATAAAACATGGGTTAAATCTGATTTAGTTTCTAAAGAGGATAAAAACATTTTAAGAAAAATGACACAAGAAGAAAGAAGCGATGCTTTCTTCAAAGATATTGAATTTGGTACTGCAGGTATGCGTGGGGTAATGGGACCTGGAAGTAATAGATTGAATTTCTTTACAATACTTAAAGCTGCTGTTTGTTATGGAGAATATTTAATAGAAAAATTCCCTGATGCACGTCAAAGAGGTGTTGTTATTGCTCATGATAATCGAATGAATTCGCGTGAGTTTTGTAACGAAACAGCTGAAATTTTAAATGTTAATGGTATTAATGTATATATATTTGATAGTTTGAGACCTACTCCTGAATTATCTTTTGCAATTAGATATTTAAATTGTGTTGGTGGTATTGTAATTACAGCTTCTCACAATCCAAAAGAATATAATGGTTTTAAGGTTTATGATGAAAATGGCTGTCAATTAGTTCCTGAAAAGATTGAAAGACTTTTAGAGATTATTGCTTCTAAGGATCATGAATTAGCAACAGCAGTAACTGAATTCCAACCTCATGGTGAAACTAATATTTTAGGTCCTGAAGTTGATGATGCTTATTGTCAAGCAGTCTTAGGAATTAGATTAAATCCAGATGTTAAAAAAGAGGGTTACAAAATTGTTTTTTCTCCTCAACATGGTACATCTTATGTCAATTTAATGAGAATTTTTAATGAAGCTGGTTATGAAGTAGTTCCAGTCACTTCTCAATGTGATCCTGATCCTAATTTTTCTGGTACTGAATCACCAAACCCAGAAAGCCCAAAAGCTTATACTAAAGCTCTTGAATTAGCTGATAGTATTAAAGCTCCTTTAATTATTACAACTGATCCAGATGCTGATAGAGTTGGTATAGCTTACTTGGCATCAGATGGTACATATCGTAAATTAAATGGTAATGAAGCAGGTGCTTTACTACTTGATTATGTTTTATCTCAAAGAGAAGCTAAAGGATTATTAAGTCCAAACGGTGTAATGTTTAATACAATTGTTACTTCTTCATTTGGAGAAAACATTGCTAAACAATATGGAGTTAAAACAATATCTTTATTAACAGGATTCAAATTTATTGGTGAAAAAATCCACGAATTTGAAGTCGAAGAAAATGGTCCACATTTTGAGTTTGGTTATGAAGAAAGTTATGGTGCATTAATTGCTCCATTTGTTAGAGATAAAGATGGTCTTCAAGCATCATTACTATATGCTGAGTTAGCTTGTTTCTATAATGAACAAGGTTTACATCTTGATGAAGTATTATATAATGTACAACGTAAATTAGGTGAATTCTATAAAGACACTCAATATTCAGTCGAATTTAAGGGTGCTGAAGGTAGTGAAAATATGAAAACTCTTTTAGCAAAAGTTAGAGAAAAACCATTTAAAGAGATTAGCCGTTTACGTGTTGTGGCTTTTGAGGATTATTTAGAATCAAAACGTTATGAAGGTGAAGAAGTAAAAGATTTAACTTTACCTAAATCAGATGTTATGAGATTTATTCTTGAAGATAAATCAGTTGTTTCTATTAGGCCAAGTGGTACAGAACCAAAATGCAAGATTTATGTTAATGCAGTCGGTAGAACTAAAGATGAAGTCTTTAATAAACCACAAAGATTATATTTATATATAAAGAACATTTTAAAGATTTAAAAATGAATGCGTCGCATTCATTTTTATTTGTTCTTGATTATTTTTTTTAATTCTATGATTACACCATCATGATCATTATCTTTCGTTGTAATATATTTGGCTTTGGATTTAATGTCTTCAGGTGCATTAACCATTGCATAGCCATAATTTGCTTTAGAAATCATATCAATATCATTTTCTCCATCTCCAAAAGTAATAATATTTTCTAATGGAATCTTATAATATTTAGCAACGCTTTTTAAAGCATTATATTTTGAAATGTGTTTATCAAAGATTTCAGAAAAATTTTCTAGGTAGCCATTCCAAAAGCGATATTTAAGTGTAGGATATTTCTCTTTAATATTTTTACTAATTAGTTTTTTACATTCTTTATGTTTAGAAAAGATAAGAAATGTAATTGGATTTTCATTTAACGTTTTATTTAAATCTCCATATATTAAAGAAATATTATTATGCCATAGAATTTCTTCAATTTTTTTATCGTGAGCATAGACCCATGCTTTATCATCTACTTCACACATAATGTTATCGATTTTTTCTAAACCAATTGAATTAATGATATCTTTAATATCTTCTTTATTAAATGAATAAGTAATACTTGGAAAAAAATTATCATTTGGATTAAAAACACGACCACCATTATAACAAATGACAGGGGTTTTCAGTTTTAATTGTTGATAAAATGGTAACATTGCTCTTAATGGTCGACCTGTACATAAAACAATAATGTGACCTTGCTTAGATATTTTCTTTAAATATGAAATAGTTGAATGAGATAATTTTGATTTACTATTTAAAAGAGTTCCATCAAGATCTATTCCAATAATATATTTTTCTTCCATATAACTTTTCCTTTCAATATAAAACCAAGCCGATGGCTTGGTTGTTTTTATAATAATCCTACTGCATCTTTGACTCTTTGTAATGTTTTATCAGCAACTTTGCGAGCTGCTTCAGCACCTTCTTCAAGTACTTTATCAACTTCTCCTGAATTAATAAAATATTGATAACGTTCTTGGAAACCTTGGAGTTCATTACATACAACGTCTGCAACAGCACGTTTAAATGTTCCATAATTTGCTCCAACAAATTCTTTTTCAGCTTCTTCAATAGAAATGTTTTTTAATGAAGCATAGATTGTTAATAAATTAGAAATACCAGGTTTATTTTCTTTATCATATCTTACTTCCATTTCAGAATCAGTAACAGCTGACATAATTTTCTTTCTAATAACTTGGAGGTCATCTTTTAAGAAAACATCACCTTTAGGGTCGGATTTTGACATTTTTACCGTAGGGTTAGATAAAGACATAATACGAGCACCGACTTTTGTAACAACGGCTTTTGGCATTGTTAAAATGTCACCAAATCTATTATTAAATCTTTTACATAAATCACGAGTTAATTCAACGTGTTGGGTTTGATCTTCACCAACTGGAACTATAGTTGCATCATAAAGTAAAATATCACAAGCCATTAAAACAGGGTAAGCAAATAATCCTAGACCAATTGCATCGTTTTTAAGGTTATGTGATTTTTCTTTAAATTGAGTCATACGAGATAATTCACCCATATATAAAAAGTTTTGCATAATAGCATTCATTTCAGCATGAGCTGAAACGTGACTTTGTAAGAAAATATGTGTCTTTTTAGGATCTAGACCAGCTGCTAAATAGAAAGCAGCAATATCTCTTGAGTTTGTTCTTAAAAATTCAGGATCAATTGGTAATGTTAAAGCGTGTAAATCAGCAATAAAAATAAAAGTTTCACCTTGATCTTGGAAATTTTTAAAATTTCTAAGTGCTCCTATATAATTACCTAATGTTAAATTTCCTGTTGGTTTAATTCCACTTAAAATTCTTTCCATAAATTAAATCTCCATTTAATAAGTAAAATTATAAATTTATGTAACAATAAAGTCAATTTATCAAGACTATTTTTTATATAAAAGATTATTCATTTAGAGTTTAATCATTGCAAAATTACTGATTATTACTTACAATTTATTTGTAACATTAGGAGATGAGTTGAATGATTAAAATTTATACTTCGCCAAGTTGTAGTTCATGTAGAAAAGTAAAAAAATGGTTTGAAGAACAAAATATTCCATATGAAGAGAAAAATATTTTTTCTTCTGTCTTAAATGAAGAAGATTTAAAAGAAATATTGAATAAATCTGAAAATGGTACCGATGATATTATATCGGGACGTTCTAAAATTATGAAAGATCAACATATTGATATTAACGATATGAAAATTAGTGAATTAATAGCTTTTATTAAAGAAAATCCTTCAGTATTAAAAAGGCCAATTATGGTTGATGACCGTCGTATTCAAGTCGGATATAATGAAGAAGAAATTCGTACATTTATTCCACGTGAAGCTCGAGAAATTGCTTTTAAAACTTGTTCAAAAGGTAATTGTGAAAAATTTGAAACTTGTGAACATGCACAATTTAGAAAAGAAAGTGGAGAATTCTAATGATACGTTTAATGAATAAGAAAGATAAAAATGAAGTTATTAAAATGATGCAAGTATTTTATGCTTCAGAGGCTGTTGCAACAAACGGAAGTATAGAAATATTTGAAAATGATTTTGATAATTGCATTAATACATGCCCTTATTTAGAAGGTTATGTTTTTGAAGAAGACAATAAAATATGTGGTTATGCAATGTTAGCTAAAAGTTATTCAACGGAATTTGGTAAACCATGTATTTGGATAGAAGATTTATATATAAAAGAAGAGTATCGACATCATAGATTAGGTTCTTTGTTTTTTGATTATTTAAAAGAAAAATATCCAAATACAATTCAACGTTTAGAAGTTGATAAGGAAAATGTTTTTGCTATTAAAGCATATAAAAAGAATAATTTTAACGAAGTAGAGTATCTTCAATTTAAAAGGGAAAACTAAAAAATGGTCTATAAAGTTCCTTCTTTATAGACCATTTATTTTTATTTAGAATTCATTGCACGAGCTTGTTTTGAAAGATGATTTATTTTATATTCGATACCAACTTTTTCGCATAATTCTTTAAGATTTGTTTGAGCTCTTTCTAAAGATGTTTCTTCTAGTTCAACTTCATAATCAACGATATTATTATAAGTACTCTTATCAAGAGAAAGAAGTCCACCATTGTAATCAATATCATAACGTTCAGTTTTTAAACTTGTGATGATTGATAATGATTCAACATTTAAACCTAACATAAGTAAGAAATTCTTTATATCTCCTTCAGGAAATTTATTTTCATATTTAAATGCTTTATATACTTCTTTTGAGATATCTTGATCTTTTTCAAGTAATCCCTCGCTTAAAGGAGTTTTTAAAGTTAAAACATAATGATTGTTTTTTTCTCTAATACGTAATGCAAAACCTAATTTACGTAGTTGTTGATCGGATGAATCAATGTAATGATTAACTTGAACAATTTTATCTTCATCTGTTCTTTTAAAGTACTTTAATAAACTTTCAAATTCATTTTCTGTAACTAAAATTTTACCTTCTATTTCAATATTGTTTGACATAATTATTAACCTACCTTCTTTATTATGATACAATAAAATAGGTTTATGATAAAGGAGGAAAATATGAAATATTCAATCTCAGCAAAACAAAATGAAAAGTCATTAGAAATTAAGAATAGATTAAGTATTATTTTGGAAAATAATAATTTTGTTTTTGATGAAAAATGTCCAGAAGTAGTTTTTGTCATTGGTGGGGATGGTACTTTTTTAAAAACCGTTCATAAATATATTGATAGATTAGATTCTATTTGTTTTATAGGAATTAAAACAGGAACATTAGGTTATTTCTTTGAATATAGTGCTTCAGATTTAGATGAAGTTGTTGATAATGTTTTAAATAATTCAGAATACTTTATTGAAGAGCATAATTTAATAGAAGCTACTTTGAAATATGAAAATGATGAAAAATATAGTATATATGCGATCAATGAAGTTCGTATTGAAAATCCTTTTAAAACTTTAGAATGTAATGTCTATATTAATGGCGAATTTCTTGAAACATTTAGAGGTAGTGGATTACTAGTTTCTTCTTCTTTAGGAAGTACAGGATATAATAAATCATGTAATGGTGCAGTTATAGATACATCTTTAAATTTACTTCAATTAACGGAAATTAATCCTATAAATAATTATTTTTATTCAAGTTTAAATAATTCACTTATTTTAAAAAATGATGCTCATATTGTTTTCGAAGGACCATTTGATAAAGAAATTATTGGATTTGATAATAAAATTGATGAAAAAAATGGTAAACTATTATTAGTCGATATTTATATGTCGGATAAAAAAGTTAAATTATTACGTTTTTCGCAAACTAAGTTTATTGATAAGTTAAGATCATCATTTTTAAAGGAGTGATATAAATGATTTTATTAAATCTATATTTAACTGATTGGTTACAGAGAAATATTTTCTATGTTGTTGTAGCAATTATTCTTTTATTCTTAATTTTTATTTTATCTTGTTTAATTGTTAAGTTTTATCTAGACAAAGTAAAAGAAACCAAAGATGAATCTGTAAAAGAAGGAAAATTAGAAAATAGTAAAGGAGAGACAAAACCTAAAAAAGAGCCAAAGAAAATTAAAGATAAAAATATCAATATCACTTATGATGAAATTATTTCAAACTTAGGTGGTAAAGATAATATAGTGGAAATGACTACTCGTGGTTCTAGACTAAGTGTTGTGTTAAAGGATAATACTTTATTAAATGTAGATGCTTTAAAAGATATTGGTGTTGATGGAGTAATCGTTATGACAAGTAAAGTTACACTTGTTATTGGAGAAGATGCACCTAAATTAAAAGAATATTTTGAAAAATAAAAGATTTGTAGAAGTATATCATTATGTGATTAATACTTTCTACAAATCTTTTTTTAATAATAACTTTGTGTTGATTTATAATATGGATATGTCGAAGAATACGAATTCATATATGGTTGCTTCGGTGTCATTTGATAAGTATTAGTTGTGTATGTATTTGTTTCACTTGGATATGAGTAGTTTGCTTGATAATATGGAGCTGGATATGGATAATTATAATATTGATTTTGTGGATTACCACCATAATTATATGGCATAAAAGGAGGTAAAACTTCAGCAAGTAAGAAACCTCCTAAAAATGGTAAAAGTGGTCCAATCATTCGATCATCACTTCGATATATGTATTCATCTTCTCTTGGAATAAAATATATTGGTTGCATTAAAAAAACACTCCATTTATAAATATGATATATTGGAGTGTTTGTGCTTTTATAATAGGTCGTTTGCTAAACTTTCTAGAGGAAGACCAATTACATTAGATAAACTGCCCTTAATTTGTTTGACTAATTTGAATTCTGAATCTTGAATACCATAGCCACCAGCTTTATCAAAAGGTGATCCGGTTTTTATATAGTCTATAATAGTTTGGTCATCAAGTTTATTAAAGTAAACTTCAGTTTTTATTGTTCTACTAATAAATTTTTCTTTGGATAAAATAGTATATCCCGTTATTACATCATGCTTTCTATTCGATAAAGAAGATAACATTTTATATGCCTCCTTTTCGTTTTTAGGTTTACCAAGAATTTTATTATCTAAAATTACAACTGTATCTGCTGCAATAATAATGTCATCTTGATGAGCTTTAAATATTTCTTCAGCTTTTAATTTAGAAAGAATTAAAGGTAACTCTTCAGGTGTATTTACTTTTATATCTTCATTAATATTTGCAGGAATAATAACAAAGTCTTTGATTATTTTAGATAAAAGTTCTTTTCTTCTTGGAGATTGACTTGCAAGTATATACATTAGTTTTTATTCATAATAACCGGAATGATATAAGGTGTACGTTGTGTTTTTGCAAACAAATAACGTCCAAGTGTATTTTTGATAGTAGATTTAATTTCAGCAAATGTGACTTTATTTTTCATTAATTCTTTTAAAATTGTTTCAATTTTAATTTGAGCTTTTTCAATTAAAATAGTATTAGACTCATGAACAAATCCCTTAGTTATAATCTTTGGTCTTGATAACAATTGGTTTGTACGTGAATCTATAACAATTGATACTGCAACCATGCCATCTTGAGATAATACTTTACGGTCGTGAATAACACTAGCACTTAAACCATTGATATCACGGCCATCAATATAAATTTCATCTGCTTGAATACGAGGACCATATGTAACTTCATGGTCTTGTAAATATAATGTATCACCATTACTTAGAATAAATGTATTTTCTTTTGGCATTCCTAAAGAAACAGCAATATCAGCATGAATCTTAAGCATACGATATTCACCATGAATTGGCATAAAATATTTTGGTCTAAATAATTTTTGAACGATCCTTAATTCTTGTTTAGAAGGGTGACCAGACGAGTGTAATGAGTAGAAAACAGAATTTGTTAAGACATTAGCTCCTACTCTAGTCAACTGGTTAATAACTTTATTAATTAATGCGCCATTTCCTGGAATTGGGGAAGAAGAGAATACGACAGTATCACCTGGATTAATGTGAATTGTTTTATGTTCGCCATTTGCAATTCTAGATAATGCTGCCATCGGTTCACCTTGAGAACCTGTACATAATATAACTGTTTCATTATATGATAAAGTTCTAATATCATCAGCACTTACAAGTGAAGCATCAGGAATTTTAATATAGCCAAAACTTCTAGCAGCTGAAACAGCATTTTCCATTGAACGTCCAATAATAACAATTTTCTTGTTGTATTTTATACAAGCTTCAACAATTTGTTGAATACGTGATATATTTGATGAGAAAGTTGAAATAATTAAGCGACCTGGAGCTTTTGCAAAAACATCATTAATAGAACTAATAACATTTTTTTCAGAAGGAGTATAACCTTCGATTTCAGCATTCGTCGAATCACTCATTAATAAATCAATTCCTTCAGTACCAAGACGAGCCATCTTTTGAAGATTAATATCTGGACCGACTGGAGTTAAGTCAACTTTAAAGTCTCCTGTTGTAACAATACGTCCTTCAGGTGTATCAACACAAATACCAAATGAGTCAGGAATAGAGTGTGTTACGTTGAAGAATTGAACTGTGAATTCTGCAATACTAATTACATCATCTTCTTTATATTCAACAACATTAACTGGTTCTCTAATTCTACTTTCTTGAATTTTATTTTTAATTAAAGATGCAGCTAATTTTGGGGCATATATAACTGGTATATGAACATTTTGTACTAAGAAAGGAATTCCACCGATATGATCTTCATGTCCATGAGTAATAAATAATGCTTTGATTTTTCCTCTATTCTTTTTTAAATGTGAATAATCAGGAATAACGTAATCAATTCCTGGAAGATCAGCATCAGGGAATTTAACTCCTGCATCTATGATAATTATGCTTTTTTCACTTTCTATACAATAGGTATTTTTTCCAACTTCACCTAAACCACCCAAAGCATAAATGCTAATAGGTGTTTTTATTAAATTTGGCGCCATTAAATAATAACCTCCTTTATTTCTACGAAATTATCTTTTTAATATTGTTTACAATATTATATGAATAAATCTATCTTTTGTAAAGATAGATAAAAATTTATGATAAAAATTTAAAATATTATTTATATTTCAATTGAGTTTTCTTTCTTTAAGAAAGGATTCTTTTTATCGATTCTATCGTAATATAAAATGCCTGATAAATGATCTATTTCGTGTTGTAAAACGATGGCATCGTAACCACGAGCAGTAATTTCAACATCTTTATTTTGGACTACATCGAAAGCTTTTACTGTGATTTTGAAATAACGATAAACATATCCTTTATGGTCTTCATCAACTGATAAACATCCTTCACCATTTTTTAGATAACATTCTTTAACTGAATTACTAATAATACGAGGATTAATTAAACCTAATTCTACTTTATTCTTTTCATCTAACTCATAATAGATGGCAATCATTTTTCGATTGATACCAATTTGAGGAGCAGCTAAACCTACACCAGGACGAATATTGTGCTTTTCTGCATACTTTTCATCTTGGCTAAGTTTTAAATAATTAATCATATTTTTTAATAGTTTTATATCATCTTTTGAAGGTGGTAAATCAACATCACTACATTTTTCTCTTATACTTTGATTTGTATCTTTTACAATTTTAAACATTTTTATCACCTGAGTAATGATACTAAATTTTTATATAAATGTCAAAGAATATTAAAAGCAAGAACTAGATGATGATGTAGAATGATTTGGAGCTGCTATTATTACTAGTAAAACAAAAATTATGATAGCAATTACTAACCATGATATATAACTACTTTGTGATTGTGGATACATATAATTAGAATTATAGCCCGGATAGCCATAATTTTGACCATAATAATACATAATAAAAGACCTCCTCAAATTAATATATGAATTTATGAATTATTTGTTTATGCTTTGAATACTTTATTTGTATAAGTGCATATTTTAATAATGTAAGGAAGGAGTATAGTTATGAATAAACTTGATGAATTTAAAGAATTTATTAAAAATCATCGATATGTTTTTAAATTAATAGAAACCAAGAAATATACATGGCAAGAACTTTATGAAAGATATGATATATTTGGACCAGATGATAAAATTTTTAAAGAAGAAAATAATGAAGCAGAAGAAGACTCTCATAGTAATAAAGAAGAAGAGAATGAAAGAAGTTCAAGTAAGGCAAAAGAAAATACTTCGAATAACATTTTTGATACAATTGCAGGAATTGATGTTGACAAAATTAGTGATGGATTAAATGGAATGAAGAAAATTTTAAATATATTAAATGAGGTAACAAAACCTGAAGATCAACCAATTGTTACAAGAAGAAAAATGAGCAAACCTTACAAAAGAAGTGATGACTAATATGCATTCAGTTGTTATAATAGAATTAGATAAAAACATAGATTACTGGCAATTTTTAAGAGAAAAACCCTACTGGTATCGTGAATTATCTAGACATCCTGAAAATTTTCAGGAATTTGTTAAAGACTATAAAATAGTAAGAAGGAAAAGAGTGGTAGACAAAGTTGAAGATTTTTCTTTAATGATGACTTTGGCTCGAGAATTATTGTAATGAATGATATTTTATTAAATTTAACTTATGAGTTAAAAGATGCATTAGAAAATTCTAATGAAGTTAAAAGACTAAAAGAAGCTGAAAAAAATATGGAAAGTAATGAAGAAGTTATGGCTCTTTCATATCGTTTTTCTAGTGCACAAACATCATACAATGATATTTTAAAAATATATAAAGAAGATACAAAAGAAGCAAAAGAGTATCAACATAAATTATATCTAGCTAAAAAAGAATTAGATGAGCATCCTCTTGTAAAAGAATACTTAAGTGCTTTTTCAGAAGTTAGAAAAATATATGAAAGAATCAATCACGAAATATTAGGTGATTTTCAACATAACTGTGAACATAAGGTAGATTAGTATATGAGAATTATTGGTGGTATTTATCGACATAGAAATATTATTTTTCCAAGTGAAAAGACAACGCGTCCAACAAAAGATAGAATACGAGAATCTTTATTTTCATCACTAGGTGAAAGCATTGGTTCCAAACGTGTTTTAGATTTATTTGCTGGATCAGGTGCTTATGGAATAGAAGCTTTATCGAGAGGAGCTTCTTTTTGTGCTTTTGTTGATTTAGAAAATGAACCAATTAAATGCATTAAATCAAATTTATCTACATTAAAAATAGAAAATGCTAAAGTTATTAAATCTGATTACAAGAATTATTTAAATACTTTACAAGAAAATTCATTTGATATTGTTTTATTAGATCCTCCTTATGCACTTGATGTTTGTAATGATATTGTTGATTTGCTTATTAATAGAAATATCATTGCAAATGATGGTATAATAATTGTGGAAACAGATAAAGAATTTCTAATTGATGAATCTTTAT
The DNA here is from genome assembly GCA_051872335.1 of Bacilli bacterium. Taxonomy (GTDB): domain Bacteria; phylum Bacillota_I; class Bacilli_A; order RFN20; family CAG-826; genus SUG2458. The sequence continues at coordinate 14,743 of JBJEDT010000024.1, read as the reverse complement.
TTTCAAAAGTTAAAAGATTTAAATATGGTTTCATTCATTTGACTATATTAAGGAGGTAAATATGGTAAGAGCAGTTTATCCAGGAAGTTTTGATCCAATTACGAATGGTCATTTAAATATTATTAATAGAGCAGCAAAATTGTATGATGAATTAATAGTGTTAGTTGCCATATCTCCTTCCAAAAAACCATTTTTTTCTATAGAAGAAAAACTTAATATGATTAAAGATTCAGTTAAACATTTACCAAATGTAAAAGTTGATTTTTATGAAGGATTAGTTGTTGATTACGCAAGTAAAAATGATGTCCAAGTTTTAGTACGTGGATTACGTGCAGTATCTGATTTTGAATATGAATTCCAATTAGCTGCTGCAAATAGATTTATAAATAAAGATATTGAAATGGTCTTTTTTATGGCGAACTCAGAAAACAATTTTATTTCTTCTTCAATGATTAAAGAAATGGCTTTAGCAGGTCAAGATGTTTCTTCATTAGTGCCTCCAATGGTAACTAAATATTTAGAAGAAAAAGTAAAATAATAAATGTATTTATAAAGGCTAACAATAGCCTTTTTTTAATAAGCAGTAAAATATTAATTTTTTCTACCATAATATGAGTTTGCGAATAAGTAGAGAAAGAAGAAAAAGATAAAATAAACATTATTGAACATATATTTTTAATAGTTAAATTATTACTTAAGTTAATAAGAGCATTAGAAAATTCAATTAAGCCTTGTATTTCATAATAATCATCTAAATTGAAAAGATGAATAATTGTATAGTAAGGAATATTATACAAAATGATAGTTCCACAAATTACAACCATCGTTTTACCAGCTTGATAAATGGAATTAGCAAGAAAATTAAAAGAATTATTTTCTATCATATTATCTTCTAATGATGCTATATTTTTTGGTTCTTTAATATTTAAAGTTGTATAAATAAAAAAAGGAACTATATATAGTAATAAAACAAACAGTATTTTTAAATAGCCTTCTAATTTTACTAAGATAATATTAATAACAAATGGTAGTGATGGTAAGAAAAAATGATTTAACATTGATTGGCCTTCTTTTATCGTTAATATATTTCTTTTTATTAAGTAATTGATATAAAAACTTAATGAAGCAGAGCCACCAATTATTCCAATAATTAATATAATAATCTTTATAAAAATATTACTTTTATTCTTACATATTTCACATAAGGTATCCAATCCACCACTATTTACAAAAAGACAATCAAAGAGAATTGTTGGTGCTAAAAGTGGAATTAAAGAAAAAAAGAAAGTTTCAAATAAATGTTGAACTTTTACAAAGATAAGAGAACTTATCGAAGAAAAGATAATTAAAATAACTAAAAATACAAAAGGAAATAATTTTTTTAATGTTTTCATCATTATAGACTATGAAAATGTTTAAAAAAATAGGCAAATAACATTACATATTTTACTATTTAACATATCTTAATACGGGAGAATATATTTATGTATAGAAGGTGTACGCCACAATGTCCTTGTAAATATGAGCCAATAGTAATGCCAGTTAAGGAAACGGTTTGTAATAGATATTACACTGTTGAACAACCGATTATTTGTCCTACTCAAACAAGAATCGTCAACCATTTTGTTCCAAGACCAGTTTACTATCCATCACATACAACTACTGAAGAAAATGTATGTGAAGGCATGAAGAATACTTATTACGGACGCTAAATTTATTAACTTTTTCAGTTATCTTTAGTATCTCGAGATTATTGAGGATATTAGCTAGGAGATTATCTCTTAGCTTTTTTGTATATAAAAAATGAAAATTAATATATTAATTATGGAGACTTAATATGATTAAAAATATTTTATTTAGTGTGATACCTGTTTTAATTGTTTCTTTGTTAGGTACTACTTTTTTTATGCTATCTAAAGATTGGTTTATTGAGATCACTAAACCAAGTTATTGGCCACCAAATTTTCTATTTCCCTTAATGTGGACAATTATATATACTCTTTTTGCAATTTGTATTTATTATCTATTAAGAGAAAAAAAGATAACTAAAGAATTAGTTATCTTATTAAGTGTCAATGGAACATTAAATATTTTATGGTGTTTAACATTTTTTGTAATCCATAATTTATTCTTAAGTATGGTGATAATTTTATTTAATTTAATTGTTGCAGTATATTTAATAATGGAATTAAAAGATAAATTCAAATATATAGATGTTCTACTTTGTGTTTATCCTTTTTGGTTATTGATTGCAACATATTTAAATGCTGCAGTATGGATATTAAATTAAACTATTTAATTGGTTTAATATAAAATTTTCCGTAGACTTGATTAATGTTAAATACATTTACAAAGGCATTAGAGTCAACTTTATTAACCAATTCAACGACGCTTTTTACTTCAAAAGAAGAAACAATCATATAAATAATTTTGACACCATTTCCAGAAAATGCACCTTTTGCATCAGCAACTGTACATCCATGTGGGAAATTAGCTATTAATATTTTAGGTAGTTCTTCGTGTTGAGTAATAATTTGAATTTGAGATTTTTTATTTCTAATGCTTAATTTGTCTGTAACCGTAGATGATGTAAATAAATAGACAATAGTATATAGTAAAATTATAGATGCAGAAGGATTATTAATTGATGATAAAATTGTAAATACGGTGATAACAATTGTATTAAAACCGAACATATATTTACCAACAGATGTTGATTTCTTTATTGCAAAATAATAAGAAATTACGTCTAAGCCACCAGCTGATCCATCTACAAAATAAGCCAATGAACTACTTAAGCCAGTGCAAATACCTGCAAATAATGCTCTTGAAATAAAATCGTCAGGAGCGATTGTGAATAAACTAGTTAAAGATTCAGGAATAAAAGAAATAAAAAATGATACAAAGAAAATATTAACTAGAGAATAAAGAGCGAAACGTTTTCCTATGCCTTTCCATGCAAGAATAAAAACAGGTACATTTAAAAGAAAATAAGCTATTGAAACAATATTATCTGCAACTGTAGTATCTATTTCACCATGAATTAATACAATTATTTTTAAAATAATTTGGGAACAACCAGACATACCCCCTGATGCTAAACTAGTGCCAACAGCTGGAGATATAAACGATCTAAATCCAAAAGCAAATATAAAAGCTGATATAACAATGCAAATTAATGAAAATGTTGTATCAATTGTATTCTTTAATTTAATATGATTAAACATATAATCATCGTATTTTTTTCTTAAACTTTTCTTTGTCCCATCCATAAATCAAAACCTCATACAATGTATTTTATACTAAGAAAGAAAAAAAGCAATTATTAAATATTAAATTTAATAATACATTAAGTAATAATATACGCAAAATATAATTTATTTGAAATTTTGCGCAAAGGCAAGAAAAAATACAAAATATTTATTGAAATGACTCGTTTTTAATGGTAATATTAAATGGCTATATTGTGTATATATAGGAGGTCTATAAAATGAAAAAGGTTTTTAAGGCAATTGGTTCATTCTTTGCTAAAATTTGGAACTGGATTAAAGAAACAGCATGGATTCAACCATTATTAGTTGTTGGTATTATTTTTGGTATTATTTTCTCAATTCCTTCAATTTCTAAAGGAATTAAGAACTTATCTGAAAATAGTGGTAAATATAGTTTTATCAACAAAAATGATATTACAGCTGAAGATTTCTTGAAATATGAAGAAGAAGGAAAATTAACTTCTGAATATGGTGAAAAATTCTTATTAATCTTAGTTGGTGAAGATTGTAATGCATGTACAACTGCTGAAAAAGGTATTAAATATTTTGTTAATGAATATTATGAAAAGAATTCATCACATGAAAAACCAGTTGTAAAATTTATGTATGCATATGATACTGATTTTGATTATGATGAAGATGACAAAGACTACAAGGATGTTCCACATTATTATCAATGGTTTGAAAACAATGTAGATGCTCTTCAAATTGTTAATGGCTTAACAACAGAAGAATGTGAAGAAGTATCTGATCAAGATTTCAGTGATGACTTAGCTAATGGAGAAACACCTACACCTACATTAGTTTTATATGAAAATGGTGAAATCGTTGATGTTTATTTTGGTATCGATGGCAGCGAAAAAATTGTTATAGCAGAATTTATTAGTGACTTCTATTACCATGAAGGAACATTTGAAAAAAACGTTACTAGAAAATAAATTATAGTATTTTTATGTATCTTCAATCGAAGATACATTTTTTTTGGAGATAGTATTTATGACGCGTGATCAAATTATTTATATATTTAGCTCATTTTTCATAATTTCTTTAATTATGTTTTTAGCTCATTACATTAAAAAACAAAAGTATAAAAATTTATTTTTATTTATTGTTGCTTCCATTTGTTTTATATTACATATTTCAACCATTTATACGTCTTTTTTCGCAAATGGTGGTTTAGGGACAGCTGTAGATAATCAATTATTTCCTATTTATTTTTGTAATTATATGATGGATTTACTTGTCTTTGTAAGTCTTTGGCCAAATAAAGAATCAAAGTTTTTTAAAAATGTTGCTACCTTTACTGCTTATGGTGGTTGTTTTGGAGCATTGATTACTGTATTTGTTAATGATCCTTGCTTTAATGATTGGCAATATTTTCAATCAGCTTTATCTCATTCTTTTTTACTTATTGGTTGTTTATTCTTATTTGTTGGTGGTTATGTTAAAGTTAATGTATTTAACTTAGTTCCATATACATTTGGACTATTGTCCTGTGGTGTAGTTGGTGGATTAGTCGAATTAGTTTTCTATTTGGGAGGATTACCTAGTCCAAATGCAATGTATCTTGTACATGGGCCTTATGAATTACCAGCTTTTAAATGGTGGATGTTTGCTTTATCAATGCTTTTATTAATTTTCATCTTTACTTCGTTATGGGAACACTTTACAAAAGAGAAAGAAAAACGTTGGTTTAAATCAATTGATAATTTGTTCTTGTATATTCCTCAAAAAAAGAATTCATTAAAAAATAGTGATGAAGAATAATACTAATAACTAAAGGTGAATTATTATGAATAAAAGAACAATTTACATTAGTACTTTATTATTTACTTGTTTAACTTCATGTTCTTGTCAAAATAAAGATTATTATAAGTTAAATATGAACACTGATTATGAAGATACTACTAATTTAGAAGATGGAAAAGGTATTAAATCAAAAGTAGTTTTATTATTAGGCCAAAGCAATGCTTCCGGATGTAGTTACAATGATTACTTACAAATTAATACTACTGAAGAGGAATATCAAAAATTTGAAAATGGTTATGAAAATGTTTTAATTAATTATTGCATTGATGACCATAATGTTTCTTCAAATGGTAACTTTAAACAGGTTGATTTAACTTGTGCTTATGAAGGATGTTTTGGTCCTGAATTAGGTATAGCTGATATTTTAAACGGCAATACAAATGGAGAAAAAGTATTCATTTTTAAATATACGATGTCTGGTTATTCTTTAAATTATCATTGGTTATATAATCAAGAAAGAGCATGGATTTATGATGCTTGTATTGCTTTTGTACATAAGTATATGGGAGAACTAGAAAAGTATAATTATGATGCTCAAATAGGAGCTATTTGTTGGATGCAAGGTGAATCTGATACAACATACGAAAAAGCAAATAAATATTTTAAAAACCAAACAGCATTTGTTAATTATCTTCGCGATGACTTAAAAGAGTATGCATCTGACAAAGGAATATATTTTATCGATGCTGGTATTTCGAATAGTCCTTATTGCGAACCAGCTTATCCAATAATTAATGAAGCTAAAGAAAAGTTTGCTACACTTTCTCTATTGAATATCTATTTTTCGACTATAGATATGGGCTTTACAATTGATCAAGAACCTGAAGGTAATCCTGACTGGGGTCATTATGATTCATTGAGTGAACTTGCTTTAGGTCGTAAATTTAGCGAAGAATTGTTAAAAGTTTTATAAAAAATATTTTTAATTTTGCTTATTTTGTTAAAAAATAATGATTTTTATATTAAGATTAAGGAAAATTTTATATTTGCAACCTATAGTTGCGGTGTTTCAAACTAGAATAGGTAGTGCAACTGTGGTTGCAACTGGTTTAATAATGATGTTGTTAGGAGGAAAAAACAATGAATATTAAAACAGCAAACAGATTATGTGAATTAAGAAAGAAACACAATTTATCACAAGAGGATTTAGCAGAAAAATTAGGAGTATCAAGACAAGCAGTATCAAAATGGGAAAGAAGTGAATCTTCTCCAGATACAGATAATTTAATTCAATTAGCTAAGCTATATGGTATATCATTAGATGAATTACTAAATGGCGATGATGCAATTGATATTATTGAGGAGAACAAAGAATCTAATACTCAAGAAAAGGTTGATTCTGATGTAATCTTTGAAGATAACGATGGTACTATTGTTAGTGCTGGAAAAGGAAGAGTCACTGTTAAAGACGATGAAGGCAATACTATTATTGTTGAAAAAGGGAAAACAATACTAACAGATAAAAATGGCCAAGTAAAAGTTGTTGGAAAGAAAGATTTTCTTAAGAAAATAGAAAGCAAAGAAGATAAGATTGCAGGTGCAATAACTGGTATTACCCTACTAGTAGTTGTTATTGCTTATATTATATTAGGAATGCTTAAGCCATTAGGATTCGGATTTGAAACATATTGGTTCTTATTTATTGCTATTCCAGTTCCGGGTTCATTCTATAAATCAATTAAATTAAAAAATGGAAATCATTTTGCATATCCATTATTTATTACAGCATTATATTGTGCATTAGGTGTCTTTTTGAATTTATGGCATCCATTATGGGTCTTATTTATCACAGTACCAGTTTATTACATGATTGCAGGTCTTTTTAGAAAAAATGAAGAAAATGAAGAATACGAAGAAGTTGAAGAAGACGATAATGAATAAAAAAGGATTAATTTCCTTTTTTATTTTTAGAAATACTTTTTGTATATAAAAAACGCTATAAATATAGCGTTGTTAATCAATTAAATATAATAATAAACTATTTGGTTTCACTCTTTTTAGTTGCTATTCTTTTAACTATATAATCAATTAAATAAATAAGTGCACACATACCAAATGTTGCAATGAATACAACTAGTGGCATTAATGATTTTGGAATGAAAAGGAATGTTGAACCAGTCACAAAGAACCAATCATAGTGGTGACCATCTGGAATTCCTTCATAAGCAAAGTTTCCAATGAAAGCCCAAACGATTAATATAACTAGACCAACAGCTTCTTTCCAAATTTCTTTAAAAGAGAAGCGTACATTTTTTAATGTAAGACATAAAAATCCCATGTAAATTCAAAACTATGAAATAAAAATGTTTGAATTACTTTATATGCAAATGGACTAATTCCTCCAAGAGCTGAGCCAGGATAAGTTATATACATTAAGGATGATACAATTGCAAAACAAACAATAACATTTTTAATTGGTTTAAATTTTTTATTAAATTGAGCAAATGGTATAAAAACAGCAGTTAATGTACAGAAGTGAAAAGGAAGTTTATCAATATCAATTTTGCCTTGAGAAAAAGGCATAATGAAGAAATCAAGAATATAAATTCCTATTAATAAACAAGCTAAGACATTTAAGACTAAAGTTTTAGTTTTTTCTTCTTTGTTTCTTAATAAAAAGTAACCTAGAAATGCAAATCCAATGATTAATACTATCCAAAGAATATGCCAAATAGAAAATAAAGAAATATCTAAATCAGTTAAAAATTTTAAAGATACTACATTCATACTGCTAAACTCCTATTTAATGGCGGAGAAAGAGGGATTTGAACCCTCGCGAGGCTTGCACCTCCTGCTAGTTTTCGAAACTAGTCTCTTCAACCACTTGAGTATTTCTCCGGCTTTTTCATTATATATTATAGATATATCATTTTCAATTAATTATTAATGCAGTGATAAATAAAATGTGATAACATAAAAAAAGAAAGGTAAACATTAAGTGAAGGGAATTACTTATGGGCTTTTTTAAAAATCAATTTCGTAAAGTTATTCAATGGGAAAATGTAAATAGTGACGAAATAGTTTATAAATATCCTCTTGAAAAGAAAGAGGAAATAATGAAAAAATCAACTCTTGTTGTTCGTGAAGGACAATGTGCTGCTTTTATTAATCAAGGTAAACTTGCTGATGTTTTTATGCCTGGAACATATTCTTTAAAAGATGTTAAAAATATACCTTTATTAACAGCAATGTACAGTTGGACTTATGCATTTGAAAGTCCATTTACTGCAGATATAATTTTTTTTCAAACAAAGCAATTCTTAGATAATAAATGGGGTACTTCAAAACCTATTATGATGCGTGACAAAGATTTTGGGATGGTTCGTGTTAGAGGTTTTGGTAAATATAGTTTTGCTATTACAAATCCTAAAGCTGCTATTTTTGAAATTGCTGGAAGTACTGATTATTTATATGTTAATGATGTTGATAAATACTTTAGATCAATTATTACTTCTATTTTATCAAATTCAATCGCTGAACTGGGTTGTCCTGCTCTAGATTTAGCAATGAATTATGATGATATTACTTTAATTGCCAAAAGGAAATTGGAACAAGAGTTCTCAAAATTAGGAATTGAGATTAAGGGTTTATATATTGAAAACTTATCTTTACCTAGTGATGTTGAAAAAATGATTGATAAGAGAACTAGTGTTGGTGTTATGCAAGGAAGTATTGATGACTATGCTAAAATGGAAACAGTTGAAGCAATGCGTGATGCTGCAAAAAATACAGGAAATGGTAATAACGAATTAAATAATGGAATGAATACTGGATTAGGATTAGCTTTTGCTATGAAAGCTGGTAAAGAAATGTTAGACTCAACTAAGTCTCAAGAAGAAAAACCTACTTCAAAATCAAATGCAAAAGTTTGCCCAAAGTGTGGTATTGAGAATAAACTAAATGCTAAGTTTTGTTCAAATTGTGGAACACCTTTAGGAAAGAGATTTTGTCAAGAATGTGGAACAGAAGTTAAAGAAAGTGCAAAGTTCTGTCCAAATTGTGGAGGTAAATTATAGTGGTAGAAAAGGAAGATAAGAGAGTATATACTTCTAAATCGTATGTTTGTGAAAACTGTGGTTCATCTTTTGTTTATGATGCTGATAATGGAGTTATGAGATGCCCTCATTGTGACACTACTTTACCATTAGAGGAAACACAAATTGCTAAAGAGACTCCTTTTACAAATGATGTCATAAGTAAATCTTGTGTTTGGAAGGGAACTAAATGTGTCCAATGTGAAGATTGTGGAGCTGAATTTGTTTTAAGTAATAATGAAACATCAACAAGTTGTCCATTTTGTGGAAGAGTTCATATTTTAGAAAGAGGAGAAATACCTGGAATTAGACCATCAGGTATTATTCCTTTTGAAATAGGTTATAAAGAAGCTAAAAATATTTTCTTAAGATGGGTAAAAAGCAAAAGCATGGCACCTAAATCATTTAAGAAAACTGCTCGCGAAAGGAAAATTGATGGTGTATATATACCTACATTTACTTTTGATAGTAGAACAGTGAGCTCATATAAATTAACTTATGGAACATATCATACTCGTACAGTAGGTACAGGTAAGAATAGACATACTGAAACTTATATGACTACTCATACTGGTAGTGGAACTATAAGCATGAATTTTAATGATATTAATATCGAAGCAAGCTGTCATATTGAGCAAAACAAATATGATGCTTTAGGAGGATATAATACACATAATGCATCTTCATTTCACGATCAATTTATTAGTGGATATTCTTGTGAAAGATATTCTGAATCAATAAGTGATTCATGGAATGAAGCAATTAGTATTATGAAAGAACGTATTAAACGTGGTGTCATTAATCGTTATACAGGAGTTGATACTGTTATTTCCTATAGTGCAAATACAAGTTATAACGATAATTCCTACAAGTATATTTTAGTACCTGTTTATTTTATAAACTATATTTATAAAAATAAAAATTACCAATGTCGAATTCATGGCGTTTCAGGAAAAGCAAAAGGCGAAGCACCTGTATCAGTAGGTAAAGTACTTGCTATTGTATTTACTGTTCTTTTAATTGTTGGTATTATAATAGTATTATTAGTTATGAATGATGTAATAAACATTAATGAGATTTTTTAAGGAGGAAAAAGTATGGGATTTTTAAGAAATCAATTTAGAAAAGTTATTCAATGGGAAGACGTTCCAAGAGATGTAATTGTTTATAAATATCCTCTTGAGAAGAAAGTTGAAATCATGAAACACTCTAAACTTGTAGTTAGAGAAGGTCAACGTGCAATTTTTATAAATCAAGGCAAATTAGCTGATGTTTTTGAACCAGGAACATATGATTTAGATGATGTTAAAAATATACCAATTTTAACTGCTATCTATAGTTGGACATATGCTTTTGAAAGTCCATTTACTGCTGATATCTATTTTATTCAAACAAAGCAATTTATGGATAATGTTTGGAAAACACCAAGACCAATTATGTTAAGAGACAAAGACTTTGGAATGGTTCGTATTGAAGCAGAAGGTAAATTTTCTTTTAAAGTAACGGAACCTTCTCAAGCAATGTTTGAATTGTTTGGATCAACAGACATTTTACGTGTAAGTGACGTAAATACATATTTGAAATCTATTATGTCTTCAATTTTAACTACATCTATTGGTGAATTAAAATTAGCTGCATTAGATTTAGCTGCAAATTATGAATTAATAGCTGAAAATGCCAAAGCTAAATTGAAAGATGATTTAGGATCATTAGGTCTTGATGTTTGTGGATTATATATTGAAAATATTGTTTTACCTGAAGAAGTTAATAAGATGATGGATAAGAGAACTTCTGTTGGTGTCATGAAAGGTAGCATTGATGACTATGCTAAAATGCAAAGTGTTGAAGCAATGCGTGATGCTGCTAAAAATCCAGGTGGTTTATCTGGAGCTGGAATTGGATTAGGAGCAGGTGTTACTTTAGGAAAAATGTTTGCTGAAAACTTATCTAAAAAAGAAGAAGTTAAAGAAACTGCTACAAAAGAAGATATTAAAGGTGGAGCAATTTGCCCTGAATGTAAAGCACAAATTAAGGAAGGCTCTAAATTCTGCAGTGAATGTGGAGCTAAAATTGTTGAAAAGAAAAAGTTTTGCCCAAATTGTGGTGCGGAAGTAAAAAAGGGTTCTAAATTCTGTAGTGAATGTGGAGAAAAGCTATAAATAAGTACTAATAAATAAGAGCAATTTTTATTGCTCTTATCTTTTTTATTTTGTTGTTAATTATTTATTATAAGTATATAATAAACAAGAAAGAGAGGAATTAATATGCTTGTAGTTTTTGCAATGGATGCTAACGAAGTATTAACGACCATTTCTATTGTAGTTATTGGTCTTTTTGCTGTTGCTTGTACTTTGGGCATTATTCATTCTTTTTTCTTGAATAAAAATCGTGCAAATGAAATTAATAAACGTAATAAAAATATCTATGAGTTTATTTTTAATTTTAATACTAAACAAGTAACTTATTTTAAAAGGTATAATGCAAGTAAAATTGAAAATTTTTCTTTTAAAGATTTTTATAAAAAGATTCCAGACCCCCGTAAATTGGGGATGTTTAAGATATATTTATCTGATTTAAATAATGGACTTGATAAATCCCTTAATTCGGAAATTGATATTTTAGTTGGAGAAGATGAATTTATTTCTTTTTATTTTGTAGAAGAAATGAAGAGTTCCGATTCTATTCTTCATTTAGTTGGTTATCCAATTTCTTATTCAAAGGGCACTTCACATTTTATTAATAATAGTTCTGGTATTTCTATTGGTACAGCTTATTTAAGAAAACATAAAGCTGATGGTTATATGATATATATTAGATTTTTCCCTTTTGATAAAGAAGTTGTCCAAGAAAAAGCTAATATTATTATCAATGATTTAAAAACAATTTGTCTTGGATTTACTGGTGAATCTAATTTAAGGCAAAGATTAAATCTTGGAGAAGATGATAAAAATGGTTTTGGAATTATTGACTATACTGATGAATTATTAGAGGAATACCAAACCATATTGAATAATTTAAGTAGAAAGTTACAAGCTCGTCTTGAATTATCTGGTTATTCTTCAGTCTTTGATTTTTTTATAGGTGCTGCTCAAAATGAATTCTTTAAAGATCCTAATGATTGTTTAGAAGAAATCAAAAATATAACTTATTTTCATAGTGAAGTTAATAATAAGGTTGAATGGTACAACAGTTTTAATGATGAATCTGTAGAAAAATCATTAATTGAAAAACATGAATTGCTTCAATTGATTGAAGGCAGTAATAGAGAAAAGAAAATAGAATCTTTATATTTACCTTTAATTGATGCTGATACATGTTCTTTATTTGGGTTTTATACTAAAACCGTTGCATATTCAACAAGATTTAAAAGCTTAAATGATATGTTTGAATCTGCTCACGAGCATGGATTAGTTAACGAATTATCTAATGTTGTTGTTAAAAGATTAATTGGTATTTATTATTCTACATTTGTAAAGGTTTTCCAAAATAGAAAAGGTAAGTGTCCTCAAAAATTATTTTTACAATTATCAAAATATGATATTGATTCAATATTTGATACATTAAGTGAAGTAAAACATTTGGATGAATGTAACTTAGTATTTGTTATTAGTGAATCAGTATTAAATGAAATTGTTGAAAAAGATATTGATAGAGCTTTTAAATTACTAGAAGTATTTAAGACTAAAAACTATGAGTTGTGTTTACGAATTAAAGATCGTGAATTCCCTTGGCCTAAAGAATTATATCAATTATTTGATTATTTCTTATTTACAAAGCACATTAATGTTTCACGTGAAGCAGTTGAAACATCAAGTTCATTTAGAGCTATTTTAAATAAACTTGAATTTTATAACAAACCAATTATTTCTGTTGGTGTAGATACTAAATCAGATTTCAAAGTTATTTATGAAAATAATATTCGTATTGTTGGTGGTAAATTATTTGGTGAACCGAGAGAAATTATTATTCCACCAAATTTATCAAAGATTAATAATTTAATTAAAAAATAAAAGAAAGAAAAGGTATTTTTATGGCAATTGATATTAAAAATGATGCTATTACATCACAAAAAGAAGATTTTGCTCAATGGTATACAGATGTATGTCGTAAGGCAGAACTAATGGACTATTCTTCAGTTAAAGGTTTTATTATTTATAGACCTTATGGATATGCTATTTGGGAGCAAATTCAACATTATTTAGATAACAAATTTAAAGAAACAGGACATCAAAATGTTTATATGCCAATGGTCATTCCTGAATCTTTATTCCAAAAGGAAAAAGATCACGTTGAAGGATTTGCTCCAGAATGTGCAATCATTACAGTTGGTGGTAAAGACGAATTAGAAGATCGTCTTATCGTTAGACCAACATCTGAAACATTATTTTGCGAACATTTTGCAAAAATTGTAAATTCATATAGAGATTTACCTAAAAAATATAACCAATGGTGTTCTGTCGTAAGATGGGAAAAAACAACAAGACCTTTTTTAAGAGGTAGTGAATTTTTATGGCAAGAAGGTCATACAATTCACGCATCTAAAGAAGAAGCAATGGAAGAAACTTTAAAAATGTTAGATATCTATAATGAAATGGGTCGCAATTTATTAGCTATTCCTTTTGTTACAGGAAAGAAAACAGATAAAGAAAAATTTGCAGGTGCTGAATCAACATATACCATCGAAGCTCTAATGCCAGATGGAAAAGCACTTCAAAGTGGTACAACACATTTCTTTGGTGATGGTTTTGCTAAAGCATTCGGTATTAAATTTCAAGATAAAGATAGTAAAATTGCTTATGTCAATCAAACTTCATGGGGTGTTTCTACTCGTTTACTAGGAGCTATCATTATGGTACATGGTGACGATAATGGCTTGGTATTACCACCTAGGGTAGCTCCTAACCAAGTGGTTATTATTCCTATTCAACAACAAAAAGCAGGTGTTTTAGATAAAGCATATGAATTAAAAGGACGACTACTTAAAAAAGGAGTACGTGTTATAGTTGATGACACAAACGCTTCACCAGGTTGGAAATTTCATGAGCATGAAATGAAAGGTATTCCTCTAAGAATTGAATTAGGACCTCGTGATATTGAAAACAACAATTGTGTTTTGGCAAAACGTAACGATGGTATCAAATCTACTATTTCTTTAGATGAATTAGAAGAACAAGTTTTATCTACACTTGAAAATATTCATGAAGAAATGTTAAACAAAGCTCAAGCATATTTAGATGCACATACAACAACAGTTTATACCAAAGAAGAACTTGGTGAAGTTGTTAATGTTAAGGGTGGCTATGCTAAAATGATGTGGTGTGGCAATGTAGAATGTGAAAATATTATTAAAGACGAATTCCAAGCTACATCTAGATGTATGCCATTTACTCAACAAGCTCATAACGATAAATGTGCAGTTTGTGGTAAAGAAGCAAAATATGTTTGTTTATTTGCAAAAGCATATTAATGATTCAGAATTAACTTTATATTGATTAAATAAGTTTTCAATATAAAGTTTTTTTATTAATATAATATTTTATACATAATATAAATTCTGAGTTCTGATTTCTTATAAAATGTGAATTGCCAAAGTAAATTCTAGTTTGACAAATTAAATTCTATAAATAT
>JBJEDT010000023.1:0-2302 GCA_051872335.1 Bacilli bacterium | reverse complement strand
TTCTTATACTTGGAGTTCTTTCACCATTGCGATAACGACTAATAACAGTAGAAGATAAACCAGATGCTATAACGAGTTCTTTAGAAGAACATTCCAATTGTTCTATATATTTATTTAATTTTTCACAAAAATTCATTAAATACCTCCAAAATCAATAATTATTAACTATTATAACATATCATAAAATTAACAAAAAAACAATTACCAAAATGTCAAGGAAAAATTGGTAAAAAATATAAAATTTCATACTTAATATGATAAAATGTTAAAGTAAAATATTGGAGGAAAGGAGGAAAAAAGGTTATGAAAAAAGCTAAAATTTTATCAATTTTGTCAATAATTACAATACTTACCAATATAATTTTTCCAATACTATCAAGTGAGGTGTATGCAGAAGGAGTAAATGTAGATACAACTGTTGTTGAACATTACACTGATGTTAATATAACAGATGATATTACTTTAGAAAAAGATAAAGAATTTATTATTGATTTTACAAAAACAGATAATCTTTCTAAAGGATTAAGTTATTTGGCTGATTTTGGAAATACAGTATATTATAAAGTTGTTGATAATAAACTTGAATTTACAGAAAATGAATCTGAAGCAGTTATAAAAATAGTTGGAAATGAATCTGAAAATAAAGCAGTTATGACTTTAATAAATACTGACGACAATAAATCTTATAATTTGGATTTTAGTTGTAGGAGACTTGATAGATCAACATTAACATATAATGGAATAGAATATGGTGATGGTACGATTTTTGTTGGGGATATGCCTGAAGATTACGAGCCTTCTGAAACTGGAAGTGCTACTATTAAGCAAACAAGAGATGACTATTATACAAGATATAATTTTAAATGTAAATTGAATTTAATAGTAAATGCTACTCAAGATATTGAAGTAGAAGGTTCTTATAATGGATTTGGTATGGAAATATCTTTAAATGGAGTAAAAGTTGGAGCAGAATCAGCAAATGTAACAGGAACTGCTAAAGGATATACAACAGGAAGTATAAAAAATAAAATTGTAATACAATTATCTTATGGAGATGGAAATATTGGAAGTGTAACAATAAATGGTACAAATATGACTTTGCCAGATGGAACACAAGACAGAGCAGAATTTGGAGTTGATCCAGCAAGTAAATATACAATAGTTGTTACAAAAAGCCAAAGTACTTCAAATGTTCCAAAAACAATAATATGGGATTCTGATAAAACAAATAATCCGAATATTAAAGATAATGAATTATTAAAAAATGGAACAATAGAAATATTAGATATTAAAGATCAAAATGGCAACTCAGTAGGATTAGACAATGTAAATCAAGATTTGGAAAAGAATAATGGTTGGGCAAGTATAATTCCTGGATCTAAAGTAATATTAAAATTGAAACCAGACTATGGTTATCAATTAACAGAAATTTCTATAAATGAAGAAAGATTAGTCGCAGGAAAAGAACAATCTACATTTGAATACATTATGCCGAATACAAATGTTCATATAAGTGGAATATTTGAAAAAGTAGATGATAAAGTTAATGCCGAATCAGATAAAGTAAAAAGCGGAACAATAGAACTCGGTGGAGAAGAAATAGACTCTGGTTCAGTTGTTCTATCAGTGAATGATGTAACATTAACAAAAGAACAGATATCAAATTTTGAAGAAAAAGCTAATGGTTATGAAATTTCTTCATATTTAGATATTAATTTAGACCAAGTTATATATAAAGGTTCAGCAACTGATGTTTGGACAAATGAATTAAAAGAATTAAATAATGAAGCAACAATTACACTTCAATTAGAAGAAGGGGTAAATGGAAACGAAGTTGTTATAGTTCACGAAAAACACGATGGAACTTATGAAATAATACCAACAACTTATGATCCTGAAACAAATACAATTACATTTAAAACATCAAGTTTCTCAAATTACGCAATAGCTAGTAAAACAGTTGCAGTAAATACAGATACAATATCAACTAATCCACAAACAGGAGATAATATAATAATGTTTATCATAATATTTGCACTAGCCTTGACAGGAATTTTAGGAATATTTATAATAAACAAGAAAAAAGTTAAAAACAATAAATAAAAATGATTAAAAGAGGACTAGCTCAAGTTTGTTAGTCCCCTTTTTTAAAGGAGTACACATATATGGCTAAAGCAAAACACTATAATAAGAAAAAAACAAACATTCCAAGTATAATTTTATTATGCATTTTTATTATACTTTTATTTTTTTCTGGTACAAAAATAGTTATATGGTATATGAATAATCAAAACAATAAAAA
>JBJEDT010000022.1:0-10086 GCA_051872335.1 Bacilli bacterium | reverse complement strand
TACAATAAGAAGTAAGCAAGGACAAAAAAGTCTCACATCAATTGAAAGTTAACAGTTGTACTAAATTGCCAATAAAATAGAAATCGAAAAAGGATTGATGATTTGTTAAAATTATATATGGCTCATCTATTTTATCTAAATCTTTCTTATCAAAAGTTAACTTTGCTTTTAATTTAACAATAAAACCAATAATTGTAAAAAGAATTGAATAAAAAGCTGAATTAGGTGTTCCTTTTCCATTAATAAAATATAATTTATTAATTACAAAAGTTAATAAGGAGAATAATATAATCATAAAAACTAATGCGATAATAACTAATATATAAAGAGGAATATCGTGCGAAATAAATTCTGTAATCATATTACTCAAAAAAATCGACATAAAAATAGATGGCAAAACACCTGTAATACAAGTTAAGATATATCTTTTATAAGACATTTTAGTCGATGCACCATAATAACATATAGCTCCAAAAGGTATGATAGGCATAATGAATAATATATACATTAGTGATTGAAATCCTCTATGCTTCTTTTCTCTTTTTATCATATTATCAATTTTATTAGATGCTTTTTTAAAAATACTAGAGTCAAACTTTAAAAGACGAACTAAAATAAAAATAATAGAAGCACCAATAAAAACACCTAAATCTAATAAAAATATAGAAATATACCAAGGATAGCATATGCCTGCAGGAATTTGAACTAATTCAGCAGACATAAAAACAACAACCATATCTAATGCTTGTAAGATTACTAGCATTAGCATTCCTAAGATTCCTTTATCTCTTAAAAATTCGTTGATTGCTTCATTATTATTTTCTTTTTCATATTTTAATAATATCAAAATGGTATCTTTAAAAAAGAAAAAAAGAACAACTATACATATAATCAATAAAATAAATATAAATATTTTTTGTTATCTTTGCTTTTTCATAAATCCTCTTAGAAAAATATTTCTTACTTATACTACCAAATATATTAAAATTTGTCGATATCTAGTATTAAAAACTAAATAAAAAATAAAATAAAAAAACCTCTCAAATGAGAGGTTTTCTTATTAATCTAAGGTTGTTCCAGCTGTATAGTAACCTAATGTTACCATCATTCCGTCAAAGAATAAAGCAAGATAATCACCTTGATATAGATCATGAGAACTATCAGTTATTGCATTTGCAGTTAATGGATTATCTACTAATACAGAACCATTATAGAATCCAAATCCACCTTTAGCTGATTGGAATAATGGAGATTTATATTGAGTAGACATATAGTAATAAGAAGATTCATTAGTTCCATCTAATACAAATGTTTCATTATCATCAATTTTTAATTCTCCGGTTAAATAAGATGAAGACATAGCTTCTGCTGAACCATCTTTGTGTAAACAAATGAAATTCATATATGTTGTTGGTATTTCACTTGTATCATTAGCTTTTTGTCTTGCAAATGTTTTATTACCTAATACTTCAAATAAAGCAGATAAAGATTTAATACTTGTAGCAGCATCAACTGCACCTTCATAACCTTGGAACCATCCTTCTGTACCAGCAACAAAAGCATTAATTACAGAATTATTAATATAAATATTAGAAGGTTGATGTGTAGTTTGTTTATTTGTAACATCATCAGCAATAATAGCAGGTCCTCCACAACCACTGAAATAACAATCATCAATGTTAACTTCTAAAGCACCATAACAATATACAAAGTTTGAATAGCTATCAAATGCTTTACACTTATCGATAGAGAATTCATCAAAATGATTAGCAACAGGGTTAAATGATGTAAACCATGCACGTGAAATCATATTTTCAAAAACAGTTTTTACGCTTTGATGTTTTGAAAAGATCAATCCACCACCCTTAGTAGAATCTTCAACACGTGGTGCATTACCTTTCATATAGAAGTTCTTCAAAGTACTTGTAGGAGCATCAGTATTAATAGCTGTTGAACTTACTCTTGATTGAATATACATTAATTCTGAATTTGTGGTAATTAATCCACCTTCTTCTGTATAATCATTTTCATCACATAAAATAACAGGAATAGATGATGCATCTAAAGTAAAGTAGTTACCGATAATATCAAAAGATGAATTTCTATCTAACCATCTCTTATATATTGTGACCCAGTCTCTTAAAGAACCATCAATTCTATTTTGATCTTCTTCAGATTGTTCACTTGGGAAATCTGTATCTCCTTTTTTCATATAGAATAAGCTAGGTAAATCATCTGCAACAATAGAAATATTGGATTGTAGAATTAATTTAGAAGGCCAATAAGAAGTGGATAAACCATTAGCTGTTTTTAATTCATTCCAAGCTTGACCATATTCATCAGTACGATTATCAATATAACTTAATTCACTACTATTATAAACATTATATCCATCATCAACGATACATTCATAGTTAACAACATAATAATCATTATAATCTGGATCGCCTTTTTGGCCAGTAGTTAATTTACCAGGTTCAACTGTAATTTTAAATTCTTTACCAATAGCGTTATCACTAAAATCAATTTGACAATGAACATTATCAATTTGATCAATATATTGAGAAGAAGAACTTGCATCAATTTCAGTATATGATGAATCATCATTCTTCAAATAAATTGTAATATCATATATCCAATCTCCTGTATATGCTGGACTTGCTATTGGATCATCATTTTCATCATATGTATTAAAGAATTTTGTTACAGGTTTTAGATCAACATAGTTATCATCACCAACTACATAATTTTCATTCATAACACTAAATTGTTGATCTTCATTTCCTGCAATAACTCCACCATTAGCTTTATAAGCAACATAATTTTTATTTGGTTGAATTTGATATACATAATAATCATCTAATTTATTAGCACCAACCCAAACTTCTAAAGTATGAGATGCATATTTTGTTGGATCTTCAACAGATGTAACAGTAATTGTAACTTCTGTATTATGATCTTTTGTTAAAGCTGTAACGACACCATTTGCATCTACTGTTGCAATTGATTCATCAGAAGAAGTCCATTGAACAGCATCATTAGTTGCATGTTCGATATGTGCGGTCAATGTAGTAGTTGAGCCCATTGTTACATGATCAGCACCATCAACAAAAATTTCAATTGGTAGAGGTACATCTTTTGCAATAACATTAACAATTTTTGTTGCTTGTTTTGTATTATCTTCAACAGAAGTAGCAGTAATAGTAACAGCTGTATCTTCAGCTACTTCACCATTTGCTGTGACTACACCGTTTGCATCTACTGTTGCAACACCTTCATTAGAAGATGTCCATACAACATTAGTATTTGTAGCATTTTGAACATTTGCAACTAATTGAATTGTTGAACCAGCTTTTACAGAAGATGCACCACTAATTGAAACAATTACCTCGTTTACTACATCTACAAATTTTACTGTAATTTCAAAATCAAATTTTACATCATAGCCTTTTACAGATGCTGTAATAACTACTTTAGTATCTTTAGTGACAGTATGAGCTGTAACAACTCCGCCTTGAGTTACACTAGCTACTTCTTCATTAGAAGAACTCCATTCTACAATATAATTTTCTAAATTACTTACTTCAGCAGATAACAATAGTTCGTCACCCATATTAACTTCATTACTACCTGTAACTTCAATTTTTATTTCACTTTCAACAACATTAGGATTATCACATGAACCTAACGATAGTGTTGCACCTAGGGTTAAAAGTGATGCCAAAATTAACCTATTTTTCATATTTTTTCCTCTCTTTATTTAATTGTTTTAAAATTTAAATAATAATCTTTCTTTGTGCAATGACATTGACAGTTATTTCAACGCCACTACCATCGACTGCCTTTACTGTTACCGGAACTTCACCTCCCTTGATAAATGAAATAATTAATGAATCATCAGATGTAACCTCAAAAGTTGCGTAAGTAATGTCAGTATTATAAACATATAGTAGACCAACATTTGTAGCCTCATATGGTTTTGCACGACATTTCAACTCAATTTTTAAGCCTTCACTCCATTTTTCTTTTATATAACCATTGTAATCTTCTTCGCGATTTTCATCTGTATATTCAACATATTCTTCGTTTAAAACTTCAATCTCATCGACATAAACAATAGGATCATAAACTCTAAGTTTAAGGCTTGTTCCAACAAAAACTAAAGCTAATATATAAATAACAGAAATTATCATAATAACCGATTTTTTCATTAGACTCACCTACTTTTCATAATAATATGCTTTTATATTTGCCAAATACATATAAAATGCTGCACCAAATATAATGAACGCAATTATCAATAATTTAGTTGATCCTCGCATATAGTCACTTGTAAAAACATAACTTTCTTTTAAGAAAAAGTAACAAAGAAACGCAAATACAAATGCTAAAGCAAAAGCAAATATAGTTGATCTATTTTCGTTAGGATTATTATTCATATTTGTACCCAAAGTTGCATATTGTTCATTTTGAGGATTCATTAAATCTAATCCTGCAGAAATTAATATATGAGCATAATCTAATAATATAATAGATATTGTTAACAAAATCATATGTTGCCATGTTAAATCACTAAATATTCCAACTATAACACAACTAACAATTATAGATGGCAAAGCTAATAAAGCGTTAAATATAAATTTACATGATAAAGCCCAATATATTTTAATTGGCTTTGTTTTTTTAATATATGCAGCTCTTCCTTCTACAGAAAATTCAGTAGCAATTTTACTATTTGAAGAAAGTAAAGGTAATAAAATTAGTAAAAAGTTAAAGAAGAAAGATAAATGCGTTCCCTTTGTGCTTGTTGACATTGCATAAAACATTCTATTCAATAAAAGAATTAAAATTGGAATAATAATATAAGTTATTACATAAGTCGTATAGAATTTAACGTCTCTAAATTTAAGTTTAAATTCTTTGACCATAAATGTAATCCATCTTGGATAAAATTTATTAGATTTTGATTTATCATATATTTTTTTATTAAATTCAAAATTCTTAGTCATCATATGGAAATAAATTGGCTTAATAATTAATAGTACTAAACCAAATAACAAACAAACCGATGTAAAAAGAATAACAATTTTTAATAATGAAATTCCATTTATATGATAAAAACCATCAACACCTTTTTCACCTGTTAATGCATAAACAAATTGGGAAAAAGGTACCATTTTCTTTTCTGTATTTAACAAAAAGTCTCTAATTATTGTTCTTAACTGTCCCCATTGTTCAAGCAAATTGATATTCTCTGGAATTAAATTAATTAATTTAACAACTACAACAATTAATAATACTAAACATCCAATAATTAAAAAGCCTTCAATTATAGGAAATTTATTAAATAATTTCTTAATGTACATTGCACCTATTGACAATAATGATCCAAGCAAAACAGGTAAAGCAATATAAACTAATAAAGGAATAATCATCCAAAAATATGTACCAACAGAAATGTAATTATTACAGAAAAAGAAACAAGCTAATACAACTGGAATAGTAAATAACATTGCTTTTTTTAATTCATCAATATAGAAAATTAACAATTTTGACAAAAATAATGCGATTCCTGACATTGGTAAAGTAACTAAAACTTTATTATCTTCATTAAAATATAAACTTTGCGTTATACCGACAGTACAAGAAATTAAAGATAAAAAGAACATTAAAGTAATAATTAAGATTGATACACGTAGAGATTCACTATAATAGAAAACACTAAATTTTTGTCCTAAAAATAAAATCATGTATACACAGACGAATACAAAAACAAATTTTAATACACTAAATACACATTTTTTTATAATTTCTTTTACCGAATGTGTCCAAGACATATCTAACTTATCTCGGAGTTGCATACCTACTAATGAGAAGAATTTTTTCATACTATTTTTCCTCTAAGGTTTCACCTATTGTATCAAGATAAAATTGTTCTAGACTAGTTCCGCTCTTCTCAATTTCACTTACAGTTTTAACGCATTGAATTTCACCTTTCTTTATTATTGCAATGCGTTCACATAATTTTTCAACTATATCAATAATATGTGATGAAAAGAAAACAATATTACCAGCCTTTGCATGCTCCTTCATACATTCTTTTACTTGGAAAATTGATGTTGGATCTAATCCTGTTAAAGGTTCATCAAGAATCCAAACTTTTGGATTATGAATTAATGCAGCCATAATTGTTATTTTTTGTTTCATACCATGTGAATAAGTTTTTATCTTATTATCAATTTGTGATGCCATCTGGAATAAAGATACATATTTAGATAAACGCTCATCACGCTCTTCTTTCGAAACCTCGTATATATCTGCAATATAATTTATATATTCTCTTCCTGTTAATTGTTCATATAAAGCATAGTGATCAGGTACAAATCCAATTTGTCTTTTTGCCATAATTGGTTGCTTCTTAACATCATAACCACATATTTCAATAGAACCTTCAGAAATTGGTTGAATACCTACTGTTGATTTAATAATAGTAGATTTACCAGCACCATTTGGACCTAAAAAGCCAAATATTTCTCCACCATGAACTTCGAGATTTGCATGTTGTACAGCATATACTTTACTAGATGCATATTTTTTAGAAAAATCTTTTAATTCAAATTTAATTCCAGCTTTTTCATTCATAGGTTGATCAATACTCCTTCCATTTAAGGCACTTTCTAGTGCTATTCTATCTACCTTAATAGCATGTAATTTTAAATGTAATTCATAGTGTCGATCTGCTATATCAAATCCAAGAGTATAACAGAACCAACAAACTAATGAAATCGAAATATATACGATAAAATAAAGAATTTGATATAAAGGATGGAATACCAGTTCAGTACCATCTTTTAAAGTAATAGTTAAATTTCTATTAAATATTTTTATTGCCCAACTACCCAGTTTATCGGCAACAAAATCTGAATTTATGAAAAAATAATCTGAAGGATGTCCAATGGCTGTGAAATAAACATTTAAAAAAATCATCAAGCAATAATAACAAAAGAAAAATATTAATGAATAATAAAATTGTTTAATTTTAGGTCTTTCAAATAACTTTAATGCAATACACAATATAGGCATAAAGAATGCAATCCAGTGATTATACCAATATTCAAGCATTCTATAGCTAATAAGATTAGTTGCATCAGGATAATCAGGCATAGTTAATGCTAAAAGAGCTCCTGCAACATTAATGAAAATAGTAAAATAATAAAAACGCTTAGCTTTAAAAATAATACAAATAGGCAAAATAATCATCGCCGTATTACATAAATGCCAAGGCCAAGACCAAGGTGTAGCAAAATTTTTATAATTGTATTTCATAAAAAACACAATAAAAGTACCACAACTTATGAAAGTTAAAGCAAAGTTTATAACTGATTGAGGCTGATTTCTCAATGAAAAATATAACATTACAGGAATTAAAATAGCCAAATATAAGAAAATCCTATGTGACAAAGTAAAATCTATTACTTTAAAATTTCCTTTAATATAACCAAATGTAAAACTTGGCCAAAAAGATGGCATTGTTGCTAAGTTCATAATCATAAAAATTCCTATAAACTTTAACACATCTTTATAATTCATTTTTATTGAAGGATCATCTAACCAATATTTTATTACTAAAGATAATAAAATGCCTATTTCGATTGAATAAAATATACTAAAAAGACAAATATTTTCACTACCATTGAATAAGCCAACAATAGAAGATAAGAAAATAATTGAAAGTACAAGAATTATAGGTGAAATAAATTTAACTATATTTCTTAAGACTTTAAAATCATAAAATGATCTCAAAACTACAACTAAAAACATTGATGTCTCTAGCCAAATTAATAAACATGATATTATTCCAACAAAGTTAGAATAAGGCTTTGATTCTAAACTAGTATAATCTATAAAATTTCTAATGTATGAAATATCTTTTGTTAGGTAACGTACAAAAAAAACACCAATTAAAACAAATGTAATAATTCTTTCAAAAAGTTTTAATTTTTCTTTCTTAAAAATAAATAGTAGCACAAGAGTTATTAAACAAATAACAAACGCACCAAACAAAAATAAATACAGCATTGAGAAAAAACCTCCAAAAGCCTTATATTAGTAATTTAAATGTTCAATAAATTTACATTTATATTATTATACAATTATTACGAAAATTAAATAATTATTATTGGATTTTTTAAAAAAATTAAAAAATAGCATAAATATTTTGCTATTTTCTTCCATATTTTATTTTTAATTTTTCATTATGCTTATAGCATTTGTTTATTAATTCTTCGTCTTTTTTTTTGAATTCTTGTATCATACAAATATGTTTTGAAATATTTCTCCATGATAAATTTACATAGTCTCTTTTATATTGATTTTTACTTATATTTTGAACATCCCTTAAATAAGGGCTTATTACCAAAGTACCTATATGAGGTAAATACATCCAATCCATTTCTTTCCAAAGCATAAACTTCATCAAATCCCTTTTAGAAACCATTATTCCATCTTTATATGTGCCATAATATAAAAATTGAGCAATTTCATTTTTATTATCAATTCCTTGGAAAACAAAACGCATTATAGATTTTTTTATAAAATCTTTATTTGAATTTAATTCATTATTAGCTTTTTTCAATTTTGTGCCTAAAATATCAATTAATTCTCTTGTATAATATCGACGATTTCCTGTACCATCAATTGTTCCATCACCATACAAAAATAAAAGTAATGTATTAATTGTTTCTTCACTAATAAAATTAGAACGTAAGAATTCCATAAAAGTATTAATTGTTTCTTGATGAAATGTATTTCTATGTCCACATTTAATACTTATAAATTTAGTAACATTTTGAACAATAATGGCCATGTCAGGTTTAATATGAGCTTCACATTTATACGCAATAATCATATCAGTATCTTTAATTATTAATTCTTTAAATAAAATATTTTTTACTATATTTTTCCAATGATCAGATAATTCATTAAATTTTTTTTCGTTTACAGCATCAATAATTTTAAATTCATTTAGCATCCCAAATTGCATAATTATATTCTCCTCAACAAATAATTTTGTAGAGAAAATATAAATACCTAAAAATTTAAAAAAACTTTGATTTGCATCAAAGTTTATTTTCAAAAATGGCAGGGGATACAAGAATCGAACTCGTACCAATAGTTTTGGAGACTACTGTTCTACCATTAAACTAATCCCCTATAAGAAATAGAATATCTATCTCTTATATATAATGCATCGAAAAGCGACTGCATTAATTATTATACTCACGAAGTACCTTGTTGACAAGTCCCATATCAACTTTTCCTGCAAAATTGTTCTTAAAATGCTTCATAACAGAAGGGACCGATTTATCTTCTAAAGAATCTATAACTTCTTTAATTTCATCAGTTGATAACATTTTTGGAAGATATTTTGCAATAGCTTCTTTTTGACGTTCTAATCCTTCAACTCTTTCAGCATTTCCGACACTTTTAAATTCATTTTGTTCATCAACTAATTCTTTTAATGTCTTATTAATAATAGAAATCAAATCTGCATCGCTTATTTCCATACCCTTTGTACCTAATTCAATTTTCATTAATTTATACTTATTAATTACAACAGAAAGAGAAGCACGTGCATCTTTATCTTTTGCTTTTAAGGCTTCAATATTTGCTTTATTTAGTTCATCAATTAACATCAATATATCTCCTTTATATATAATAATTTCTCTATTATTTTATCATAAAAAAATGAATTTTGCTGTGCTTTTATTTTATTGGAATAAATCTCGGTAACGGCCCCGAATAAATTCACCAATGTTTTCAAATATTTTAGATGATTAGGGACATCTTATAACAACATTTGAGTAACATTTTATTTTAATAAAATAAAAGCCAGCTGCAAAATTCGTAATTGCAACTGGCTGTCATTTAAGACCCTATAGCTTTCCGTCATACCCTTTCGAATATTTTGGCAAACTTATATTACAATATTTTCTAATTTTTAGTCAATACAAAAGTATAAAATTTATTCAATGTTAAATGACAGAATTCTTGCAACAATATTATTTTTCATTTAATATGCTTCAT
>JBJEDT010000021.1:0-2484 GCA_051872335.1 Bacilli bacterium | reverse complement strand
GAAGTGGAGTTGAAAAGTTTTATGAATCAAGAAAAATTTGGTAAATTTATTAAAGAGATAAGAAAACAGCATAATTTGACTCAAAAACAATTAGCCGATAAATACAATGTTACATATCAAGCAGTAAGTAAATGGGAAAATGGTTTGAACATGCCTGATACATCCCTTATGAAACAAATTAGCAAAGATTTTAGTATAAGTATAGATGAACTATTAGATGGAGAATATAAGGAAAGTAAAAAGAAGAAAACTTTTTTAATAATTTTTTTATCAGTATTTATTTTTATTGCATTATGTATATTTGCTATGATTATATTTAAACCTTTTCAAGAAAAAAACGATTTTCAATTTAAGACATTATCAACTGAATGTAAAAATTTTAATATTTCAGGAAATATTTCTTATAATGAAAATAAATCTGCAATTTATATTACCAATATCAAATATTGTGGTGGAGATGATAATGAGGAATATAAGCAAATAGAATGCATTTTATATGAATCTAACAATAATATTGAAACAAAAATTAGTTCTTTTACATCAAATCATGAAAAAATAAAATTAGAAGAATTTTTACAAGATGTAACTTTATCTATAGATAATTATGAAAAAAATTGTAAAGAATATCAAAAAGATAGTTTATATTTATCTATAAATGCCACTGATTTTAATGATAAAATTACTACTTATAAAATACCTTTAAAAATGAATAGTTGCTCCAAATAAAAGAAAAAATTTATTCAACTAATCAACTCAACAAAATGTTGAGTTTTTTCAACTTCTTCGTTATTGGATTTCTTTTAATAATCTTATAAAATGAATATTGAAAGGAGAAAAAATATGAAGAAAAAATTAATTTGTGGACTAGTAATTATTACTAGTATAATAGTAGGAGGATTAGGAAGTTATATTATATTCGGTAATTATAATAATACGCAAGAGAAACCTTTGCCAAAACAAGAAAAATCGGAAGGATTAAGAGGTGTATATGACATTGACAAAAATATAAATGAAAAAACGATTGATAATTATCTAGGTAGAAGTGATACTGTTTATCGTGATGTAAGACTGCTTATGGATAGTGCAACATGGGAAAACAAAGGTGGAGAAAGAGAGTTAACTGGATTTATAGAGGGGTTTGAAGTTGTTCCATATGCTTACTTAACAGAATTTCCACAAGAATATATAGATCAAAAAGCAGGAGAAAATGTATATGGATTATATACAGGAAAAACTTTATTTTCTTTAGATAAAAATGGTAATTATATTGCTAATTATGAAGAATCAATGGAAATATTAGAGTATCTTTTTCCTAAAGATAAATACATATTCATTATGTGTGGTGCAGGTGGCTATGCAAATTTTACTAAACAAATGTTAGTAGCTTTAGGTTGGGATAAAGAAAAAATATATAATGTTGGTGCATATTGGAATTATGAGGGAAACCATAGAATTAGTACAGTAAATAATCACGATTCTAAAACAAAATATGATTTTTGGAAAGTAAATTATCATAATATCGATTTTGATAATTTGACAGAGATTAGAAAATGAAAAAGAAAATATTTGTTTGTTTAGTAATAATTTTATTATTTGCAGTAATTATAACTACCTTGTTATTTATTAATAAAACTAATAATAATACACAATTTTATTTGGAAAATGATTATTACACTTCTAGTGATATGAAAGAAATAAAAATAGATGAGTTAAATAGTTTAATAAATAAAAACGAATCATTCGTTGTGTTTGTATATCAACCTATGTGTGTGACATCTTCTGATTTTGAGAATGTACTATCTGAATTCTTAAAAGACAATCAGATAATCATTTATAAAATAGCTTTTTCTGATATTAAGAATACTAATATTGGAAAATCTGTTAAGTATTATCCATCATTTTTAATTTATAATAAAGGCAAATTGGTTGATTTTTTAGAGGCTAATAAGGATGAAGATATTGATTACTATACTTCTAAAGATGGTTTTCAAAAATGGTTTTCAAAATATGTTAAATTAAGAGATACAGATTCTAGTGAAGTTAAATCATCTGATAATGAATCTACAAAAGAAGATAATAACATTTTAAAAAATGTTAATTTGGATAATATTGAAAAAGAAGATAATAAAATCAATATTTATTTCTTTTGGGGAAATGGATGCCCACATTGTGAAGAAGAATTTAAATTTTTTGAGAGTATAAAAGAAAAATATGGCAATTATTATAATTTATATACTTTTGAAACATGGTATAATGAAGATAATGCCAAACTTATCTATACTTTTGCAGAAGCAATGGATGATGAGGTAACAGGAGTTCCCTATACAATAATCGGTAAAGAATCATTTATTGGCTTTGGTAGTTCTAGTAATAAAGAATTTATTGAAGCAATAGAAAAACAAAGCAAAAATAATTTTGATGTTTACTTTGATAAAATAAAAAGCAATTAAATATCATAAAAGATTTGATTTAGTTATAATATAA
>JBJEDT010000020.1:0-2488 GCA_051872335.1 Bacilli bacterium | reverse complement strand
ATGATTATGATAATAATTTCAAAATTATTGATAATGTTGCTTACTTACCATATCAGAAAGAACTTACTGATGAAGAAGAAATAATTCTAAACGAAAAATTAGAATCAAATGAAATTAATAATATCAAAAAAATAGGAAATGGATTTAAAACTTTTAAGTATGAACATAAATCAAATTCATCTTTTAGTTATGAAAATAAAAGATTTAATTCAAAAGCGAAATTAAAACTTACAAAAAAATATTTATTTTCTGGAAAAATTCATTCCTCGATAAATATAATATTATTTTCATTAATTCTAGTATTAGTTATTCTAATTCAAACCCTATTAAATTTTGAACCTAATAAAATTTATTTAGACAATATGAATCTTAATAATCGTGATTTAATTATGGTTAATAATCCTGATACTACTGATGCAACAACTTCACCAAAACATTTTCTAAGATTTAGCAATGAAGATAAAGAAAAATTGCTTAAAAATTATAAAGGTAAATATTATCCTATAGTTAATGTTATACCTTCTCTTACATCGGCCAATTCACATAGTATTATCGAGTGCGGAAATGTTAAAGGTATAAATGATTATATGAACCATCATGGTTTTTATATTTCAAATCCAATAGGAACAGCAATTGTAGATAACCAGTATCTTTTTGAACGCTTTAAAAATAAAGACAATGAATTAGAGATATTAGCTGGTTCCTTAGAGAATTGTGAAAATTCTATAAGTTTAATTATTACTGATTATATAGCCGATAGTATAATTGATACACATTATGAACTAGGTATTGAAGAAACTTATGATGATCTAATAGGATTTACATACACATATTTTGTTAGTGAAAACAAACTAAATACAGCTAATAGGAATAGTAAAATTGGATGTATCATCAAAACCGATTATCGTGAAAAATATAAAGATCTATTTGATCAATATGATGAACTAATAAATCAAGGTTTTCCAATTCAAAAAACAGCTACTTTAGCTAAATCTCAATTATATGAATCATATTTTGAAGATATTATTAATGGTACATTATCATTGACTTTTTCTAATAATCCTAATTACCTAAAAGATTACAAATTAAATAATTTTGAGATACGAAATTTTTGCAGGGTTAATGGAATTTTTGCATCAGCTGACGCAATTCCAGATGAATATGATACTCAATATGATGGTGGTTCATTCTTTTATAATGAAACCTTAAAAGATGATGAAGTTATTATTCATAAAGATCGTATTCCTTATTTTGCAAGCATGTATGGTGTAGATACTACTGAAGAACTTATAGGACAAACTTTAACATTTATAAAAACAGAGAATAATGAAATTGATGGAACAATAATAGATTCATTACCACTTAAAATAATTGGTTTTGGAAATGAGACATCTGTAAGTCCGAATAATATTAGTAGAATTACAGCGATGAATGTATTTGAATATGGATATTTATTTCCATATACTGAAGATTGTAAATCTATTTTAACAAATACATTGGAGCATAATTTTTATCTTGCTGATATAAATACTTCTATTTATTCACTAGTTAATAAAACACTGCTTTTATTTGGAGATATTTTCAAAATACTAAATGCATTACTTATTGTTATATTAATCGTACTTTTCTCAACATATGCCAATAAAACAATAAAAAGTAAAAACTATCAAATTGGTGTCTTTAAATCTCTTGGAATGCCACTAAAAGATATTACTGGTATTTTCTTATTAAAAAATATTATTTTTGGTATATTATCGTTAGTTTTAACTACTATTTTAATATTCCCATTCTTAACATTGGCAAATAGTTTAATAATGAGTGCATATTCAACATTCTTAGGTAAAAGTCTAGTTGTATTAAAAATCTTTACTTATCAATCCGATATATTTACTTTTAATTATCTATTAGTAATAGCAATATTTATTCTATTTACATTAATTCCGATTATATCAACAAAACGCATTTCTCCAGCAAAAATTGTTAACAACAAAAATGAATAATACTATTATTGCTAATCTTAACTTATTAACTTTTTGTACTTAATGTTAGTTTATAAATTCATACTAAGATAAATTAAAAATATGTTAATATGTTTAAAAAGAGGTATCTATGATAGAAGTACAACATTTAAAAAAGACTTACACTGGAAAGAAAAAAGAAAAATCTCGTGGGTTAACCGATGTTTCTTTTGTATTGTCTTCAACTGGTTTTGTTTTTGTTTTAGGAAAATCTGGTAGTGGAAAGTCAACTCTTTTAAATCTTCTTGGCAACTTAGATGAAAAAACAGAAGGAAAAATTTTTATTGATGGTAAGGATTTCGATACATTTACAGATAAAGAAATAGATTTTTACCGATCTACATATTGTGGATTTATATTTCAAGATTACCAATTAATTAATGAATTAACTGTTAAAGAAAATATTGCTTTATCATTAGAATTAATAGATGATCTTGAAGATAAAGAAAATAGAATTAGTAATATAATTG
>JBJEDT010000019.1:0-85403 GCA_051872335.1 Bacilli bacterium | reverse complement strand
TACTTTTTAGAAATTTCTTAAATTTCCTATTGTTTTTTAATAGTTAGTCTCCTTACTGAAAAAAGTATATCACAAAAGATATACTTTTTTTACTTTCTTATAAATTTCAATGTTCTTTGATTTTTTGTTTTATTGAAAATATAGTCTGGAGTTCCTTCATCTTCAATGTAACCATCATCCATAAATACAATCTTAGTAGCAACTTCTTTAGCAAAATTCATTTCGTGAGTAACAATAATCATTGTAATACCTGTACTTGCTAATTTTTTGATGACATTTAGTACCTCGTCGACCATTTCAGGATCTAGAGCAGATGTTGGTTCATCAAATAAAATTACCTCAGGATTCATAGATAAAGCTCTTGCAATAGCAACGCGTTGTTGTTGTCCACCTGATAATTGATGTGGCTTGTAGTCTAAACGGTCTCCCATTCCAACCAGTTTTAAGTTTTGAGTAGCAATTTGTTTTGCTTCTTCTCTAGACCTTTTTAGTACTTTTATTTGAGCTAGAGTACAATTGTCTAATACTGTTTTATTTTTAAATAGATTGAATTGTTGAAATACCATTGTAGTTTTACTACGAATTTTATCTATTTCAACACCTTTTTCCATAATGTTTACATTATCAATGAATATATTTCCGGAAGTTGGAGTTTCAAATAGATTTATACATCTTAGTAAAGTTGATTTACCTGAACCAGAAGATCCGATAATACAAACAACTTCACCTCTATTAATGGTAAGGCTGATATCTTTTAAAACTACTAAGTCATTAAACTTTTTCTCTAAATGCTCAACTTTTATGATTGGTTGTTTTTTAGTCGTCATAAGTTACGACCTCCATTTTTAGTTTTCTTCCTGCGTGGACTGTATCTTTATCCATATGTTTTTCTAATAATTTTAATAAAAAACTTGAAATTAATGTTAAAGCTAAATAAATTAAAGCAACAATTGTATAACTTGCAACAGTCATATATGTAGTTGCTGCTATTTTCCCTGCCATAAATAATTCACTAACAGTAATTATATTTAAAACAGAAGAATCTTTAATATTAACGATTAATTCATTACCGATTGTTGGAATAGCATTTTTTAAGGCTTGAGGCCATACTACATGAAGCATTGTTTGAAAGTGAGTCATTCCAAGACTTCTTGCAGCTTCAATTTGACCGTTATCAACTGAATTAATTCCTGAACGAACAATTTCAGCCATATATGCAGCTGTATTTAAAGAAATAATTACTAAACCACAAATTATTGGATCCCATGAAATGCCCATTGCATATCCACCAAAGAAAATAATAAGTGCTTGAACCATCATAGGTGTTCCACGAAATATTTCAATATAAATCAAACATAATTTTGAACAGATGACTTTTAATATTTTAATACAAATATTATCGTGTTGATTAGATTTTAAATTTCTTCCAAGGGCTAAAATCATACCTAAGATTAAACCGACAAATGTGCCAACAACCGCTAATAAAATTGTAATACCAAGACCACTTAAAAAAGTTTTATAATAATTTTTAATTAAATAGATGATTTGTTCAAAGAAGTTCATAGAATTATTCCTCTGAAGCAGGAGCTCTTGAAATTGCACTTGACATCATACTTCTTTGATCTTCTAATGATAAAGTAGCTAATGCGCTATCAATTTTTCCTTGTAATTCTTTGTTTCCTTCTTTTACAGCAACAGCAACACCTAATTCATTTTCATCTAAACCAGCAAATCCTTTTTCAGCATCAAAAGATACAATTGTAAGAGAAGGATCAGCATTACAAATAGCAACAGCAACAGGATATTCTGCAGTCATTGCATCGATTTGACCTGATGATACAGCAGTAGCAGCTGTGCCAAATGAATTATATGGGTCACTATGTATAACGCCATTAATTTGGTCAATAATTGTATCAGTTAATGTTCCTAATTGAGAACCTACTTTTTTACCAGAAAAATCTTGAATTGATGTAGCACTTGCTAACGAATCGCTTTTTCTAACAATCATTGTCATTTCTGATAAATAATAATTTCTTGTAAAATCAAGAACTAAGTCACGTTCTTCTGTATATGACATACCGGCGATAATGCAATTAATCATATTTGTATTAACAGCAGTTGTTAAGCTATCCCATTCAAATTTCATAATTTGAACTTCCATATCAAGTTGTTCGCCTAGGTATCTAGCAATTTGAACATCGTAGCCATCAGCAAATTGTCCTTTTGCGTTACTAATTGGAAGAGTGTATTCATCTTCACTAACAGCTGTCCAGTTAAATGGACTATAGTTACATTCCATACCGACAATTAAAACATTGTCATTTTGATTACTACATGAAGTAGAAAATCCGATTGCAGTTGCTGCACAAATAGCAGCTAATAATAGATTTGTTTTTTTCATTTTTTATATCCTCCTTGAAAAAATAAAAGATTGCATTCTATTAATGCAATCTTAATAATTCAAGTGAAATATTTTGATACATTAATAGCTCCTCTACAAAATATATGTAGGAGTATATAAGATGTTCTCTTATATCCCAACTAAGTTATTTACCAATAACTCGTTTCGGCAACTTCACCTTTCATTAACTTCATTGGATGTCTCCTCCATTAATTACTATTTAAAATTGCGCCTCTATCAATCTTGTTCTATTGAACATTTAATAATTTATCATATAAGGAAATAATTGTAAAGAACAATTTAACTTTTTTATTTAATATTATGTTATGATAATAATGAAAATAGGAGGAAATTTATGAATATTGTTTCTAAAATTTATTGTCGTACATTTCAAGGTGTTTTAAGAATAGGTATGTCTGTTATTAAGTGGCCAAAACCTGAAGTCATTAAAGGTGAAAATGCTTTTGATTTATTAAATAAAAATTTAAAGGAAAAATCATTACATAAACCGTTAATATTATTACCTTCTTTTTTATATAAAAACGAAAAAATACAAAGTTTTCTAAATAAGATTGAAAATCATTATGAAATTAAGGATTTAATAAATCCAACAATTGATGCAGTTGAAGAAATGGTAACTGTTTACAAAGAAAATAAATGTGATTGTATAATTGCAATTGGTGGAGGATCTTTATTAGATTTAGGAAAAGGAACTGCTGCACGTGTAGCAAATCCTAAGAAGTCACTCAAGAAAATGAAAGGTGTTTTTAAGGTAACTCATAAATTAGTTCCTTTATATGCTATTCCTACAACAGCTGGTAGTGGAAGTGAAGCTACTGTAGCTGCTGTTATTAGCGACAGTGTAACACACGAAAAATTTCCTATTAATGATACTAAATTAGTACCGGGTGTTGCCGTTTTAGAACCAACTCTTACTGTTTCATTACCTAAATATTTAACAGCAATTACGGGTATGGATGCATTGACTCATGCTATTGAGTGTTATATTGGTGGGAGCAATACAAAGCAAACTAGAAAAGATTCAATTGAGGCAGTTAAATTAATTTTTGCTAATTTAAAAGATGCATATGAAGACGGCACTAATATTCAAGCTAGGGAGAATATGCAAATGGCAGCTTTTTTAGCAGGTGCAGCATTTACAAGAGGATATGTAGGATATGTTCATGCATTAGCTCATCAATTAGGTGGCTTATATAATGTCCAACATGGTGAAGCAAATGCGATATTATTACCATTTGTCTTAGAATCATATGGTAAAAAAGGATATAAAAGATTAAAGAAATTAGCAATGGATATTGGGAAACCAGATCTTGACATAATTGAAGAAATTAAAAAGATGAATCAATTTTTAGGTATTCCTACTTATGTTAAGGAATTGAAAAAGGAAGATTTTAATACAATTTCTAAACGAGCTTGTAAAGAAGGAAATCCACTTTATCCTGTTCCTGTAATTTTTAATAGTAAAGAACTAAATAAAATTTTAGAAAGGGTCTTAGTTAATTAATGAGAAAGAAGTTTAATATTCTATTGTGTAATGATGATGGATATAATTCAGAAGGCATACAATTACTATATAAAAAATTAGAAAAATATGGAAATGTTTATATTTGTGCGCCATCCACTCATATGTCAGGAAAATCTTGTTCAATTTCCATTGGAAAAAAACTTAAATTAAATAAACATAGTGATAATATTTATAGTGTCGAAGGAACACCTGCTGATGCTTGTGCATTAGGTTTAAATGCACTAAACATTAAATTTGATTTAGTAATTTCTGGTTGTAACAATGGTTTAAATATTTCATACGATACCATTTATTCAGGTACGATTGGTGTTTGCCTAGAGGCATTACGTTATCGTACTCCTGCTATAGCATTTTCCTGTGATGGTAATTTTGGTATTGTTGATAAATATTTTGATAAAGTTATGAAATTTTTGTTGAAACAAGAAAGCTCTATTGAATATTTATATAATGTAAATTTCCCAAAAGGTAGTAAGGTAAAAGATATTCGTTTTGGAAGTTTATATTATCGTAATGATAAACCAGTATTAACT
The DNA here is from genome assembly GCA_051872335.1 of Bacilli bacterium. GTDB lineage: Bacteria > Bacillota_I > Bacilli_A > RFN20 > CAG-826 > SUG2458. The sequence goes on along the minus strand of JBJEDT010000019.1, from coordinate 80,926 downwards.
CACAAAAAGAATTATTATTTATTTGAAAGAGAAATCGATAAAAATATACCAAAAGGTGATAATGATTGCTATCAAGTTGAAAACGGAATTATTTCAATTGTTAAATTAAACAGAACTTATTATAAGTAGTATATTCTTTATAGAATATAAGCGCTTACAATGTTATAATATTGATAGGAGAAAAGTATGGAAAAGTATATATTATCTATTGACCAAGGAACTACTAGTTCTAGAGCTATTTTATTTGATCATAATGGAAATAACGTTTGCCAAGTGCAAAAAGATTTGGAACAAATTTATCCTCAACCTGGTTGGGTTGAACATGATCCAATTGAAATTTGGAATATAACACGTGAAGTTGCTGTTGAAGTTGTATTAAAATACAACATTTCATTTACACAAGTAGATGCTATTGGTATTACAAATCAACGAGAAACGACTATTATTTGGGATAAGAAAACTGGAAAACCAATTCATAATGCTGTTGTATGGCAATCAAAACAATCTCAAGAGATTTGTGATGAATTAATTGCTAAAGGTAAAAGTGAATTTATCAAAGGTAAAACGGGATTAAATATTAATCCTTATTTTTCAGCTTCAAAAATTCGTTGGATTTTAGATCATGTTGAAGGTTCTCAACAAAGAGCTGAAAAGGGAGAACTATTATTTGGTACCATCGAGACATGGTTAATTTGGAATTTAACCAAAGGTTCTTCTCATGTTACAGATATTACTAATGCTTCTAGAACATTATTATTTAATATAAATACGATGTCGTGGGATGATGAATTATTAGAATTATTTAATATACCTAAATGTATGTTACCTACTGTTAAAGAATGTAGTGATGATTTTGGATATGCAGATCAACTTCTCCCATTTACAGATGGAAAAAGAATTCCAATTGCTGGTGTTGCAGGTGACCAACAAGCTTCATTATTCGGTCAATGTTGTTATCAAAAAGGAAAATGTAAAAATACTTATGGCACAGGGTGCTTTATGTTAATGAATATCGGAGAAAAGCCTGTCTTTGATGAACATGGTTTATTAACTACTATTGGATGGAAATTAAATGGAAAAGTTACTTATGCTTTAGAAGGTTCTGTTTTTATTGCAGGTGCTGCTGTTCAATGGTTGAAAGATGGTATGAAGTTTTTAACTAAACCTAAAGATAGTGAAAAATATGCAATGCGTGTTGATTCATGTGATGGTGTTTATGTTATCCCTGCATTCGTTGGTTTAGGAACTCCATATTGGGATAATGAAGCACGTGGTGCAATGTTTGGTATTACAAGAGGAACAACAAAAGACCATGTTATTAGAGCTACCCTTGAATCAATTGCTTATCAAGCAAAAGATTTATTAGAAGCTATGATGGAAGCAAGTAATACTGAACTGCATTCATTATGTGTTGATGGGGGGGTTACTTCAAATCACTTCTTAATGCAATTCCAAGCAAATATTTTAGGAATAGAAATTAAGTTACCAAAAACACTTGAAACTACAGCCTTAGGTGCAGCTTATTTAGCTGGCTTGAAAGTTGGCTTCTGGAATAATTTAGATGAAATTGTTGCTTTAAAACAATATCAAGATGTTTTTGAGCCACAATTTAGTAAAGAAGATATAGATAGAAGATATAATGGTTGGAAAAAAGCAGTTGAAGCAACTAGAGTATTTAAAAGGGAGACTAAATAATATGGAATATGATGTAATAATCGTTGGTGGTGGTGTTATAGGTTGTGCTATAGCACGTGAATTATCTAAATATAAATTAAAAACTGTTCTATTAGAAAAAAATAATGATGTTTGTAATGAAACTTCCGCTGCTAATAGTGCAATTGTACACTCGGGTTATGATCCTGTCCCTAATTCTTTAAAATCACAAATGAATGTTTTAGGAAATTCAATGTATCCAAAAATGTGTGAAGAACTGGATGTTCCTTTCATTCAAAATGGTTCTTTAACAATTGCAACTACTGAGGAAGAGATGAATACTTTATATTCGTTAGAAAAAAGAGCTAAAGAAAATAAAGTTGAAACAAAAATTCTTTCGAATGAAGAAGTTTTAAAATTAGAGCCACAATTAAATAAAGATATTAAAGGTGCTCTGTATGCACCAACTTGTGGAATTGTTAATCCTTTTGAACTAACAGTAGCTTTAATGGAAAATGCAATGGACAATGGTGTTGAATTATTGTTGAACCATGAAGTACACAATATTAGAATTAATGAAAATTCAGTAACAGTATTTTGTAAAAACAGTAAAGAATATGAATGTAAAGTTTTAATTAACGCAGCTGGTCTTTTTGCTGATGATATTAATGCATTTGTCGATAAGGAATCATTTACTATCACTCCAAGAAAAGGACAATATTTTGTTTTAGATCACTTTGATTTAAACTTTGTAAAACATACATTATTTATGGTCCCAAGTGATAAAGGAAAAGGTGTATTGGTTACACCAACAACATCTGGAAATTATCTTATTGGACCATCTAGTGATTTTGTAGATGATAAAAATGATATATCAACTACTAAAGAGATCCTTGATAGTGTAAGAAGTCAAGCATCTCGAATTATTGAAAACATTCCTTATGCTAATTTAATTAGACAGTATTCTGGATTGAGAGCAGTTAGTAGCACAGGAGACTTTATAATTGAACATTCTAAAGTCAGTAAGAATTTAATAAATGTTGCTGGTATTCAATCTCCGGGTTTAGCATCTTGCCCTGCTATTGCATTAAAAGTTGTAGAACTATTAAAAGATTGTTTATCTTTACCTATAAATGAAAACTTTAATCCATTAAGAAGAAAAGTTTATAGATTGAAGAATATGTCTTTAGAAGAAAAAAATAAATTAATTAAAGAAAAGCCTCAATTTGGTCATATTGTTTGTAGATGTGAAAAAATTTCTGAAGGTGAAATTGTTGACTGCATACATCGTAATTGTGGAGCTACAACAGTAAAAGGAGTTAAGAAACGCTGTAGACCTGGGTTTGGTAAATGCCAAGGTGCAATGTGCGAAGCTTCAGTTATAAAAATTTTAGCACGTGAACTTAATAAAAAAGAATCTGATATTTTATATAGTGAAAATGATTCAAATATCTTAAAGTACGAAACAAAGGTTGGTGATTTCCATGATTAATAAGGATCTTGTTATTGTAGGTGGTGGTTCTGCTGGTTTGGCTGCTGCTATTGAGGCTTACGACAATGGAATTAAAGACATTTTAGTTTTAGAAAAAGATAATGACTTAGGCGGAATCTTGAATCAATGTATTCACAATGGATTTGGATTGCAAGAATTTAAAGAGCAACTTGCTGGTCCGGAATATGCTGAAAGATTTATTAAACAATTTAAAGAACGAAATATTGAATACAAATTGAATAGTTTAGTAATGTCTATTTCTGGAGATAAAATTGTTACTTACTCTAATGATGAAGATGGATTTGTTGAGGTTAAGGCAAAGAGTATTATTATGTCATGTGGATGTATTGAACGTACACGTGGTGCTATTAATATTCCTGGAACTAGACCAAAAGGAGTTTATACTGCAGGGTTAGCTCAACGTTATTTAAATATAGATGGTTATTTAGTCGGTAAACGTGTATTCATTTTAGGCTCAGGAGACATTGGTTTGATTATGGCACGCCGTATGACTTTAGAAGGTGCTAAAGTTTTAGGTGTAGCAGAGTTAATGCCATATTCAAATGGATTAAATCGTAATATTGTTCAATGTCTAAACGATTTTAATATACCACTTTATTTATCCCATACTGTAACTAATATATATGGTAATAATAATTTGGAGGGAATTGATATTGCTAAAGTTGATGAAAAATTAAATCCTATTCCTGGAACTGAAATTCATTTTGATTGTGATACATTGTTACTTTCAGTTGGATTAATTCCTTTTAATGCATTGTTATCAAATATTGGAGCGAATACTAATCCACGTACTAAAGGTGCTGTTGTTGATCAAAATTTACAAACATCAATTCCTGGAATCTTTTCATGTGGAAACTGTTTGCATGTTCATGATTTAGTTGATTTTGTTACTAAAGAAGGTAGAAAAGCAGGTAAATCTGCATCGTATTTTATTAAAGGTGAATTAGAACCTTGCGATGCAAATATAGTTGTCAAAAATTTGAATGGTATAGGTTATGTTGTTCCTGGTATTATTAGAGCAAATCAAATACTAGGAGATAAAGTTGAATTAAACTTTAGAGTTACAAAACCAATGGAAAATGTTAAATTAGTAGTTAAACTCAATGGTGAAACTATTAGAGAAATTAAAAAGCCTCACCTAATTCCTTCGGAAATGGAAAGTCTTTTAATTGATAAAGCATTACTTGCTGATGGTGAGTTAACAGTGGAGGTACAATAATGGAAAAAGATTTTATTTGCATTGTATGCCCAAAAGGATGTAGAATACATGTTGATAATGATTCAAAAATTACCGGTAATACTTGTATAAGAGGAGAACAATATGTTCGAAATGAATTAACATGTCCTAAGAGAATGTTAACTTCAACAGTTCGTATTAATAGTAAGATTTATAATAGGTTACCTGTAATAAGTTCTGAAGAGTTACCAAAAGAATTAATAGAAAGTGTAGTAAAAGAACTAGACAATATTTCACTTAAAGTTCCAGTTCATATTCATGATGTTATTATTGAAAATGTTCTAGGTACTGGAGTTAATATTATTGCTACGCGATCAATAGAGGAGTAGTATGAATGTTGAATTAGATAAAGATTATCCTTCTTTAAAAAACGCCATTATGATGGCAGTTATTTTCCTTGTAATTACAGTATTTTTTACATTAATTATGATTATGTTTACTTTACCATTAGAGTGGGCATGGACACTGGTTGGGTTTGCAATTTGTGTTATAGCAATGGGCTTTAGTTTTTATTATTTTGTTTATTGTATGTGGTATATTTTTGCATTTATTGCTTCTTCAAAAGAAAAAATGATAGTTTATCGTGGAGAAAATGGTTATGTATCTTTAAAAGTAAAAGGCGTCAATTATAAATTCACTAGAGATCAAATTGACTTTGTTTCTGCAAAGACATTACATGCACCATTAAAAGGTATAGAACCTAATAAAGTAGAACTACATATTAAAGGCGATTCTAAAGTTTATATCTTAAGAATGCTAGAACGACCAGATTCTGCTAAAGGATTAATAAACGATTTGATTAAAGGAAAAATTACTAAACAAATATAAATTAAGGCAGAACGATCTGCCTTTTTATATTCAAACATTTGGGGACACTTCTATATTTACAAGTCGTAAAAAAAATGGTAATATATGGAACAAGGGGATTTTTATATGAAAAAGATTGCAATTATTACAGATAGCAATAGCGGGTTTACTATTGCTGCAAGTTCAAAAATTGAAAATCTATTTGTTCTTCCTATGCCATTTAACATTGAAGGCAAAGAGTATTTTGAAGAGATTGATTTATCTCAAGAAAAATTTTATGAACTATTACAAAATGATGTTAGTATTTCAACATCACAACCAGCTGTTGGAAGTGTCTTAGATTTATGGAAAAAGGTTTTAAAAGATTTTGATCAAATTGTTCATATTCCTATGAGTAGTGGATTATCAGCATCTTGTGAAACAGCAATAATGCTAGCTCAAGATTTTGAAGGACGTGTGGCAGTTGTCAATAATCAAAGAATTTCAGTTACACAATACCAATCAGTTTTAGATGCTTTAGAATTAGTAAAAGAAGGCAAAGATGCTTTTGAAATCAAAGAGTATCTTGAAAATGATAAATTCAATTCATCAATTTACATTTGCGTTGATACTTTGAAATATTTAAAACGTGGTGGAAGAGTTACTCCAGCAGGCGCTGCATTAGGCGAATTATTAAAAATTAAACCAGTTCTCCAAATACAAGGGGAAAAGTTAGATGCTTTTGCAAAAGTAATTGGTTTAAAAAAGGCTAAATTAGTTATGCTTGACCAAATGAAATTAGATTTAGAAAATCGTTTCCATGCTACACCTGATGAATATCAACTTGCAATAGCTTACACACCAGGGAATGAAGAATTTTTAGAAAGATATATTGAAGATGTTAAAGCAACTTTTCCAGGATTTGAATTAATTATTCATCCTTTATCATTAAGTGTTGCTTGCCACATTGGTGGTGGAGCATTTGCTATTGCTGTATCTCATAAATATAAAAAATAACTCCGAAATTCGGAGTTATTTTACTAATATAGATTTAATAGCTTCTATAAATGTACTTGTTTCTATTTTTTTAAATTCATCAATAGAAATTAAGTTCTCAGGATATTCTCTTCCAAGTAAATAATCTAATGTAACTCTATATAGATTTGCTAAATTGAGTAGTGTGGTTATATCCGGTTCCGTTATATTACGTTCCCAGTTGCTTAATGTTTGACAAGTAACACCGATATAATCTGCTACTTCTTTTTGTGTCATTGCTCTTTCTACTCTTATTTCTTTAAGTCGCATAATTGTTTTCCTCCTTTAATAACAACTTAATGCATATACGATTATGAACCTTAACATTATCAAATTTTGATAATCAAACAATTTTTTTAGCATTTGCAAAAAAATATTGATATAATAATAAATTTTTTTGATAAATTTTAAGAAATTGATACTTTTTTGAGACTTTATTGTATTGAATTTAAGATATTTTATTTTTGGAGGAAGAGATATGGAAATATCGTCAATTATTGTTAAAAAGAAAGAAGTAATTGTAAAGTTTCAAAATAAGCAGGAAAGTTTAAAATTGAGTTACGATCTTTATACTGAACATTTTTTGTATATAGGAAAAGAAATTGATCGAAAACTTTATTATAAGTTAAAGAACCAAAGTTCATATGATACATCTTTGCAATGGTGTAAAGATTATTTATCTAATCATATAGTATCAACATATCAAATGAAAAAGAAATTAGAAAATAGGAAAGTTTCTTATAAACAGATTTCTGAAATTATTAAAAAATTGCAAGATATAAATTTATTAAATGACATTGAGTATTGTAAACATGTTATTGATATTGAAAATAATAAAAATCATGGCAAATGTCATATTATTAATAAGTTATATAATGCTGGTATTTCTTATTCATTAATTAATAATTTCCTATTTGATGATGCTGAAGAAAAGAAAAAAATGTATTATTCAATTAGAAATTATAAAAGCAAAAAAAATTACAAAAAATTTGAGTCAAAAAAACTTTACATATATTTATTACAAAATGGTTTTGATGAAGATTTAATTAATGAATATCTTGAAACTAATAATTAACGAAATAATTAATATTGCTTTATTTGAATGAAAAGATAACTTATAATATATATCGAGGGAGGTTAGCTATGAAATTTATTAATGAATTTAAAGAACATGATCATTTAGAAGATTCATATTTAGTTATTAATTGTGTTAAAGGCACTAGTAATACAGGTATGCAATATTTATCTATTACATTCCAAGATAAGACAGGTGTAATAGAAGGAAAAAAATGGGAAGCTACAGATGCAGATGCTGAAATCTTTCAAATAGGTAATATTGTTAATATTGAAGGGGAAGTTCTTTTATATCGTAATTCCTTACAAATTAAAGTACTTACAGGAGAAAAAGTAAGTCAAGAAGGTATTGATGTAAGTCAATATATTCCAAGTGCACCAATTCCTCAAGATAGCTTAGAGAGAAGTCTAAAAAAATATTATGAATCAATTATTAATCCTACTTGTAAAGCAATTTTAAAATCTATTTTAAATGATGTATATCAAGATTTTATTAAATATCCTGCTGCAGTAAGAAACCACCATGAATATGCAAATGGATTATTACATCATACAATTTCTATGGCTAATATGGCTGATTTGATTTGTAGCCAATATCCAAATGTAGATCGTGATATGTTATTAACAGGAGTTATTTTGCATGATATAGGAAAAACAATTGAACTATCTGGACCAATTATTCCTAAATATACTCTTGAAGGACGTTTGATTGGTCATATATCTATTATGCAATCAATGATACGTGAGACATGTAAAAAATTACAAATTGATTCTTCAGTAGATGAGACAGGTTTATTATTAGAGCATATGATTTTATCACATCATGGTAAGTATGAATTTGGTTCACCAGTTTTACCTTTAACTCGTGAAGCATTATTATTAAATATGATTGATGATATGGATGCAAAAATGAATATTATTGATAAAGCATTAGCACAAGTAAAAGAGGGTGAATTTACACCTCGCTTATTCCCTTTAGATGATAGATCTTTCTATAAACCAAAAAAATAGAAGTGTTGCCACTTCTATTTTTTTTAAATGCCTTTTTTAATTGTCGATGCAATAGCAGGAAGATTTAGTGTAGGAAGTTCACTATTTTCATGCATTTCAAGTCTAAATCCATCGCCTTCAAAATAACGAGGAATTACGTGAATATGGAAATGCATAATTGTCTGACCTGCTTCTTTATAACAATTAGATAAAATGTTTATCCCTTTTGCGTGAAGTTCTCTAATTAATACTTGACCAATTGTTTGAGCTACATCCATACATTTGTGCATTACTTCCTTTGGTGTAGCAAGGAAATTATCGTAATGTTTTTTAGGAATAACTAATGTGTGCCCAACAGTTGTTTGAGAAATATCCAAGAATGCGAGTACATCATCATCTTCGTAGACTTTTTGGCATGGGATTTCACCATTAGCAATTTTACAAAATAGACAATCACCCATAGTTTTTCACCTCTATTATCTATTATATAATAAAAGAGAGACATTTGTCTCTCTTTTGTTTTAAAAGTTAGTCTTCATCGTCGAATGCATCGCCGTAATTACTATTGAAGTAATTATAGACATCTTCATCATGGAAGATGATACCTGCATTTTTTAGATAATAGATAGTTGCTTCTGTTTTATTGGAATCTTTAGTTCCTAACATTTTTGCAACTTCGTGAGCATTCTTTCTAATAGCTTTTTCTTCTTCTTTATTTGCAGCTTGAGATAAGTTTAAGACACTAGAATTTAATGCATCTTCAACAATAATAATGTAGTAAGTTGAAGAATCACGATCATAGAATACAACATTTGATAAGTCGTTTGAACTTCCTGTTTCTGAAATTTGTGGAACAAGGAATGTTGTACCATAGTGATATTGTAAGAAATTATATGTTCCTTCATTCTTTTTACCATCTTCATTTTCAGCGATAGTATGGAAATCAGAAGCAGTTCTAATATCGAATAAACGTGAGCGAATTGAAGTTGGTAAACTTGTTAAACCACCGTTTTTAATATACCAACCATCAGTTACTAATTCTTTTTTAGCTAATTCGATATCTTTTTGTTCTTTACCTTTAATAGCAGGTTGTGTATAAGAACTTGTGAATGAACTTTCTAATGAAGAATCAGTCAATTCTTTTGATTTTGGAGTATATGTATCTGTCATTGGATCATAATCCATAATCTTTAAGAAATCATCTTCGATATTATCAGCTAATGTTCTTAAATTATATGTTGAAATAACATTTTGAAGTTCTGCTGATAATTCACCTGTTTCATTTGAATAATCAACACCTTTCCATAATTTTGAAAGGATATTTAAATCAGATACACCATTTGCTACAAATTCAGTTAAGAATGCATCAATAGTATTTTTTGCTGCATCTGGATGAGCTGAATCTTTTTCAATTGCAATGTAACTTACTTTACGTGCATAAGATCTTCCGATGTTTGCATAAGAATTATCCTCTAAATATTTAGTATATAGTAATTCTAATTCAACTTCTTTCTTTAGTTTTCTTTCTTTATAGTCTGAATAATCTCCGTAAAGGATATCACCTTCAACGTAAGTTCCATCTCCACCTAAGTGGTTTCTATCATTAGCATCTAATTCTTCTAATGCATAACTCTTAGTTTCAGGAGTAAATACTGTTTCAGTATTGAATCCTTTAGTTTCATTTTCAACAACTTTATATAATTGTTGTTTTAAGTCGTTGAATAATAATCTTTCATCAAATTTATTATCGACTTGATATGAACCACCTGAAATCATTTCATAGAATTTTTCATCAACTAATTTGTCAACTTCTTTTTCAAATTCTTCTTTACTATCGAAGAATCCTTTTTCTTGATCATAGTATTCAGGAAGCTTTTGTTGAGCAATTTCTTGCATGACTTTGTCAAAAACAACTGAATTAACAACGCCATCATCAACTAGTGAGTCGTAAACTGTACTTACTGAGTTATTAATAATATCATCATTGCTATTAACTAATTTGTCGTTATAGCCTTGAGGTGTGACTGTGTATGTACAACCGACTAATGCCATTGCTGCAAAAGCAATTCCAAATAATTTAAGTTTATTATTTTTTAACATAGCAGCCATCTCCTTCAGTATATCCACTTGAGAATTTACCAGCACAAATTAATGATACCTTACGTGAAGCATATTCATCTTGTACTGATAATGTATCTAAATATGATTCCCAAGCATCTTCATTACTTGAAACAGCGGACATATCATATTTAGCACGAGTTGTTTCGATATATTCTTCAATAGAATTTTTTAATCCTTCATCTGCAATTGTTACTGCTTCAATACCATTTTCAGGATCTGAGTAACCTAGATAATGTTCAAAAATTCTTGCATCTAACATGCTGTCGAATCCCTTTACTTCTGTCTCAATTGATTCAGCACGAGATTTTTGAGTTTCAGAAGTACTAGATGTTAAGTATGTTACAAATGTTGTACCAATTAAAGATTCATCTCCATCTTTTCTTAATTGAGCAGCTGTTCTATTGTCATAGTATTTAACTTGATTTTCTAAAGTATCACTGATACCAGATTTTTCAATTACCATGAAGTGAACGCCTTGATAACTTGAACCTGCACGTGTTACTAAGACAACTTTATTTGTATCACCATCAGCGCATAATACTGGTTGATCATTGAATAGACCAGGAATTTTCTTGAAGTTACCGACTTCAGTAGAATTTGTGATAACGTTAATACCATGATCATTAAAGAAATTTGTGAAGTAAATATTACGTGGGTAATAAGTAGCATCACCATCATTAACTAATTTACCATTGCTATCTGTTGTTAAACTACTGACTTCTTCAAGTTTTTGAGTATATTCAAATGGAATATAACCAATACCATTTGTTCTTCTTGTAACATCAACATTTGATTCGTTTTTAATTACTTCACTTCTTGTTGTAATGTAAGACTTAGCATCAGCAGGAATGCTATAAGTATTATCTTCGTCTAAGAATGAAGAAACGCGTGTTGCACTTGTATTAGCATATAATGATTCATATGCGTAAATACCTAGTTTGAATTCATTAACAAATGATGTTTTAGTAGACATAATTCCTAAATCACCATATTGCTTTGCACTTGTATCGTCATCAGATGCATCATAAGCAACTTGACCAAATGTTTCTTTAGTTGTTTTTTCTGTACCATCTTTATTAACGTTAGCGATACGTCTAATAACAGTAGATAAGTTAACTGCTTCAGTTTCAGAAATTTCTGGATCATAAATTGAAGAACCTGATGCACTTACGTTAACTAAGATATGACGTACGTGATAAGGAATAACTTGATTAATATATGAGCCTAATAATCCATATGGATTTTCTGCATCATCACTTAATGACAATGCATTTTTAATTTGATCTTCATAATATTGATCTGTTAAGTGTTCTTGTAATTTAGTGAAAACATAGTGTTCTCTATATTCATCTAAATCTTCTACACCTTCAGAAGCTAATGCATTGTTTAATTCTTCTTTATAAGATGTGCCGTTTGATTTTGCACTGTCATGTGCTTTTTCTTTAAATCTCTCAATTTCTGTATCAACTTGTGTTTGTAATTCAGAAGAAGCAGCATACGTTTTTGTTGCATTTCTAATTAATACTTCGCTAATAGCATTATAGAAAGCTGCTACACTAGTGGAATTAGAATCTTTAAATTCTGATAAAAGTTCATCTGCTGTAATTTTTTTATCTCCAATAGTGAGAATCACTTGATCTTCGCCTTTTTTTAGATAATCGTTACATGAAGATAATGCAACGATTGAGAAACCAGCTACAAGACCAAGGGATATAAGTTTATTTTTCATAAACAGTTTTCCTCCCTTATATAAAAATATAGCAAAAATATTTTACTCAATTTATTAAACAAATACAAGTAAAAGTAATAATTATTTATCACATATGCGCGTGCGTAGGAAAAAGTTGGCAAAATTTGGGCTACTTTGATTTAAATTTTGGGATTTAGTAAAAATTTAATGATGTCTACATATTATATCGTGTCAAGGAGGAACTTATGAATAACTGTGGAAACGGCGGTTGGTGCTTTATTCTTGTATTATTCATTTTAATTGCAATTATCGGTTGTGGCTGTTGTGGAGGTGGCTGTGGTAACACATGCTGTAATCCATGTGGAGGCTGTGGCTGCGGAAATAACTGGTTTTAGTAGGAGGGTCAATTATGGGAAATAACTATTTTGCAGTTGTTTTGGTCTTATTTATTTTACTTGTTATTGTTGGTATAGGATGCACCCCATGTGGTAACGTGGGATGTTGCAATACTTGTTGCTAAAATAAGATTATTACTAGGAGTTCACAATAGTGAACTTCTTTTTTTATTTTTTAATAAAAAATTTATCGTTTTATTTGTAGTATTTCCTATTGTAGTGTAAAATAACAAAGAACTGGAGTGATTTAAATGGCTACTTTGCAAATTATTAATTTACACGCAAAAGTTGAAGATAAAGAAATATTAAAAGGTGTTAATTTAACTATTAAAGAAAACGAGACATTAGCTCTACTTGGTCCTAATGGTCATGGTAAATCTACTTTGTTATCTGTTATCATGGGACATCCTAAATATGAAGTTACAGAAGGACAAATTTTATTAGATGGTCAAGATGTACTTTCAATGACAGTTGATGAACGTTCTCGTGCTGGTCTTTTTTTGGCAATGCAATATCCTAGTGAAGTACCAGGCGTTATAAATTCTGATTTTTTAAAAGCTGCTATGAATGCAAGAAGAGAAAAACCTCTTTCTTTATTCCAATTTTATAAAGCTTTAGAAACTGCATCTACAGAAGTAAAATTTTCAATGGATATGGTTAATAGATCATTAAACGAAGGTTTTTCAGGTGGCGAAAAAAAGCGTAATGAAATTTTCCAAATGATGTTATTAAATCCATCTATTTCTATGTTAGATGAAATTGACTCAGGTCTTGATGTTGATGCCATTTCAATTGTTTCTGATGCTATTAATAAAATTAAAAAAGAAACTAATATGGGATTTTTAGTTGTTTCACACTATGCACGTTTATATGATTTAATTCATCCAACACGTGCAGCAGTTATGATTAATGGTAAAATTGTTGTCGAAGGTGGACCTGAAATTATTAAAAAGATTGATACAACAGGTTACGAATGGATTAGAACTGAACTTGGCATTAAGATTGAAAAAGATACACAAGAAATGAATACAATTTCAATTGGAAGTTGTGCGACAAAGGAAGTATTAAAACATGAATAGAATAGAGTTGGAAAAAGATTCTTTAGTAGAGAATATTCAACTCCATTTAAGTGACACTAATAACTATGTTATTAAGTGGGAAAATTTTATGAATTGTAATGTTGATATTTTTATTAAAGACGATAGTAAAATTGATGTCCTGGAATTAGGTCAAAATAGATGTAATAATGTCAATTATTTCATCGGTAAAAATAGTAAATTAAAATTGACTATATGCTCATTAGATGATGCTTGTTCTACAAAATATCATCTCTCATTAAATGAAAATAGTTCTTGCGAAGCAGCTTATGCTGATTTTGATAATGGTACAAAGAAGTGTTCATTTAGTTTTGATTTAGATGGTAATTATAGTTCTGTTTTTTGGCACCTCGCTAGTTTATCAACTTCAGAAGATAAGAAAGAATTTGAGATATCTTTTAATCACAATGCTTTAAATACTGAAGCAATAATGGATAATTATGGTGTTTGTGAAAATGAAGCAACCTTAACTTTTTCCGGTGTTGGATATATTAGAAATGGTGCAAAAAGAGCTAAAGCTCATCAAACAGCAAAAATTATGGTTTTTGATAAAAATTGTAATGCAAAAGCTTGCCCTATTTTAAAAATTGATGAAAACGATGTTGAAGCTAGTCATGCCGCAACTGTAGGCCAAGTTAACGAAGAACACTTATTTTATTTATGCTCTCGTGGTATTACAAAAGATGATGCAAAAAGACTAATTACATTAGGATATTTGAATCCTATTATTAAATATTTTGATGAAGAAGAAATTGCTTCCTCGATTGAAAAAGTCATTCAAAGGAGGGTGTAATATATGTATGATGTAAAAAAAGTAAGAGAACAATTTGGAATGTTTTCTAGCAATAAAAAAATGCAAAATCATGACCTTGTTTACTTAGATAACGCCGCAACAACATTCAAACCTTATGTTGTTTTGGATGCTATTTCAGAATACTATAACGAGTATTGTGTTAATGCTCATCGTGGGGATTATGATTTAGCTCATAAAGTTGATGTTATGTATGATGAAGCTCGTCAAACTGTTGCTGATTTTATTAACTGTGACAAGACTGAGGTCGTCTTTACATCTGGTACAACTAATTCATTAAATTTAGTTGCTTTTGGATATGGAACAAAATTTTTGACAAGTAGTGATGAAGTTTTATTAACACAAGCTGAACATGCTTCAAATGTATTACCTTGGTTTAAGATTTCTGAAATGATAGGTTGTTCAATAGGTTATATTCCACTTGATGAAGAAGGTAGATTAACTGTTGAAAATGTTAAAAAAAGTATTACAGAAAAAACAAAAGTTATTTCTATTGCTCATGTTACTAATGTTTTAGGTTACGTTGTTCCTATTAAAGAAATTTGTAAAATAGCACATGAAAAAGGAATTGTTGTTGTAGTAGATGGCGCTCAAAGTGTTCCGCATTTAAAGACAGATGTTAAAGATTTAGATTGTGATTTTTTAGCTTTTTCAGGGCATAAAATGTGTGGTCCAACTGGAATTGGGGTTCTTTATGGAAAGTATTCCTTGCTAGAAAAAATGGACCCACTTATGTCTGGAGGAGGAATGAATGCTCGTTTTGATATGTGTGGAAATATTAGCTTATTACTCCCACCATATAAATTTGAAGCCGGAACTCAAAATATTGAAGGAGTTTTAGGTTTAAAAAAAGCTATTGAGTTTTTAAATGAAGTCGGTATGGATAATATCCATAAATATGAAATGGAATTACATCAATATGCTTTAGAAAAATTAGAAAAATTGGATAATGTTATTATTTATAATAAAAAGGCAGATTCAGGTATAATTACTTTTAATATCAAAGGTGTTTTTGCTCAAGACGCTGCCACATATTTAAATTCAAAAGGAATATGTGTTCGTTCTGGTCAACATTGTGCAAAAATATTAATGGATTTTTTAAATACACATGCTACTTTAAGAGCAAGTTTATATTTATATACAACTAAAGAAGAAATTGATGCTTTAGTAGAAGCATGTAAGACAGGAGGGGACTTTTTAGATGCCTATTTCGCTTAGCCCTTTAATGATGAGACAAATTATTATGGATCACTATGAGAATCCTCGAAATAAAAGAACAGTCGATGATCCTCGTTACAAGAAGATACATATGGATTCTGCGTCATGCATTGATGATATTTATGTTTTTGTGTTATATGAAGACGGTATCTTAAAAGATATTGCTTTTGATGGTGTTGCTTGTACAATTTCTACAGCTTCAACTTCAATAATGACTGAACTATTAGTTGGAAAAACTTTAGATGAAGCTAAAGAAATATATCAAAATTATATTAATATGATAAATGAAAAAGATTTTGATGAAGATTGTTTAGAAGATGCAATTGTTTTTAAAAACACTTCAAAGCAAGCTTCTCGAATCAAATGTGCTACCATTGGTTGGCGTGGTTTTGATAGTATTTTGAAAGAGATTGAAGGTGAACAATAAATATGGCAAATAATGAAAAATTACCTTCAGAAGATTATAAGTACGGTTTTAAAAATGAAGATGTTTCTATTTTAAATACTGGGAAAGGTTTAAATGAAGAAGTTGTTCGTGAGATTTCTAAACTTAAAAACGAACCTGAATGGATGTTAGAATTTCGTCTAAAATCTTTAAAAGCTTTTAATGAATTACCTTTACCTTCTTTTGGCCCAGATTTAAGTTCACTAGATTTTAATAGTTATACTTATTTTATTAGACCAAGTGAAAAAGTCGAAAAATCATGGGATGAAGTACCTGAAACAATCAGAAATACATTTGATAAATTAGGTATTCCTGAAGCTGAACAAAAATATTTAGCTGGTGTTTCAACTCAATACGAGAGTGAAGCTGTATATCACAATATGCTAAAAGAAGTTGAAGATAAAGGTGTAATATTTTTAGATACCGATACAGCTTTAAAAACATGTCCTGAATTATTTAAGAAATTCTTTAATACGGTTGTCCCTTATGGAGACAATAAGTTTTCTGCATTAAATGGAGCAGTTTGGTCAGGTGGTTCGTTTATTTATATTCCTAAAGGAGTTAAACTAGATAAGCCATTACAATCTTATTTTAGAATTAATAATGAGAAAAGTGGTCAATTTGAACGTACTTTAATTATTGTTGATGAGGGAGCAGATGTTCATTATGTTGAAGGTTGTACTGCACCTACATATTCTAAAGAATCTTTACATGCTGCTGTTGTGGAAATTGTTATATTAAAAGGTGGCAAATGCCGTTATTCAACAGTACAAAACTGGTCAAATAATATTGTAAATTTAGTTACTAAAAGAGCTAAATGTTTTGAAAACGCACAAATGGAATGGATTGACGGAAATATCGGTTCACAAGTAAATATGAAATATCCAGCTTGTATTTTAGCTGGTGAAGGAGCAAAAGGAACTTGTATTTCTATTGCTGTTGCCTCTAAAGGTCAATATCAAGACGCAGGTGCTCGTATGATCCACCTTGCTCCAAATACTACTTCAACAATTATTTCTAAATCAATTGTTAGAGGCGGAGGTATAGCTAATTATCGTGGAAAAGTAATGCATGGTAAAAATGCTATAAATTGTAAGAGTCACGTTGAATGTGATACTTTAATTCTTGATGATATTTCAAAAAGTGATACTATTCCAACGAATGTAATGATGAATAATGAATCTTTTATTGAACACGAAGCAACGGTTTCTAAAATTAATGAAGAACAATTATTCTATTTGATGTCTCGTGGAATTAAAGAAAAAGACGCAGTTCAAATGATTATTATGGGATTTATTGAACCATTCTCAAAAGAATTACCAATGGAATATGCTGTTGAGCTTAACCAATTAATAAAAATGGATATGAATGGAAGTGTTGGTTAGTATGCATTACGATTATGATGTTATAGTTGTAGGTGGTGGTCATGCCGGTATGGAAGCTGCTTTAGCGTCAGCTCATATGGGTGTGAAAACCTTGCTTATTAGTTTAAATATTAAAATGATGTCTAATATGCCATGTAATCCATCAATTGGTGGTAGTGCAAAGGGCATTGTTGTACGTGAAGTAGATGCTTTAGGTGGAATGATGGGCATTGGAGCTGATCATGAGTATTTACAAATGAAAATGCTAAATACTGGTAAAGGTCCTGGAGTTCAATGTTTAAGAGCTCAAGAAGATAAATTATCTTACCCTGCTTATATGCAATCACTTGCTTTAAATACTAAAAATTTAACTGTAAAAGAAGGAATGGTGACTTCTTTAATTCATGATGAGAATAAAGTTTTTGGTGTGCGTTTGGGTGAAACTGAAATTACATCAAAAACTGTAATTTTAACAACTGGTACATATATGGAATCTTGTGTTTTAAGAGGACATACTGTTACTAGTGCTGGCCCAGATGGAGAAAAACCATCTCTAGGATTATCACCATATTTGAAATCAATGGGAATTGAACTTTTCCGTCTTAAGACAGGCACCCCTCCTCGTATTAAGGCTGATACTATTGATTATTCAAAAGCTATTCCTCAATATGGAAGTGAAGGAAATCTTGCTTTTTCATATACAACAAATACATATAAACCACTTGGTCAACAATGTTTATGTTGGTTAATTTATACTACTCCTGAAACTCATAAAATTATTCGTGATAATATACAAGAATCGGCTATGTATAGTGGATTAATAACTGGTGTTGGACCAAGATATTGTCCATCAATCGAAGATAAAATTGTGCGTTTTGCTGATAAAGAAAGACATCAATTATTCTTAGAACCAGAATCTACAAAGTTAAATTCTATTTATTTACAAGGATTTTCTACTTCTATGCCAGAAAGAGTTCAAGACTTAATGATTAGGTCATTACCTGGATTAGAAAATTGTGAAGTTTTAAAGTATGCTTATGCTATTGAATATGATGCATTAATTCCTACTCAATTTTATCCAAATTTAGAAATGAAAAAATGGAATGGCTTATTTTGTGCAGGACAAATTATTGGAACTTCTGGATATGAAGAAGCTGCAGGTCTTGGTTTAATGGCTGGTATTAATGCTGCCTTAAAAGTACAAAATAAAGAACCTTTAATTTTAAGAAGAGATGAAGCTTATATTGGCGTTATGATTGATGATTTAGTAACAAAAGGTACTCAAGAGCCTTATCGATTATTATCATCTCGTGCTGAATATCGTCTTTTAATGAGACACGATAATGCTGATTTAAGATTAACAGAACATGGTTATAAAATTGGATTAATATCTCAAGAAAGATATGATAAATTTGTTGAAAAAAAAGAAAATATTGAAAAAATTATTTCTATTTTAGAAAGAACATTTTTTGGTGCTACGGATGATTTATTAAATGAATATTTGGTTTCTATCGGTTATGAACATTTAAGTGCCGGGATATCTGCTATTGATCTATTAAGAAGACCAAATGTTAGTTATAACGAAATTAGAAAATATATACCTGATGTTTTATCATTAAATCTTGATGAAGAAGGAGTTTTTCAATTAGAAACAATTGTAAAATATGAAGGATATATTGAAAAGCAAAAACGTGACGCAAAAAATATGATAAAGTTAGAATCAATGAAGATACCTGACGATATCGACTTTATGAATATGGATGGGCTTGCAATTGAAGCTAGACAAAAATTTACAAAAATCAAGCCATTAACTATTGGTCAAGCTAGTAGAATTTCTGGTGTTAACCCTAGTGATATTTCTATATTAATTATGAATTTAAAGAAAGGAAATAAATAAATGAATTTTAAAGAAATGCAATCTTTACTTCTTGAAAAAGGGATTAAAGTTACTGATGAAATGATTGATAATTTTCAAAAGTATCTTGCTTTACTTATGGAGTGGAATCAAAAGATTAATTTAACTGCATTAAAAACAGAAGAAGAAATTATTGAAAAACATTTCTATGATTCATTACTAATGGCTGAAGAAATAAAGTTTGATGACCAATCTTTATTAGACGTTGGAACAGGAGCTGGTTTTCCGGGTATTCCTTTAAAGATTGTCTTTGAAGATTTATTTGTTACTTTATTAGAGCCAACACTTAAACGTGTTAATTTTTTAGATATTGTTATAAAAGAACTTGGTCTAAAGAAAATTGTTACAATTAATAAACGTGCTGAAGATTATGTTAAGGATGCACGTTCATATTATGATTTAGTTACTGCTAGAGCAGTTTCAAGATTAAATATGCTTCTTGAACTTTGCATGCCATTAGTTAAAGTTGATGGTTTATTCCTTGCTATGAAAGGTAGTAAAGGAGAAGAAGAAATTCAAGAATCGGTTAATGCTTTAAAAATTTTAAATGGAGAAATAATTAAGATTCAAAAGACAAAGCTCGTTACTGATAATGATGATAGAATGAACATTATCATTAAAAAGACTAATGAAATTAATATGAAGTATCCACGAGCTTATGGACAAATTAAGAAGAGTCCTCTATAATTTTTAATAGTTTTGTTTTAGGAAGGAAGTGAGAAAGATGACACGTATAATTGCTATAGCTAATCAAAAAGGTGGAGTTGCAAAAACTACTACTGCTATTAATCTTTCATCTTCTCTTGCTAAATTAAATCGTTCTGTTTTATTAATAGATCTTGATCCTCAAGGTAATACCTCAAGAGGAATAGGAATAGATTCTTCAATAATGTCACGTACTATTTTTGATGTTTTAACAAATAAGTATGATATTAATAAAGTTATTAAGAAAACCTGTATGCCTAATTTATTCTTAATTCCTGCGAACTTACGTTTGGCATCTACTGAATCTAAATTAGGTAAATCAATGCTTAAGACTCAATATATTCTTCGTGATGCAATAAAAAAACTGGATGTTAAATATGATTACATTATTATTGATTGTCCACCAGCAATTGGAGTTTTAAATACTAATGGTTTAACAGCTGCTCATTCAGTTTTAATACCTGTGCAATGTGAATATTTTGCAATGGAAGCTGTATCTCAAATGTTAGCTACAATGAGAAAAGTTCAAAATAAATATAATCATAATTTAGAAATTGAAGGTATAGTCTTTACTATGTATGATTCAAGAACAAAAATGGCTGTTGAAGTTACAACTGAAATTAGAAAGTTGTTTAAAGAAAAAACTTTTACAACTGCAATCCCTAGAAATATTTATTTACCTGAAGCAGCATTAAAAGGAATACCTATTACAATATATAAACCTAAATCTAGCGCATCTATTGCTTATCTAAATTTAGCAAAAGAAATACTTGATCATGAGATAATTAAATAATAAGTTCCTGATGGAGCTTTTTATTTTACTTTTTATTAGTCATTTTGTATCATAAACTTTCTTAAAATTTCATTAATTAAATAGGTGAATTAATGAGAAATATTTTATTATTGCTTTCATCTTTTTTAGTAACTTTAAATCCTTTATTTAAAACTATGAATTATGAAAACAATGCATCATCATATATAGTTCTGAATCAAAATAATAATGAAATATTAGAAGGTAAAAAAATAAACGAGCAACAAAGTGTGGCATCTATTTCTAAAATAATGACTGCTATTTTAGCAATTGAAAGTAATGATTTATTTACAACCACTATTGTCGGTGATGAGATAGATAATGTAATTGGGTCTTCTTTGTATTTAGAAAAAAATACATATGTCACAATTATTGAAATGGTTTATGGATTATTAATGAGAAGTGGTAATGATGCTTCTATAATTATTGCCAAAACTGTTAGTAATTCAGTTGAAAATTTTGTTGAATTGATGAATTCTAAAGCTAAAGAAATAGGAATGGTTGATACCTATTTTTCAAACCCAAATGGTTTAGATATCTATGATGAAGGTAATATTTCTACTTCTTATGATATGGCATTACTTATGAGCTATTGTATGAATAATACATTATTTAGGGAAATAGTTTCTACTAAAAGATATAATTCATATTGTAAAGGTTGGTGGAAAAATAAACATAAACTCTTGCATACTTATAAATATTGTACTGGTGGAAAAACTGGTTATACAAAAAAAGCAAAACGTACATTAATTACTAGTGCTTCAAAAGATAATATGAATCTTATTATTGTTACTTTAAATTGTGGAAATGACTTTGATATGCATGAATATTTATTTGAAAAGTATTTTAATAATTTCATAAATATTAATATTTTACAAGAAGGAGAAAATAAAATTTTAGAGTACATTATTGTGTCTAAAAGAAAATATTCAATAATAATTGAAAAAGAAAAATTAGAAGGAGGGACTTTGTTATATTGTGTTTATCCTGCTTCTCTAAAAATTGAAGTTTATATTGTAAAAAATAATGTACAACGATTAGTTTTTGAAGACAATATTGTTGAATTTAAATATTCTTAATTATTTATGTAAAAATGAAATTTTAAATTATATAATAGAAAAGGTGATATAAGTGTCAGAAATGAGATTACAAAAAGCAATAGCTCAAGCAGGAATTGCATCAAGAAGAAAAGCAGAATCTTTAATTTTAGATGGTAAAGTAAAAGTTAATGGAGTTATTGTTAATGTTTTAGGAACTATTGTTAACGATGAAGATGAAATTGAAGTAAATGGTCAAAAAATAAAAAAAGAACATTTTGTTTATTTTTTATTTAATAAACCAATTGGTGTTGTAACTACTGTCAAAGATGATCGTGAAAGAAAAACTGTTCTTGATTATTTTAAAGATGTAAATGAACGTATTTTTCCAGTTGGAAGACTTGATATTAATACATCGGGTCTTTTATTATTGACTAATGATGGTGAATTATCTTCTTTAATGACACATCCTTCTTCACATTTAAATAAAACATATAGAGCTAGACTAGATCGAATGTTAACTTTTGAAGAAAAGAAAATAATGGAGCAAGGAATTGTTTTAGAAGATGGTCTAACTGCTCCATGTAAAGTAATTTTACATGATGAAAATAAGGTGGATATTACAATTCATGAAGGAAGAAATCGTCAAGTTCGTCGAATGTTTGAATACTTTGGGATAAAAGTTCTATCTTTAACAAGAATTTCAATTGGAAACATTAAGTTAGGATCATTAAAAAAAGGGGAGCACATAGATTTACCTTTAGATATAGTAGAACAAATTAAAAAAGAGTGTTTATATAATAAAGCTCATAACACATATAAGAAAGTTAAGTAAAATAAAAACCCAGTTCATACGAACTGGGTTTAAATTTATTTTTAATAATTATTCAAGTTCAATAGCTTGAACTGGGCAAGAAGCTGCAGCTTCTTCAGCACCACTTTCATCAGCACCTTCTACTTCTTCAACAACAGCTTTTGCTAAACCGTCGTCATCCATCTCAAATACTGAAGGTGTTGTACTTGCACATAAGCCACATCCAATACATACATCTTTGTTTACAGAAACTTTTTTTGCCATAATTATTTTTCCTCCTATTAATTTCTATAAATATTATAAACCAACATCTTTTAAAATTTCAATGAAATATTAGTTATTTTACAATTACGATAGAATTAGTTTCACTGGAAAATTTAAAATCAGTTGCTCCAGCATCTTTTAAAGAGTAAATAAATCCTTTTTGTTCAGCATTACCTATAATTCCATCAACAAATGCCTTACCTATTTGTAAATTGTAATCTTCAACATTTCCTACTTCGATAAATTTATTTAAAGTAGTTAAAAGTTCTTCAGTTCCATCACCATCTAGTGTATTCATTTTTAAATAATTACTAGATACAGAATACTCAAATGGATTTGCTGTTTTAGTAACTGTAACATTTGAATCGATATAAAGATTATTTGGTATGTATTTAGCTACTAGATTTGCAGGGAAGAAATTCATTTGATCTTTGACAGATGAAATATCAATTTTAACCATAATGTCAAAATCACAACTAGTTTCAGTAATATTTACATATTTAATTTGTACTAATTCAAATGAAACACTTTGACCCATAAAATCAACTTTACCATCAGCACTATCTAAAAGATTATTTAAAATTGCTGCTGTTTCTTTACCATCTAAAGAAATATTTGTAGTCATAAGTTGTGATACGACTTCATTAACACTATAACCATCTTCTTCAGAATAAGTGATTAAATCAGTAATTGATGCATTAACTTCAGTTCTTGCTCTTTCCATATCATCAGTTGTGAATTTATAATCAAGATCTTCTTCACTAGGTTCTTGAGTTAAGTCCTTTACTTTTGATATAGTGCCAATTAAATCAACATCATATTTTACTTTTGCAAAGACAACTACACCAAATAATAATAGTGCAATTACAAAAACAAAACTTACTAAACCAATTATTAATTTTACAAACCAGGGTTTCTTCTTTTTTTCTGTTCCCATTTTTAATATCTCCTTTTTTCTTACTTTATTTATAGCACATAAAAATGAATATTGTAAATGTATCTTTTAAACATATGCTTTTATAAATGTAATATTTGTTAATATTATAAATGAATAAGTAAAAAAAGGTGGCAATTTAGATACTTTTCTTATAAAATAAGAAAGGATTTATTGGAGGTTGTTTTATGAAACGTATTGCTGTTGCAATTGATGGACCAGCTGCTGCGGGTAAGTCAACTATTGCTAAATTAGTTGCTAAAGAATTAGGATTTACATATATCGATACTGGTGCTATGTACAGATGTGTTACATGGTTTGCTATTAATAGAGGTGTCGATTGCCAAAATGAAGAAGAAGTTTGTAGACTCATTAAAGATATAAACATTGATTTATTACCTGATGGTCATGTTTTATGTAATGAAATTGATGTTACAAGAGAAATTAGAACAACTGAAATAGCAAATAATGTTTCATATATTGCTTCTTATAAAGATGTAAGGTTACATCTTGTCAAATTACAACGTGAAATGGCTAAAAAAAGTAGTGTTGTAATGGATGGACGAGATATAGGAACTTATGTATTACCAAATGCAGAAGTTAAAATTTATCAAGTTGCTTCAGTAAAAACTCGTGCAGTTAGACGTTATGAAGAAAATATGTCTAAAGGCATTATTTGTGAGTTAGAACAAATTGAAGAAGAATTAGAAAAAAGAGATTATATTGATTCACATAGAGACTTTGCTCCATTAAAACCAGCACCAGACTCTATAACAATCGATACATCTGATATGACAATTAGTGAAGTCACTCAAATTGTTATAGATATTATTCGTAAAAAGTTAGGTGATTTATAATGGCTGTTACAGGAACAGTTGCTATTGTTGGAACACCAAATGTCGGTAAATCAACAATATTTAATAGAATTATTGGTGAGAGAAAATCTATTATTGATGATCAACCTGGTGTTACACGTGATAGAATTTATGCTCATGGAAAATGGTTAACAAAAGAATTTAGATTAATTGATACTGGTGGAGTGGAGATGGAAAACACTCCTTTTCAAGATCAAATTAGAGCTCAGGTAGAAATTGCCATCAATGAAGCTGATGTCATTGTTTTTGTCGTTGATGGAAAAGTTGGTGTTACTAATGATGATAGAATTGTAACTCGTATGTTACATAAATCAAAAAAGCCAGTTGTATTAGCTGTTAATAAAATTGACGATGGACATATGATTAGTAATATTCATGAATTTTATAGTTTGGGTATTGGCGATCCTATTGCTGTATCGGGTGTTCATGGTATTGGTATTGGTGATGTACTAGATGAAGTAGTAAAGAATTTACCTGAAAAACAAGGAAAATCTTATGAAGGAAAGATTTGTTTTTCTTTAATTGGAAGACCTAATGTTGGTAAATCTAGTTTAGTTAATGCTATTTTAAATCAATCTCGTGTTATTGTTTCTGATATTGAAGGAACAACTCGTGATGCTATTGATACTCCTTTTAAAAGAGAAGGTAGAGATTATATTGTTATTGATACAGCAGGTCTAAAAAAACGTGGTAAAATCTATGAAGCTGTTGATAAATATGCTGCTTTAAGAGCATTATCAGTTATAGATAGATCTGATGTTGTTTTGTTAGTCATTGACGCTGAAACTGGAATTAGAGAACAAGATAAACATGTTTTTGGTTATGCAGTTGATGCTAAAAAAGCAGTTGTAATTGTAGTAAATAAATGGGATACAGTTAATAAAGATGAAAATACAATGAGTGAGTTTACAAAAAAAATCCGTAATGAATTTAAGTTCTTAGATTATGCTCCTATTGTATATGTTTCAGCTTTAGAAAAATCACGCATTAATACAATTTTTACTGCTTTAGATGTTGCATACGATGCTTACAATATGCATGTATCTACTTCAGTTATTAATGAAATTATTCAAGAAGCACAGCTGATGAATCCAACTCCACATTTCAATGGTGGAAGATTAAAAATTTTCTTTGCAAACCAAGTTTCAGTTTGCCCACCAACATTTGTTTTATTTGTAAATAATCCTGATTATATGCATTTCTCTTATCAACGTTATTTAGAAAACAAATTTAGAAATGCTTTTGAATTTGAAGGTTCTCCAATCAATATTATTTGTAGGGAGAGAAAATAATGAAAGTTGGAGTTATAGGTGCTGGTACATGGGGAACATCGTTAGCTCAAGTTTTATGTGATAATAATCATGATGTTTTCCTATTATCTACAAAAGAGCAACAAGTAAATGAAATTAACATTTTACATAAAAATAGTAAATATTTTGGTAATGAGATTTTTTTGAATGAAAAAATCAAAGCCACATTATCTTATGAAGAGTGTGTTAAAGATAGTGATTATATTGTTTTAGCAGTTCCTACGGTTGCACTTAGAGATGTAATTAGTAATTTATTGCATCATATAAACAAACCTACTGTTTTTATTAATGCTGCTAAAGGTTTTGATGTTTTAACAAATAAAAGGTTATCTGAAGTTATTAAGGAATTAATCCCTAACAATTTATTGAGAGGCTTTGCGTCAATAATTGGTCCTGGCCATGCGGAAGAAGTTATAATAAGAAAGTTAACAATGATAACATCTACTTCTTTAGATTTAAATATTGCAAAAGAAGTTCAAGTTTTGTTTTCTAATAATTATTTAAGAGTATATACAAATACAGATGAAATTGGAGCCGAACTAGGAGTAGCTATTAAAAATGTTATTGCAATAGCTAGTGGAATATTAGAAGGTTTAGATTATGGGGATAATACACGTGCTGCTCTCGTAACTCGTGGTTTACATGAAATTGTTCGTTTTGGTCTTTTCTTCGGTGGAAAGATGGAAACATTTATGGGACTTGCCGGAATAGGTGATTTAATGGTCACATGTAATTCTCGCCATTCGCGAAATTATCGAGCAGGTGTTATCATTGGTAAAGATGATTCAAGTGAATTATTTTTAAAATATAATGAAGAAACTACTGAAGGAGTTAGAACAACACGTGTTGTTTATGAACTTGCTAAAGAAAATAATATTTATATGCCTATAGTTACAGGTATGTATAAAATACTATATGAGAATGCAAAACCTTCAAATATGATAAAAGACATTATAAATCTACCTTTAAAATCTGAAAAAGAATAATCACACATAGGCGTTTGCTACATATATTATGATAGGTGGTTAATATATGGATGAGTCAATTTTTGATAAAGTTGAAAAGAAAGCCAATGTTAAAAAAGAAGATTTATTAAAACTTGCTAAATCAGTTTCAGGACAAGATCTTAATAATGAAGATAATTTAAGATCTTTAATTAAAAAGGTAGCTCGATTAGCTGGAAAAGAAGTCAGCAAAGAAAAAGAAGAGAAAATTATTAACGCTGTTAAAAAAGATAAAGTTCCGAAAGACATAGAAAAAATGTTATAAAAAATACTAACCATGTTCAATTTAGTAAACATGGTTAGTATTTTTTAGTTATTAAATTTCATAAGTTTTCATAAGAATTAAAGAGGATGTAAATCTAGGAGGTTACCTAATGAAAGCTTTTGACATTTTTAAGGATATTGGTGAAAGGAATAATGGTGATGTTTATTTAGGGGTAGTTGGACCTGTACGTGTTGGTAAGTCAACATTTATAAAAAAATTTATGGAAGTAGCAGTTATTCCTAATATTGTCGATGAAGAAGATAAGAAAAGAGCAATGGATGAGTTACCACAATCTGGAAGTGGTAAAACTATTATGACAATGGAGCCAAAATTTGTTCCTTCACAGGCTATTACTTTAAATATTGATGAATCTTTATTTGTAAAAGTTCGATTAATTGATTGTGTTGGCTTTGTTATTGAACCAGCTATTGGATATCTAGAAGATCAAAAAATGAGGATGGTTAAAACTCCTTGGTTTGAAGATACAATTCCATTTGATGAAGCTGCAAAAATTGGTACTCAAAAAGTAATTAAGGAACATTCGACTTTAGGAATAGTTGTTTTCTGTGATGAAACTATTACAGAATTTAAAAGAGAAGATTATGTAAAAGCTGAAGATGCAATTATTGAGGAAATGAAGTCTATAAAAAGACCTTATATTATTATATTAAATAGTAAGACACCAACAAGTAAAAAGACAGTAGCTTTAAAAGAAGAAATGAAAAACAAATATGGTGCAAATGTTATACCATTAAATGTTGAAAAATTAACGGATAAAGATGCTCAACATATTTTAAAAGAAGCACTATATGAATATCCTGTTTCGATGATTGATGTTGCTTTACCAAAATGGGTTTCTTCTCTTGATGAGAAGCATTACATTAAAGAAAGCATTAGCAATAATATTCAGGAAGTAATGAATGAGTGCAGTATCGTTAGAGATATTGATAAAATTTGTGATAAATTAAAGAATAATGAATACCTCACAAATGTTTCAATTAATAGTGTTAATACTTCTACTGGTGTTATAACTATGGTTCTTGAAGTTAAAGATGAACTTTATCAAACAGTATTAAAAGAGTTAGTTGGTTGTGAAATATCAGATAGAGCCGAATTAATGAAAGTTTTAACTGAATTTGTTAAAGCTAAAAAAGATTATGATGTCATTGGTCAAGCTCTTGAAATGGCCAACCAAACAGGTTACGGATATACAAATGCTAATCTTGATTTTATAAAAATTGAAAAACCTTCTGTTTTAAAAGTTGGAAATAGATTTGGCATTAAAGTAAAAGCAAATGCACCTACTTATCATATTATTAAAGTTGATTTAGAAACAAGTTTCGAACCAATTTTAGGAAATAAGATGCAAAGCGAATATTTTGTAAAAAATTTAACTGAAGCCTATGACAACAACCCTTTATTAGTCTTAGATTGTGAAATTTTTGGTCAAAAATTTGGCGAGATTTTACGAACTGGAGTTACTTCTAAACTTTCTTCGATGCCAGACCCTTTAAAAATCAAGTTCCAGCAACTACTAAAAACAATAACTAATAAGGGAAAAGAAAATATGATTGCTTTTGTATTTTAGATTTTAACTAATAATTAATTGATATCTAATGTCATTTATGGTAATTTAGAAATGTTATTAGGTAGGTGTATAATTATGAATAAAGTCGATTTAATCGAAGAAATTTCTTCCAAGTTAAATTTAACTAAACGTGAAACTACTCTTATTGTTGACTCATTATTTGAAACTATAGAAGATAGTTTATTAAGAGGAGAAGAAGTGAAGATTTCAGGTTTTGGAAATATTAACGTAACTAAGAAAAAAGCAAGAAAAGGAATTGACCCTAATACACATGAAGAAATAATTATTCCATCTACTAATACATTAACCATTAAGACTTCTAAGATATTAAAAGCTAAATTAAATAAAAACAAATAAAGGAGTTATGCTCCTTTTTGTTTTAAAGTAAGGAGTAATATGAAAATTATACTTAATGGATATCAAGGCAAAATGGGCAAAATAGTCTTTAATTATTTAGCTGATAAAGGTTATGATATTGAAGGTTTTGATCTTGAAAAACGTTTAACTAAAGATATTGATTTTGATATAGCAATTGATTTTTCTTCTGTTAGTGGTGCTATTTCATTATTTAATATTTGTGTTGAAAAAAAGAAACCACTTGTAATAGGAACAACTGGATTTTCTTCTGTAATCATAGAAGAAATTAAAAGTAAAGCACTAGAAGCTAAAATTCCGGTTTATCTAGTTTCAAATTTTTCTTTGTCGATGTGTGGAATTATTTCGGTATTAAAAAGATTATCAAGTTTATACGAAAATGTTAAAATTGAAGAAACACATCACTTAAGTAAAAAAGATTTTCCAAGTGGAACAACTTTAAAGTTATTAGGTGTATGTGATACATCATTAGGAAAAGAAATTAAAATTAAAAGAGTTAATGATTTTGTATTTATTCATGAGATTACATTATCTTCTAAAAATGAAGAACTTGTAATAAAACATAAAATTAAGAACAAAATCTGTTATGCAATTGGTGTTGAACAAGCCATTCATCATTTAGATTTTGTGGGAGTAAAGGAGGAACTTTGAAATGACTGAGTTAGAAGTATTTAAGAATTTCGCAGCAATATTTGCAAAAAATGGTTTTAAACTATATTTAGTTGGTGGAAGTACTCGTGATTTTTTACTTCGTAGAGATTTAGGTGATTTTGATGTAGCTACTGATGCTACACCAAGTGATATGGAAGAATTTTTACCTGATGGTGATTTCCGCTTTCGTCGTTTTGGTAATGTCAATTATTATTTTGATGGTTATAAGTTTGAAATTACTACTTTAAGAAAAGAAGGAGAATATACCGATTTTCGACATCCATCATATATCAAATATGTTACAAAAGTAGAAGATGATTATAAAAGACGTGACTTTACTGTAAATGCTATTTATATCGATGACGAAGAAAATGTTTATGATTTTGCTGATGGAATAAGTGATCTTAAAAAAGGTGTTTTAAAAATGATAGGTGATCCACAAGTTAGAATTAAAGAAGATCCTCTTCGTATTTTGAGAGCATTAAGATTTAGTTTGACACTAGATTTTTTACTTGATGAAGAATTAAAAAAAGCTATTGTGGATAATGTTACATTATTAGAAAAAATTAATCCTTCAAAAATTAATGTTGAAATTAAAAAAATAATGGATATCGATGAAGATAAAGGATTAGCATTATTAAATGAATTTAATATAAAGTCTAAATATTAAGTGTATAATGAAGAAGTAAAGCAGGTGAAGTTATGAGTGAAGTTTTGAAAAATATGATTGATTTTAATGACTTATTACTAGAAAAATATAAAAAGTTAGGTCTTAATGAATCCGAAGTAACTACTTTAATGGTAATAAATAAATTAATTAATGATGGTAATGATTTTATTACTGCTGATTTATTATCTTTAAAAATGACTTTATCTGTAAAAGATATTGATAACATATTAGTAAATTTATTAAATAGAAAGTTTATTGAATATGATGTTTCTAAAAAGAAAATGCGTACCACTATTAAACCTTTGATGGAACGTTTGTTACGTGAATTATCATTAGATTTATCTAGTGAATATTCTCTTGAGGTTAAAAAAGATGCTTCAAATTTATTTGATAGAATTCATGATAAATTTGAAGAAGCTTTTGGAAGACATTTAACACCTTTAGAAAATGATAAGATAAAAGAATGGATATCTTGTGGTAATAGTGAAGAAGTTATATATGCTTGTTTACAAGAAGCAACATTAGAAAATAAAAAAACTATTCGTAATGTCGATAAACACTTAGTTAAAAAAGGAATTCGTTCAGATATGGTTCAAGAAGGATATTCGACTAGAAGTGAAAAGTGGCAAAAAGATATAGCATCTACTATTGATATAGCAAAAGAAGAATGGAATAAGTAATATGAGTAAAGTTGATGATGTGTTGTCATTTTTAGACAAAATTGTTCCAGATGCTCATTGCGAATTAACATATAGTAGTGATTATGGCTTTTTAATATCTGTTATGTTAAGTGCTCAAACAACAGATAAAAAAGTTAATGCTGTTACTGATATTTTATTTAAAAAATATGAAACATTAGATGATTTAAAAAATGCTAATATACTGGATATTGAAACTATTTTAAAACCATTAGGTTTATATAAAAATAAGGCAAAACATGTTTTATCTATTGCTAATGAATTAGTTGTAAAATTTAATGGAAAAGTTCCAGAAGGTAAAGAAGAATTAATGACTCTAAGTGGAGTCGGTAATAAAACAGCTAATGTTGTTAGAGCTGAAATTTTTAAAATACCAGAATTTCCTGTTGATACACATGTAAATAGAATTTGTAAAAGACTAGGTTTTATAAATAAAGATGCATCAGTTGAAGACGTAGAAAAAATAATGAGAAATGTATTACCACGTGAAAAATATATTAGAGCCCACCATCAATTTATTCATTTTGGAAGATACTTTTGCAAAGCACAAAAACCAAATTGTTTAGAATGTGAACTTAAAAAATATTGTTGTTATGAAGGAATAAATAAATAACTTTTTGCTGATATTGTTATGTCATTTTTAAAACCAGGAATTATTTCAAATTCCCTTATTTTTTTATCTGATTTAATTTCAATCATATTGTTCGTTGTAAATAAAATTTCTTCATTATCGTCAGTTCGATATTTTATAAAGAACCCTTTTTTACCATATATTTTTTGATAATCAAATATATCATTTTCTAAATTATGATGTTCAAACATTAAAAGATATTCACTATCAAAATTAAATAGTTTTATATCGTAAACTGAAGGAAATTTTGGAAGAGGTAACACTTCGTATGTCATCTCGTCTTTTTTAAAATAACCTTCAACAACATACGATGATGGGATGAGTTTATTAGGTATATATGTTCCTTCTACGCCTTTAACAATATATTGTTTTTGAAGTGATGATGGCACTTGGTATGTTGACTTTTTATTATTTATAAAGTTTAAAATGCTTTTAAAAATATATTTTGGGACTTTTCTTCGCTCATCATTTCTTCCAAAATAGTCATTACCATCCTTTTCTGCTTTGTCAAAACCTGACCATATGGCTATTGTATAATTTTTATTAAAACCAGCAATCCACGAATCTTTATCAGCATAAGTAGGATAATTTAGTTTTTGTATTGTTGTATTATCATATGCATTTGTACCAGTTTTTGCTCCAATATCATCATTGTTAGAGTTAACAATTCCAATGCCATAATAGTTATTTTTTACAACTTGTCTTAAAGCATATTGAATTTGAAATGCAGATTCTTGAGAAATGATTTGAGTCATTTCATTTTTATGTTCATATAAAACTTCATTAGTTTCTAGAGAGGTAATTCTTTTTATAGTGGTTGGTGTAATATAATTTCCTTCACGATTTAATATT
The DNA here is from genome assembly GCA_051872335.1 of Bacilli bacterium. GTDB lineage: Bacteria > Bacillota_I > Bacilli_A > RFN20 > CAG-826 > SUG2458. The sequence continues at coordinate 48,098 of JBJEDT010000019.1, read as the reverse complement.
GAATAAGCTGCAGATAATTGAACTGGTGATATTCCATAAGTCATACCACCAATTCCATAAGGTAAACCATAGATTCCATCATCCATAAGACCTATAGATTCTAAATATCTAATTACTTTTTCTCGAGATATTTTGTTTTCTACTTTTTCTAAAGTTTTAAGCGCACAAGTATTTTTTGAGTAACCTAGAGCTTCAATTAAAGTGATATTTCCTTGATAAATCCTATCAGCATTTAGAACTTGTTTATTTGTTCCAGGATAATAATAAGGTTCATCAACTAAATTTGTTACAGCATTATAATTTAAATATTCACATGCTAATAAATATTCAAAAATTGGTTTAATTGTTGAAGCTGGTTGTCTTTTTAATGAGTAAGCATGAGAAAAAATATGGCTTCCATTGTAGTTTCTTCCACCTAATACACCAACAATTGTTCCGTTCTTGTTATCAATGATTGAACCACCTATTTGTTGGTCATCATCTTTAAAATTTATAATATTTCCTTTTTGTACTTCATCTAAAAAAGTTTGTAGAGTAGTATCTAAATATGTTTCAATCTTAATTTTTTGTTTATAAGGATTAAATCCTAAATTTTTGAGTTCTATATAAACAATATCTAAATAACTTTGGTAAGCATATGTTGGTTCTTCATAAAGAGATCCTTGCTCAATAACTAAGTCTTTTATATGAATGTTTTTTGCAGCATTATACTCATTAGTGGTTATGAAGTTATATTCATACATTTTCTTAAGAACAAGATTTTTACGGTCGTTAACTCTATCGACATATTTAAATGGATTATAATAGGATGCAGATTTAACAATACCTGCTAACATAGCACATTCAGGTAGTGTTAATAAATTAACATTCTTACCAAAGTAACGTTTGGATGCATAACCCACTCCAGGAATTGATTGTTCAAAATATATATTGTTGAAATAGAAAGTTAGAATTTCTTCTTTAGAATATGTCTTTTCTATTTCTAAAGCAATGTATGCCTCTTTAATTTTTCTTTCATATGTTTGTTCAGATGATAAAAAAAGATTCTTAGCTAATTGCTGTGTAATAGTTGAACCACCTTCTTTTGAATTATATAAAATATTTTTTACTGTGGCTTTTAATAGTCTTGAATAATCAATGCCATTATGCGCATAAAAATTGATATCTTCAATACTAATTAAAGCATTAATAAGATTATTTGGAATATCTTCATATTTTACAAATTCTTCTTTGTCTTCTCCTAGTGTTTCAACAATAATTGAAGAGTCATCATAGATTTTTGATTTTAATGGTGTTTCAAATGTAGTTATAGCATTAAAACTAATATCTTTAACGTTATTAAAAATGAATAAAGAGATTATTATTCCAGTAATAACGACTAATATATTTAATGAAAGAATAAACCAGTTAAAGAACTTTTTCATTTTTACTAAAATACAAATCGACGCACTCAATATAGTTAATAGGAATAAAAATAGTGCCTTTTATAAGTTGTCCTTTCTTTTTTATAGTATTAACACTAATTGACTTTCGATTAGTTGAATCCATAAATAATTTAAGTTCTTCAAAAGGTAGAAAATATGTTTCTTGAAGTGTTCGAAAATTAATAATAAAAAAAGCAATACCACCATGAGATACTACTTTATTTAAATGTTCCATCTGATGTTTTGAAATATTTTTAAAAGGTAAAGATTTTAAATTAGTTGATTTTGCCTCAAAATCAATATATTTTCCTTTGTATATCATATTATAATCAATAGTTGATTGAAAATCGAAAAAAGCTTTGGTTATTGTTTTTGAATTTTTATCATATTTTACTACTCTAATTGGAGTAGGTCTTTTAAAAACAAGCGCTATGTTATTTTTATTATAAAAATTATTCGATTTATTAATAAGCTCTTCTAAATCCATACCTCTATTGGAGTTTTTATTTATTTCTTTTCTTTTGAATTTTTGTTTTGTTGGTATAGAGTATTTAATCATGTTTTTCCTTATTCGATGTAGTCCTTAACATATTTTTCAAAATCACTTGGTGCAACTGTTTTTCCACTAATTAAATCATTAATTACATTCTTAACAGGAACAGGTAATGTTTTTTGCTTTGGTAAAATTTTTAAGTACTCACTATATAATTTATCATGATTTTGTAAAATTCCTTTATAAAGATGCATTAAATGAATAGCATCTACTAGTGGATCATGAGGTTCACCCTTTAAAGGTATATTAAAAAACTCTAATCCGTGAGTTAGTGATAAAGGATTATTATTTTGGTCTCTAACAAACATTGATAATATTGCTTGAATATCAATATAGTTTTTAGACATTATATCAACGATTTTTTTATCAGCATCGGTTGAAATTTCTAAGGATTTATGAAGAATTCTTAAATCATGAGTACCAAAAAAGCAAAAAGAAAAATCTTTACCAAATGATTTACCACAATATTTTTGAATTCTTTCTAAAGCTTCTTTAAATGAAATTCCTTTTTCTTCAAGAATTTTTTCATCAATAGAAGTTAAATGTTTTACAAAACCTCCAATAGGATTTTGAGCTTTAACATAACATTTAATTCCTTTGCTAACATGAATAATTTTATTGTTACGACCTAATTTAACTTTAACAGCTCCAAAAGCAATTAATTCATGTGAATATTGTGTGCCCTCAAAATCTAAAAAAAGAAGGTGTTGATGCTTTTTTATTAATTTATTTAATATCTTCATTAAACCACCCGTCAAATATTGTATCACAAAAACATTCACATACTAGAAGATTTTTCATAGTATTTAATGGTTAGGTTAACCAACGAGGTGAAAAAATATGTGGCAAATTAGCAATTCTTGTTGTTGCAAACCAACCATTACACCAACGGCCCCTTTATGTGGAGTTAATCTAGATTTAACTACCGATACTCATATTACAAATGTTTGTTGTCGTATAAACTTTGTTTTAACTATAACAAATGATAGTTCAAATACTATATACTGTGCAAAAGTCAATTTAAATACAAACAAATGTTTGGCAATAGATCCTGCAAGTATTTGTGTTAATGGTCGAGTACTTGAAAATGCAAATCCAAATTGTGTAGAAGTAGGAACAATAGAAGGTAATTCAAATATTGTTATTCATTATCAAGCAGTTGTTATGCAATGTTGTCGTTGCTTAAGATATCAAGTACCAATGACTTTTGCAATATGCTGTTGTTTCGAACAAAGATGCTTCAAACAATTAAGTAATTGTCGTTTAATTCAAGTATGTTGTTGCTGTTGTAATGGAAATGCTGATACCAGTAATATGGTTCAGTAAAATATTATTGTAACTAAATAAGATTATTAAAAACTGCAAGCTTATAGTTTGCAGTTTTCTTATTTTTTTATTTTTAAATATGGTTAAAATATGGTTAAATTAACCTATTATTTTCATTGTTAATATATCAATAATAAAGTATAATAATAAAGGATTTATTCCATTCGATCTGGATAATTGCTGGTGTCTTGAACATTAGAGGAAAGTCCATGCTCGCACTATCTGTGATGATAGTAGTGTTTGTGTTAACGGAAAAAATAACGTTAAGTATACGGGAGCGTATAACGGCGGGTCTAAGCCTAAGTCTTTGATATGGTGGCGACCCTGAAAGTGCCACAGTGACGTAGCTCTACTGAAAAGTGGAGGTGGAACGAGGTAAACCCCACAAGCGAGAAACCCAAATTTGGTAGGGGAGGTCATCAAAGGGAACTGAACTAATGATGGCATGCTTATGCATAGATAAATTATTATCCTAGACAAAACATGGCTTACAGGATCGAATACTCATTTTTTGGAGGAAATTAATATGAACTTACCTAACAAAATTACAACCTTTAGAATGGTAATGGTTATTGTTCTTATTTTATTATTAACTATTTGTGGAGCATTAAATTTTACTGGTCCTTATTTATGGGGCGATGAAGAGACAGGTGTTAGCTTAATTAGGTTTATTGCATTTATTTTATTTGTTGTTGCTTCAGTTTCAGATTTTCTTGATGGATATTTGGCTAGAAAATTGAATCTTGTTACAACATATGGTAAATTTATGGATCCTATTGCAGATAAATTATTAGTTGATTCATTATTAATTTTTTATGCTTTACCTATTAATCAAGCAGGTTTTGGTTTTGTAGGTAAAACAGGTATACCACTTGTTTTTGTTGTTATTATGATTGCACGTGATTTAGTCGTTGATGCTGTTAGAATGATAGCAATGGAAAAAAATATTGTTATTGCTGCAAGTTGGTTTGGTAAAACAAAAACGGTTTTACAAATGGTTGCAATATCACTTGTCTTATTAAATAACTGGCCTTTTGTATACTTGGGATGGAGTGTTAATGTTACAAATATTATTTGTGGCTTAGCTGGTTTAGTATCACTAGCATCTGGTATTGACTATCTTGTAAAAAGTCGTGAATTATTCGCGGGTGATAAATAGTGGAAGAATTAGTAAATATTTTAAAAGAAAAAGAATTAACTATTGGAAGTGTAGAAAGTTTAACTGGTGGTTTATTTGCTAGTAAGCTTGCTTTAGTACCTGGTGTTTCTTCTGTTTTTAAAGGCTCATTAGTTACTTATGCAATTGAAATAAAAGAAAATGTTTGTCATGTACCTTGTGAAATAATTGATAAGTACGGTGTGGTTTCTTCAGAATGTGCCTTTGAAATGGCAAAACATGGAGCAGATGTTTTAAATACTGATGTTTGTATTTCTTTTACTGGTAATGCTGGACCATCATGCTTAGATGGTAAAGAAGTTGGTACTATTTTTATTGGAGTATTTTATAAAAATGAAGTTCAAACTTTTAAATTTGAACTTGGAAATAAACCTAGAAATGAAATTAGAGAAGCAATTGTTCTTGAAGGTATTTCACTTTTAAAAAAAATTTTAAAGGGAAAAGACTAATTCATATCAATATTAATAGTAGAGAGGTATGAAAAATGGAAAATGAAAAAGAACTCGCATTAGAACAAGCTATTAAAAGTATTGAAAAATTGTATGGTCGTGGTTCAATTATGAAACTTGGGGATCGTCCAAATACTGATGTAGATGTTATTCCTACAGGATCTATTTTATTAGATGATTGTTTAGGGATTGGAGGATATCCTAAAGGTCGTGTAATTGAAATTTTTGGTCCTGAATCATCAGGTAAAACGACATTAACTTTGCATGCCATTGCTGAATGTCAAAAACAAGGTGGACGAGCTGCTTTTGTTGATGCTGAACATTCTATAGATCCACTATATGCTCAAAATTTAGGAGTCGATATTGATGAATTAATATTAAGTCAACCAGATAGTGGAGAACAAGCTCTTGACATAGTAGAAATGTTAGCTAGAAGTAATGCTATCGATTTAATTATTGTTGACTCTGTTGCTGCTTTAGTTCCTCAAGCTGAAATTGAAGGAGAAATGGGAGATAATCAAGTTGGTTTGCAAGCACGCTTAATGTCAAAAGCAATGAGAAAATTAGCTGGAATCTTAAACAAGTCATCGTGTACAATTATTTTCATTAATCAGCTTCGTGAAAAAGTTGGTGTTATTTATGGTAATCCAGAAGTCACTACTGGAGGTCGTGCCTTGAAATTTTATGCATCTGTTCGTATTGATATTAGAAGAGCAGAAGTATTAAAACAAGAAAGTGATATCTATGGAAATACTGTAAATATTAAAATTGTTAAAAATAAAGTTGCTCCACCATTTAAGTCATGCAAAGTCGATATCATTTATGGTGAAGGTATTTCTAGAACTGGTGAGGTATTAGATTTAGGTTGTGAGTTGGGATTAATAAAAAAATCTGGCTCTTGGTATGAAGTAAATGGCCAACGTATGGGACAAGGTCGTGAAAATGCAAAAATGTTTTTGAAGGATAATATTGAAATATTTGATAAACTTGTTAATGAGATTAAAAGTTTACGTCAAAAACAAAAAGAAAACTAATTTAAATTTTATAGCCTGGAGTTTTTTACTCCAGGTTTTATATTATTCAATTTACAAAATATTGTAATTTTCAAATTATTCTTTAAAGAGACCTTAATATTTGTTATAATTATTTACGTAATCAAGATTCATTACTAGTATTGTTTTAATTTAAATTACTAGTTGTATATATTATTTAAAATATTTTTATGTGAACCTTGAGCAAAAGAAACTTTAAAGGTCCTGGCAAACCTTAATTTATATTTATATTAATAATAATTTTAATTGTCAAATTTTTTAATAAGGAGAAAATTACTATGATAGACTTATGGCTAGCTTTAGTCATTGCTTTTATAGCATTGCTACTTGGTGGAGTAATAGTATTATTAATTCCAACTTTTAAAGTAAAGGCATCTATGAAAAAGAGTGACAAGCTAATTAAAGAAGCTGAACAAAAATGTGCTCATTTAATAAAGACAGCACAACTTGATGCAAAACAAGCTGCTTATGAATTAAAGATTGAAGCAGACAAAGAAATTAGAGAAAAGAAAATGGAAGTAGAACAACAAGAAAATAAACTACTTCAACGTGAACAAGGTATCGATAGAAGAGATGCTGCAATTCTTTCTAAAGAAACAGTTTTAGAAGAAAAACAAGAAAACTTAAATCGTTATCAAAAAGAATTAGAAAAGAAAGAAAATGTTCTTCAACAAAAACTCGATTCAATTATTTCAGAATTAGAAAAAGTTTCTGCTATGTCAATTCAAGAAGCACGTGATGAATTATTTAAAAGAGTTGAAGAAAAAATTACTAAAGAATTAGCAGTTTATATTAAAACAAAAGAAGAAGAAGCACGTGATACTGCAAATACTAAAGCTAATGAAATTTTATCTCTTGCAATTTCAAAATATTCTCAAGAAGCAACTACAGAAAAAACTGTATCAGTTGTAGCATTACCAAGTGATGAAATGAAAGGTAGAATTATTGGGCGTGAAGGAAGAAATATTCGTTCAATTGAACAATTATGTGGCGTTGATTTAATTATTGATGATACACCAGAAGTTATTACAGTTTCATGTTTTGATCCTATCAGAAGAGAAGTTGCACGTCGTGCACTTGAATATTTAATAAAAGATGGACGTATTCAACCTGGTAGAATCGAAGAAGTTGTTGAAAAATGCAAAAATGAAGTTAAAGAAATCGTAAGACAAACTGGACAAGACGTTGCATTTAAACTTGGATTACCTAGAATTAATAAAGAGTTATTAGACTATGTTGGTAAACTTAAATACCGTACTTCATATGGTCAAAATGCTTTAGATCATTCAATTGAAGTTGCTTATTTATGTGGAATTATGGCAGCTGAATTAGGTCTTGATCAAAATTTAGCAAAGCGTGCTGGTTTATTACACGATATTGGTAAAGCAGCTGACTTTGAACTTGATGGTAGCCATGTTGAAATTGGTGTTCGTTTAGCTAAAAAGTATGGTGAACCTGATGTAGTAGTAAATGCTATAGAATCTCACCATGGTGATGTTGAAGCTAAATATATCATTTCAAATTTAGTTGCAGCTGCTGATACATTATCAGCTGCTAGACCAGGAGCTAGAAGTGAAACATTAGAAAATTATATTAAACGTATTGAACAACTTGAAACAATTTGTAAGAGTTATGATGGTGTGCAACAATGTTTTGCAATGCAATCTGGACGTGAAGTTCGCGTAATGGTTGTACCAGAAAAAGTTGATGATGTACTTGCATTTAAATTAGCTCGTGACATTAGAGAAAAAATTGAGTCTGAAATGACTTACCCAGGTCAAATTAAGGTTTCTGTAATTAGAGAAACTAGAGCTGTTGAAGTTGCAAAATAATTAATAGGGCCTTATGGTCCTATTTCTAATTTAAAAGGGAGAATATATGAGAATCTTATTTTTTGGAGATATTGTTGGTAAAAATGGTCGAAACGCAATTAAAAGAAATGTAGGATTATTAAAAGCTAAATTTCGCGCTGATTTAGTTATTGCCAATGGTGAAAATGCTACTCATGGTAAAGGACTTATTGAAAATCATTATAATGAACTTATTGAAGCTGGTATTGATATTATTACATTAGGTAATCATTATTTATCAAAATCTGAAATCACTGAATATATTCAACATGCTGGTCGTTTAGTAAGACCACTTAATATTAAAAGTGATATTGGTGGCTATGGAAGTGTTGTCATTGATCTTGATGATGTCTCTATAAGAGTTACTAATGTTCTTGGTCAGGTATTTTTGAATGAGGAAGTTGACAATCCATTTTCTTCATTAGAAGAATTAATTAATAATAGCGAAAAAACAAATATTCATATTGTTGATTTCCATGCTGAAGCAACAGGAGAAAAGCAAGCAATGGGATGGGCATTCGATGGTAAAGTTAGTGCTGTCCTTGGTACTCATACTCATGTTCAAACTAATGATAATCGTATTTTAGAAAATGGGACTGGTTATATTAGTGATGTAGGTATGTGTGGTCCTTATAATGGAATTCTTGGAGTTAAAAAAGAAGCTGTTATTGCTCGTTCATGGCATGGTGAAAAAGTACGCTTTGAAACAGATGATTTAGATGATTCAATAATAAATGCTGTAATTATGGATATAAATAATGAAGGCAAGTGTCAAAGTATTCAAACCATTTCTTTTGTAGACCCTTATAAGCATAAATAACAATTATCAATCATATGTTTACACGAGGAAACATAATGATTGAAATGATAAAAGTTGCGACAAATTCGTCGCCATCAAAAGTTGCAGGCTCACTTGCTACAATAATAAGAGAACAGAAAGTTGTAGAAATGCAAACTATTGGAGCAGGAGCATTGAATCAAGCAATTAAAGCAATTGCAATCGCTAGAGGATTTTTGGTATCTTCTGGTATTGATATTGTTGTAATTCCTTCTTTTAGAGAAGTTATGATTAATCAAAGTGAAAAGACTGCTATAAAATTACGAATAGAAAGAAGATAAACGAGGTGTTTTTATGGGATCAAAATGTATTATTAAAAATAGACCATCAATGAAAGAGGCAAGTAAAAGAAGTCGTGATTCCGCTCCCATTATTTATGAAAATTTGACTGTGCCAACTTTTTTAGAAGAAATTGCACATGGTAAAAAATATTTTATTAGAACTTACGGATGCCAAGCAAATGTTCGAGATGAAGAAACAATGTCTGGTATTTTAGAGTTTGCAGGATATACAAAAACTGATAGTGAAGAAACTGCTGATTTAATAATAATTAACACTTGTGCAGTACGTGAAAATGCTGAAGAAAAAGTTTATGGTGAAATTGGTACTTTAAAGAAATTAAAAGAAAATAACAAAGATTTAGTTATTGCAATTTGTGGTTGTATGATTCAACAAACTCATATTGTTGAAAAAATTGAACAAGTATATCGCCAAGTTGATTTAATGTTTGGTACCCATAATATTAACGATTTATTAAATCTTTTAGATGAAGTATATCGTAGTCATAATCGTATTATAAGTGTTGAATCAAAGTCTGGTGAAGTTTATGAAGATCTCCCTTCTGTTCGTTTAGATAAATATAAAGCATTTGTAAATATTATGTATGGATGTGATAAATTTTGTACATATTGTATAGTTCCTTATACTAGAGGAAAAGAGAGAAGTCGCAAATTAGAAGATGTATTAAAAGAAACTCAAGATCTTTTAAATAAAGGTTATATGGAAATCACTTATCTTGGACAAAATGTTAATGCCTATGGTAAAGATTTAAATGATGGAACAAGTTTTGCACAATTGCTTGAAAGTGCAGCAAAAATGGGAGTACCTCGTATTAGATTTACAACTTCTCACCCTTGGGATTTTACTGATGAAATGATTGATATTATTGCAAAATATGATAATATCATGCCTGCTATTCATCTTCCTTTCCAATCTGGCAATGACGAAATTTTAAGAAAGATGGGAAGAAGATACACAAGCGAAGAGTATCGTAACTTAGTCACTAAAATGAGAAGCAAAATTCCTAACTTAGCTTTAACAACTGATATAATTGTTGGATTTCCAAATGAAACATATGAGCAATTTAAAGATACTTTAGATATGGTTCGTTTTGGTGAATATGATGGCTGTTTTACATTTATTTATTCTCCTAGAGTTGGAACACCTGCTGCAAAAATGGTTGATGATGTAACTGATGAAGAAAAGCACCGTCGATTTGATGAGCTCAAAGCTGTTGTTGAAGAGACAGGTGAAAAAAGATGTTTAATCTATTTGAATAAAATAGAGAAAGTATTAGTTGATGGACCATCAAAACGTAATCCTAATATTTTGTCTGGTTATACTGAAACTGGAAAATTAGTTCATTTTGAAGGTAATGAAAGTTTAGTTGGTAAGATAGTCAATGTTAAAATTAAAGAATCACATCTTTATTCATTAATTGGAGAATTAGTCAATGAATAATGATATTGAAGAAGCTTTAGAAAAATTAAAAAAAGAATTATATAATCTTGATGAAGTAAAAACTTATTTTGCTGCTAAACATGCTATATTAGAGGATCAATACTTAAAAGAAGTTAATGAATTAATGAGAACTCATCAAAAGAAAATGGTTGAGGCTATTAATGATCCTCAATTACATCAACAAGAAAAAGAAAAATACTTATCATATAAAGAAATTTATGATAATCATCCTATTGTAATTACATATGAAAATGCAAAAAAGGATGTATACGACATATTGAAACAAATTTCGAATATTATTAATGATTAGAATAATCATAATAATATGAGGAAAAAAAGATGAAAGATATTATCCAAGTAATTTTAGATTATTTCAAAACAGGAGGAGTTACTCTTGTTAGAAGTTTTACTCTAATATTACTTGGATATATTTTTATTCAATCAGTTACACGAATCCTTAAAAGAGCAGTCAATAAGACACACATTGATAAAACACTTCCAAACTTTCTAATATCATTATTCAATATTGTCTTAATTGTTATTTTGGTCATTATGATATTACGGATGCTTAATGTCTCAATTGATTCTATTTTTACTATTGCCTCAGTTATTACTCTTGCTATTTCATTAGCTTTACAAGATATATTAAAGTCATTTGCTAATGGATTAATAATTATTTTAACTAAACCATTTTTAGAAGGAGATTTAATAGAAATAAATGATGTGCAGGGAATTGTTTCTTCAATAACAATGTTTAACACAACCCTTAAAACTCCTGATGGTCAAATGATTGTTATACCAAATCTTGAAGTGACAACTAATAATGTTAAGAATTTTTCAAAATTTCCTATAAGAAGAATAGATGTTATTGTTCCTATTAGTTATAAAGCAAACTATAAATTTGTAAATGATATTTTATTGCAAGTACTAGAAAGTCATAATAAAATCTTAAAAGACCCTTCACCGATAACACGCATTAATGACTTCGGTGACTCCAACATTAATTTTCTATTAAGATGTTATGTTTTAAATGAGAATTACTTTGATGTTAAAAATAATTTAAATGAGCTAATTTATGCAACCTTAAAAAGAAATAATATTTCAATTGATTATAATCAAGTAGATGTAAAACTAACTAAAGAGGGTAAATTATGATTTTATGTAATAAAATATTATCTAATGATATTTATTCTACTGGTGAAATTGTTTTCTGGTATTTAGCATTTTTATTGTCTCTTGTAATATTTATTCTTTTCATCAAATATGGAGGATCTAATAAAAAAATCATAAAAAATAATAAAGTCAAAGTAGAAAAAATCTTAACAATTATTAATAATAAAATTGAAAATAATAAGCCATTATTAACGAAAGAAAGTTATTCGTTAGGACACGCTTTAAAGAAATTAGAAAGTAATCTTGAAACAATTAATGCATCAAATAAAATAGATGAAATAGCTAAAGTAGTAGAGCATATTAAACAAATATTGAAAATGCTTAGATTGTATTCAAATCTTGATGAAAAATTAGCTACTAATGGTCTAGTAAAAATAAGAAAAGAACTACTCAAACTAATTGAGGAATTAAATTCAATTTTATTGTTAATTAAAATATAAATATATTTGATGGTTATCGATAGATAACCATCTTTTTTATGAATATTAAAAGGAAAATTATCATAAAACAAAATGAGGTGATATTTTTGTTACGAGATATAATAGTAAAAACTTTAGTAGGTAAAGGTAAATGTCAAAACGTAGATAAATTAACTTTAAAATTACCAGAAGTAGCCTCTAAAACATTAGGCTGTTGGATAATAAATAACACATATGAAACTTCTTATAAAGGAGAAGAAGTATTTATTAAAGGTAAATATGATGTCCAATTATGGTATGCAATTAATGATGATAAAAAAACAAATGTTTATTATAAAACAATTCCTTATGAAAGTAGTTTTGTTATGTCTTGGCGTAATTTAAAAAAAGTTAATGATGAAATGTTTTTAAAAGTTTACGTAATAAAATATCCTACTCCTATTTTTATGGAACTAAAAAATGAAACTGAAGTTGAATTAAAAATTGAGAGTTCTTATGTTGTAGAATCATATAAAGATGCTGTAATAACTGTTGAAAGTAAGAATGAAGAAAATGATGATAGTGAAATCATTGATGATTTAATAATGAATATAAATCCAAATTATATCGAGAATAAGGAATAGTAAAACTAACATTATGTTTCATAGCATAATGTTTTTCTTTTTTTTGGAATAATCTTTTGCTTGTTATGATATAATTAAATCTATAGATTTAAGGAGTTATTTATGAAGCAGAAGTATTCACCAATGATTATGCAATATTTGTCTATTAAAGAGGACTATCAAGATACATTAATTTTATTTCGTCTTGGTGATTTTTATGAACTTTTCTTTGATGATGCAATTGTAGCTTCAAAAGAACTCCAATTAACTTTGACTGGAAAAAATGCTGGTGTTGAGGAACGTGTTCCTATGTGTGGTGTGCCTTATCATGCCATACAATCCTATATAAAGAAATTAATTAGCAAAGGATACAAAGTTGGGATTGTAGAACAAACTGAAGATCCAAGTAAAGCAAAAGGTATTGTTAAAAGAGATGTTGTACAAATTATTACTCCTGGGGCTTTTATGGATTTATCTGATGATGACAATAATTATATTGCAGCAATTGATGAAACTGATTTTAATTATGTTTTAAGTTTTGCTGATTTATCAACTGGTGAAGTTGGTGTTTTAAATATTGAAAAAAATATTACTTCTTTAGTAAATGAAATTGATGGATTATCAACTAAAGAACTTGTTTTAAAATCTAATTTTGATAAAAAAGTTATACTTCAGATTTTAGAAAAAAGATCAATTCTTATTTCACGAGAAGATGATGATTCAATTGCTATTGAAGATGAATATGTTTTGTCAGGTGTTAACGACTTATTTCAAATGCGCTGTATTGCTCGTTTAATAAATTATTTAAAAAGAACACAAAAAAGAAATATTGATTATTTACAAGAAGCAAAAGTTATTAGATCAAATAAGATTTTAGTTATTGACTCTTCATCTCGTTATAATCTTGAATTAACTCGTACAATCAGAAGTGAAGATAAATATGGTTCATTATTTTGGTTACTAGATAACACAAAAACTGCAATGGGTCGACGTTTATTAAAAACTTGGATTACTAAACCTTCTAGTGATTTAGAAGAAATTTTGAGAAGACAAAATATTGTTACAACATTTATTGTTAATTTTTTATTAAGAGAAGATATTAAAACACTATTAGACGAGGTTTATGATTTAGAAAGATTAATAGCACGTATTTGTTATGGTAATGCAAATGCTAGAGATTTACTTCAATTAAAAAATTCATTGGCAATTGTTCCATCCTTAAAAGAAAAATTATTATCTTTGAATAATGGATATATTGATGAAATTGTCTCACAAATGGATTCGCTTGAAAGTGTAACAAATATTATTGAGCACGCTATTGATGAAGATGCACCTATTACTATTAAGGAAGGTCATATTTTTAAACGTGGATATAATGAAGAACTTGATGAAATTATTGAATTAACAAGTGGTGGAAAAAACTGGATAAGTGAATTAGAAGCAAAGGAAAGAGAAAGAACTGGAATTAAAACTTTAAAAGTTGGTTATAATCGTAACTTTGGTTATTATATTGAAGTATCTAAAGGAGCTTTAGATCAAATAAAAGATGAATATGGTTATATTAGACGTCAAACAACAATTAATGGCGAGCGTTTTATCACACCAGAATTAAAAGAAAAAGAGACTTTTATTTTATCTGGTGATGAAAAAAGAATGCAACTTGAATATGACTTATTTGTTAACCTAAGAGATTCTATTAAAACAAAAACTAGCATCATTCAAAAATTAGCAAATCAAATTTCTCTAATTGATGTCTTAGTATCTTTGGCTACTATATCATCGACTCCAGGATATGTATGTCCTCGATTTAACGAAAATAGAGTCATTGATGTAAAAGATGGGAAACATCCAGTTATCGATAAAGTAATGAAGAATTCTTCTTTTGTGTCAAATGATATTTTAATGGATGATAAAACTGATATTTTATTAATTACTGGACCAAATATGGGTGGTAAATCTACTTATATGCGTCAGTTATCAATAATTGTTATTCTTGCTCAAATAGGTTGTTATGTACCTGCTACAAGTTGTGAATTACCTATTTTTGATCGTATTTTCACTCGTATTGGAGCAAGTGATGATTTAGTATCTGGGCAATCTACTTTTATGGTTGAAATGAGTGAAACAAACAATGCATTAATGCATGCTACCTCAAAATCATTATTAATTTTTGATGAAATTGGAAGAGGTACTGCTACTTATGATGGTATGGCTTTAGCACAAGCAATCGTTGAATATATAGCAACTCGTATTGGAGCTAAAACTATGTTCTCAACTCATTATCATGAATTAACAAATTTAGAAAAAGAAATATCTAGTTTAAAAAATGTTCAAGTATGTGTTTCAGAAAAAGATGGAAATATTACTTTCTTATATAAAGTAATTCCAGGTGCAATGAATAAATCATATGGAATTAATGTTGCTAAACTTGCACATCTTCCAAACGATTTATTAGAAAGAGCAAATGAAATTTTAAAATCTTTAAATACTAATGAAGTAGTTATTTCTAATACAGTTTTAACTCCTAAAGAAACAAATGATGAAGAGTGGATACAAGAAATGAAGGATATAAATCCATTATCAATGAGTCCATTAGAAGCTCTTAATTTTTTGTATGAAATTAAAAAGAAAATTAAATAAGCGGAGGTAATATATGGGTAAGATTCAAGTTCTTGATAGTGCCTTAGCAAACCAAATTGCTGCCGGTGAAGTTGTTGAACGTCCAAGCAGTGTTATTAAGGAACTAATTGAAAATAGTATTGATGCAAACTCCACTCGTATTATCATTAAAGTAGTTGATGCTGGTAAAACACTAATATCTGTTGAAGATAATGGTGATGGAATGGATAAAGATGATGCAGTTCTTGCTTTTAAACGTCATGCTACATCAAAAATTAGAAATACTTTTGATTTGTTTAGAATTAAAACATTAGGTTTTAGAGGAGAAGCATTACCTTCTATTTCTTCTGTATCTCATTTAACTTTAGTTACTTCCACTGGTGATGGAGTAGGTACAAAAGTTTGTATTAGTGAAGACAATCTACATATTGAAGATGCATCTGCAAGAAAAGGTACAATAATTACTGTTGAAGATTTATTCTATAATACTCCAGCACGTTTAAAATATATGAAAGCAGACTTTACAGAGAACGCAAATTGTGTTGAAGTTGCAAGTAAAGTTGCTTTAGCACATCCTAATATTTCATTTTCACTTTATATAAATGATCGTTTACAATTTCAAACAACAGGTAGAGGTGATTTATTAGAAACAATAGCATCTATTTATGGTTTTGATGTTGCTCGTAAAATGGTACCTATTTCTTTTAAAACTGTTGATATGGAAGTTAGTGGTTTTATAGGTCGACCAGAACTTGCTAGATCTAATAGATATTCGATGATTACTTTATTAAATGGTAGAGCCGTTTATTTACCAAAAATATTAACAGCAATTCAAGATGGGTATCATGATTTTATACCACCATCTCGATATCCTTTTGTAGTACTCGATTTAAATGTTGATTTTGCTTTAGTTGATGTAAATGTTCATCCTTCAAAAAGAGAAGTACGTTTTTCTAAAGAAGAAGAATTGAGAATGCTTCTTTTAGAAAAGATACCTTCAATTTTAAAAGAATCATATAAAGTTGTTGAGTCTACAGTAACCACAAATAAAGTAGCTGAAAAAGAAGAAAAATATGTTCAACAATCATTAGATATAGACAGTGTTAAAGAAGTTATTAATGATTATGTAAAAAATGAATTACCTTCTGAGGCTTCATTAGATTCAAAAGAACAAACAATAGTTAACGATGCTCCAATTATTAATGAAAATGCGACATATAATTATGTTACTACTTCAAAAGAATTTAAACATTCTCCATATAGAGCAGTAGCTCAACTTCAAAAATCTTATATTATTGCTGAAGATAATGAAGGTGGTTTTGTTTTAGTTGATCAACACGCTGCTCAAGAAAGAATTAATTATGAAAAATTTCAAAGAATATTTAATGAAGAAATAAAAACAACAATGCCTTTAATTCCTATTGTTATTACATTAAATCCAAGTGATTATATTTTATTAACAAAAGATAAACGTTATGAACTTGAAAAGATTGGATTAATTCTAGAAGAGTTTGGAAGTAATTCATATAAAGTTATTCAAATTCCAACATGGTTAAAAGAATACGATGAAAAAGAATATGTTGATGACTTAATTAATCAAATCATTCATAAAGACTATATTGATGTTGCTTTCTTAAGAAAACATACGATTGCTACAATGTCTTGCAAAGCTTCATTAAAAGCACATGATTATTTAAATATTTCAGAAATGCAGTTCTTGCTTGATAATTTATATAATTGTGAAAATCCATCTTGTTGTCCTCATGGACGTCCAACAATTATTTCATTTACTAAATATCAACTTGAAAAATTATTTAAGAGGACTGGCGTATGATAATCGTAATTTGTGGACCTACAGCTTCAGGAAAATCAAAATTAGCAATTAGACTTGCTCAAGATTTTAATGGAGAAATTATTAATGGTGATGCCTTTCAAGTTTATAAAGAATTACAAATAGGTACAGCCAAACCAACAAAAGAAGAATTAATGATGGCAAAACATCATTTATTTGATTATGTTGAACCAACTTATAACCATAGTGTTATGGATTATCAAGTTGAAGCACGTAAAACAATTAATGAAATATTAACTAAAAATAAATTAGTAATAATTGTTGGGGGAACTGGCTTATATCAAAAAGCTTCATTATATGATTATTGTTTTACTGAAGAAAAAGAAAATGTTGATTTATCAGATTTAGATTCCTTAAGTAATGAAGATTTATATAAGTATTTAGTTTCACTCGATGAAAAAGCATCTCTTAAAATTCATCCAAATAATCGTAAAAGAGTTTTACGAGCAATTGCTATTATTCGTCAAACAGGAATTAAGAAAAGTGAAATTGAAGATGCTCAAGAACACAAAATTATTTATGATGATGTACATTTTGTAGGATTAAACATAAATAGAGATGAATTATATAAAAAGATTAATGATCGTGTAGACGTAATGTTTAAAGAAGGTTTAGTTGAAGAAGTTACTTCTCTTTATAAAAAGTATGGCTTTAATAATAATGCTTTTAAAGGTATTGGTTATAAAGAATTCATCCCTTATTTTGAAGGGGAAACTTCATTAGAAGAAACTAAGGAATTAATTAAGAAGAACACAAGAAATTATGCAAAAAGACAATTTACTTATTTCAAACATCAAATGCCTACTATTTGGTGTGACTCAGTTGATGAGGCATATGATTATGTAAAAGGGTTGGTGTTTAAAAATGGCTGATGACATTTATTCTCGTACTATTCAATTGATAGGAGAAGATGCTATAATAAAACTTAAGAAAACTACTGTTCTTATTGTTGGTATTGGAGGAGTAGGTGGAACTTGTTTTGAAACTCTTGTTAGGTCAGGAGTCGGCACAATCATAATTATCGATAAAGATTGTGTCGATGTTACTAATCTTAATAGGCAATTATTATTTACTGAAAATGATATTGGTAAAAGTAAAGTTGATGTTGCTTTAAAAAGAGCTCATGATATCAATTTAGACGTCAAGGTTATTTCTTTGAAAATGAATATAGATGATACTAACATTGACCAACTAAATGATTATAAAATTGATTATATTGTTGATGCAATTGATTCAATTTATTCTAAAGCAAGTTTAATTAGGTATGCTAAAGGTAAAAACATTCCAATTATTGTTAGTTTAGGAATGGCTAAAAGATTAGACCCATCTTCATTACTTATTACATCTTTAAATAAATCAACTGGGGATCCTTTAGCTAAAAAATTACGTTATGTATTAAAACATAATGGAATTGAATTTTCTGATGTTAAGTGTGTTTTATCAAAAGAACAGCCACTTGATTCTTCAAGAATTCCAGCAAGTATGATGATGGTTCCTTCAGCAGCTGGTTTATTGTTAGCTAGTTTTATTATTAAACAAATATGTCTATAGAGGGGGAAAGATTATGGAACTAAAAAATATTTACGATGTAGCTCGTGAAGCAGGTATTGATGAGAAATATGTTGAACCTTATGGTAAAGATAAGGCTAAAATTGATTTATCATTAATGAATGAATTAGATAATAGAGAAGATGGTAAATTAGTTCTTGTTACTGCAATTACTCCTACTAAAGCAGGAGAAGGAAAAACAACAACTTCTATTAGTTTGGCTGAAGGTTTAGGAAGAATTGGTCAAAAAGCAATGTTAGTTTTAAGAGAACCTTCATTAGGACCAGTATTTGGTATTAAAGGTGGCGCAACTGGAGGAGGAAAAGCAACTATTGAGCCAAGTGAAGATATTAATTTACACTTTACTGGTGATATGCATGCATTAACTTCTTCAATTAATTTGATTGCTGCTATTATTGATAACTCATTATATCGTGGTAATCCTTTACATATTGATGCTGATCGTATTTTATGGTCTAGAGCTATAGATATGAACGATAGAGCATTACGTGATATTGTCGTTGGTTTAGGAGATGGTAATGGTGTTGAACGTAGTGAAAGTTTTACAATTACAGTTGCTTCTGAATTAATGGCTATTTTGTGTTTAGCAAATGATGAACTTGATTTTATCGATAGAGTTAACAGAATTATTGTTGCTTATACATTTGATGATGAACCTGTTTATTTAAGAGACTTACGTATTTCTCATGCTGTCTTTAGATTAATGAGACATGCCTTAAAACCAAATTTAGTACAAACAGTAGAAGGAAATCCTTGTTTAGTACATGGTGGACCATTTGCTAATATTGCTCATGGTTGTAACTCTTTGATTGCTACAAAAATGGCTTTAAAACTTGCACCAATTGTAGTTACTGAAGCAGGATTTGCAGCAGACTTAGGTGCAGAAAAATTCTTTGATATTAAATGTAGAGAAGGCAAATTACATCCTTCTTTAGTTGTTATCGTTGCTACTATTAGAGCATTAAAGTTACATGGTGGTAAAGCTTTAGATAAGATTAGTGAGGAAGATGTAAATGCTCTTATTGCTGGAACAGATAATTTGGCTCAACATATTTCAAATATGAAAAAATTTGGATTACCAATTATTGTTGCAATTAATCATTTTGAAACAGACACTGAAGAAGAAGTTAGAGTATTAACAGAATGGTGTAATAAAAAAGATGTCGAAGTTGTTTTCTGTGACGGATACCTAAAAGGTGGAGAAGGAGCTATTGATTTAGCTAAGAAGGTTGTTGAAGTCTTAAATAATAGTGAACCACATTTTAAACTTTTATATAACCAAGATTTAACAATTAAAGAAAAAATCGAAATTATTTGTAAACAAATATATAGAGCAAATTCAGTTGTTTATACCGAAGAAGCAGAATGGAAAATTAAAGATATTGAATATATAGGTTATAGCAAATTACCAATATGTATGGCTAAAACACCGCATTCTTTCAGTGATGATCCAAATTTAATTGGTGCACCACGTAATTTTAAAATAACAATTCGTGATGTTAATTTATCAGCTGGTGCTGGATTTATCGTTGCTTTGACTGGTAAGATTATGACTATGCCTGGTCTACCAGCTGTTCCTGCAGCAGTTAAGATGGAGGATGAAGAATTATAATATGGATCTTGATTATGATTTAGGTTCAATTGTAGAAATGAAAAAACCTCATCCATGTAATAGTAGAACAAAACAATTTGAAATTGTTCGTGTTGGTGCTGATATTAAGATAAAATGTCTTGGATGTGGTGCTGTCATTATGTTATCTCGACATATATTTAATCAAAAGATTAAAAAAGTTATTAAAAAATAAGGATATTTATAAATAGCCTCCAAATTATTTTTGGAGGCTTTTATTATGAACATTTTAAAACTTGTAGATATCACAAAATATTATGGAACTAAAAAGTCTAAAAAAGATGTTTTACAACATATATCTTATCAATTCAATGAGAAGGGACTTTATATTATTAAAGGTGCTTCTGGAAGTGGTAAATCAACTTTACTAAATGTTATTCTTGGATTTGAAAAACCTAGTAGTGGTTACATAGTTATTAATGGGAAAAATCTATGTAAATGCAATAATAAAGATCTTTTAAGAATTCGTTCTTCATATGCTACTATGATTTACCAAAATTGTATGTTATTACAAAATTTCTCAGTAATAGATAATTTGTGCCTTCCTTTATTTATAAAGAATTTAGAAATAACGCAAGAAGAAGCTAAAACTAAAGTTGTTGGTATTATAAAAGCAAATGCACCAGATATTGATCCATACTCTTTATGTAGATATTTATCTGGTGGTCAAAAGCAAAGAATTTGTTTATTACGATCTATTATTACGGATTCTAGAATAATTTTAGCAGATGAACCAACTGGTTGTTTAGATAAACAAAATGGTGAGAAAGTTTTTAAAATGCTCAAAAAACTATCAAAAGAAAAGCTTGTAATTGTAGTAACTCATGATGAAGAATTTGCTTCTCAATATGGTGATATTTATTTGGAACTTAAAGGAGGTAAATTGTATGAAATATTTAAGGAAAATCACTTACGAGTATAATAAGAATAATAAGTCAAATATACTTCTTTTTATAAGTTTTATTATTGTGATTTTAATATTAATTATAAATATTTTAAGTTGTTATATTTTTAATATAATTCCAAATATAATAGTGGAATCAAATTTTGATTTCTTAACAGTAAATGTATGTCGAAGTAAAATTATTGATAATGAGGAAAATCTATTAAAATTAGAAAAAGTTGAAAAATTAAACAAACAAGAATTAACATCTTTATCAAGATATATTGGAGAATTTGATTATTGTGAATCAATTGACCCAATTATAAATAATGTAATTATTAAACAAAAAAATGAGGAAATTAATGTAAAATTAATACCGGTATTTCCCAATGAGTTTATTAGCGATGAAATAAATTTTTACGATTTTTCTTGGAACGAAGTTATTGCAAATGAAAATTTTATTAAGAAGTATAATAGTAATGATTTAACAATTACGTTTGAAACTACAATTAATGTAGATGGCTTTTTTGAGTTTGTTTCTTTTAATGATGATATTGAAGTTCTTAATTATCATAAAAATATAGACTTTGATAGTACTCCTTATTTATATATGAATGTTTTGAAATTTAACTCTTTCTTAGATTCTATAATATTAGAAAATATTAGTTCTTATAAACATGAGTATTATAGTTTATTAGATGCGTTGAAAGATGACGATAATGGAGAAAATTTTAATTCATATAATTATATTCTTGGTTTAAAAAGTGCGGATGATTTTTATGAACTTTTAAGTATATCTGAATCAAATAATATAGAATTAACTTCTAATCCTATTATTATGTATCAAAGTAATAAATCTACATTTGATTTAGTTGAATTAGTATCTAAGTTCTTTTTATACACAACTTCTTTTTCAATTATGTTAATATGCATAATTCAAATTCATATTACAATTTTGAATAAAATTAAAGATATAGGTTATCTTCTCTCAATTGGGATGAAATCTGATGATGTTTACATAATTATTTTTGAATCAATATTTAAAGAATTTATTAAAGCAGTGTTTCTAGATTTTATAATAATTGTATTTATATATCTAATCGTTAGTTTTATTTTTCCTATTGATACAATTATTAATTTTGGCACATTCTTTATCTATTTAATATGTACATATGCAATGATAGGATCACTAATTTTTTTGATAACAAATATTTGTTTTACATTTTTAATAAATAAGAAAATTTCAGCTTTATTGAGGGAAGAATAATGATTAAAATTAAAAATTTGAGTCATCAATATAATGATTCGTGTGTCACTTTAGATGATGTTACTTATGATTTTAAAAGTTGTGGTCTTTATATAATTAAAGGAAAATCAGGGTCTGGCAAATCAACTTTTCTTAAATTGATTCTTGGCCTTATAAATCAAAATGAAGGAAGTATTAGCGTAGATAATATAGAAATAAAAAGTAAAAATAATGAAGATATGTCGAGTTATCGTTTAAAAAACATTGGTTATATTAAACAACAAGTTGATGATTTTGGGTTTTTGAATATTTATGATTATTTAACTTTACCTTCATTTTTTTTAAAGAAAAAAGTAAATAAATTAAAAATAATTAAACTTTTAAAATATGTGGGTTTAAATATAAAAAATAAAAATGTCTCATCGTTATCAGGAGGAGAAAAACAAAGACTTCAGGTTGTCCGAGCTTTAATTAATGATCCAAAAATTATACTTGCAGATGAGCCTACTTCAGCACTTGATGAATTTCATAAAAAAGAAATATTTAGACTACTCGAAAAGATAAGCAAGACAAAACTTGTAATTGTAGTTACTCATGAAAATATAGAAAAATATGTGAACAATTTTACTCTTTTAAAGCTAGAAAATTTTAAATTAATTGAAAGTAGAAAAAATGATAATGAAGTGTTTATTGAAGAAGCAAAAGAATATAAGAAGGTTTTAAATAAGAAAAATGGAATTATCAAATATAATCTAAAGAAAATGGAAGCAAAACCATTTAGAACATCTTTAAGTATAGTAATTTCATCTATTTGTTTATCACTATTTGCTTGTCTTATCAATGTCGTTGAAAATGCTAAAAATGAAGTGCTTAATGCATCGTCACCATTATATAAAAGCAACTCACTTATTTTAAGTTCAAAAGATAATAATGCTATTAATTATTTGTCATTAAGTGCAGAAGAATGCAATGATTTAATTAAAGATTCCGATGCTCAAAATGAATATATAGGTTATTTTTATGATGCAAACTTTGAAAATGTTTTTAAAGATGGCAATGATTTATTTATCTCTAGGAATGATGATTTATTAAGACTTAGTAATTTCAGTGTAAGATCATTCAATAATTTCATTTATAGAAGTAATCTTGAATTAAAAGATTTTAATGAAATAGGTCTTTCATTAACTCGAAGCAATTTATATTCAATAACAAATTTTTTGAATATAAAAAATAGAATCACTGATCTAGATAGTTATTTAAAAGAGAATGAATTGCTATTAAAACTTTTTTTAAAAAATGAAGAATATAATTATGAAGAATATTTCTTTTTTAAATTAAAATACGTTGAAATAAACGATTATTCGGCTATATTACATAATAA
This sequence comes from Bacilli bacterium, assembly GCA_051872335.1. Taxonomy (GTDB): domain Bacteria; phylum Bacillota_I; class Bacilli_A; order RFN20; family CAG-826; genus SUG2458. The sequence continues at coordinate 24,315 of JBJEDT010000019.1, read as the reverse complement.
CTATTTATTTAATGAAATCTTCTTTGATGAATTTTTATGTTTTCCTCATGTTTATGAAACTAACACAAAATTGGAGAGTATTAATACACTTCGCAAATATACTTGTGTAAAATTTACAAATGATAATGAAAAAGAAAAATTTAGAAATTCAATTAAAAATCCATATATTATTCTTGAAAATTCATGCTCTTTGAATCCAGATTATTATCGTTTTCAAAAACACTTAATCCCTTTTTATAGTAATAATATGACGTGCAATTTAAAAAATGATGAAAGATTTTTAGATGAACATAAATGTGCTATTTTAGAAGGCTCTAATATGGGTTATTACATAGATTCTAAATCAGGTTATAGTGGATTTAGTGGGTATATGTATTTATGTAAAGATGAAAAAACAATAAATGAAATAGTGAATTATTTTGATGATGCAAATATTGAAGATCATATGAGTTTTAAAAGTAATGATAACTTTGTCAAAGGAAATATCTTAAATCTTGATAATGATAACTTAATGCTTCGACCGATTAAGCAAAATTTGGACTTAGATGAAGTTGTTTTAAGTTCTTATTTAAAAAACAAATTAAATTTATCTTATGGAAGTAATGTCTATATTCTTTATTTTATAAATAATAATTATTATTCTATAAAACTGAAAGTCTTAGATTTTATAGATGAAGATATGTCAGTTATTTATCAAGAAAGTAATTGGTTTAATAGAATAATTAATGAAAAGTTTTATTTATCAATTCTAGAGAATATACCAGTTACATGTGAATTATTTTTTAACGATGAACTTAATGATACAATGATTACAAATGTACAGAAAAATTTTTATAGATTTAATGTTAGTACATCATCATACGATTCTTATAAAAGTATGAATACTTTTTTAAGCTATTTATTAGCGATCATATATTTTCTTTTCTTAATAGTTTTAATTATAAATATTTTAATTTTATTGTTTATTAATAAATCTATTGAAATAGACAGCCAAATAGAAAATGAGTCTTTAGAAATAATGGGGCTTTCTCAAAAAGACATAATATATTCAAATCTTTGCCGACAATTAATCATAAGTTTATTTTCTTTTTTTCAATCAATTATTACTTTAATATTTATGAATTGCTTTTTAAAAGATAAATTAATTATTGCTGGAATTAGTATATTTGGTAATATTTCTATTCAATTAATATTTGTCATTTTGTTATATTCGATGCTAATCTTTGTACCGTTTATTATAAAAGCAGTTTATTCATATAAAAAGATGGTTATTAATAAGAAAAAGTGTTAATATATCTATGTTAAATTTTTATGTTATGGAGGCTTAATCGATGAAGGGAATAGTTAAAATGTTTAATAAAGAAAAAGGATATGGATTTATTCGTATGGAGAATAAAAAAGATGTTTTTTTTCATTTTAGAGCTATTTTAATGGATGGTTATAAAACTATTGAGCCTAATACTGAGGTTGAATTTGAACTTGAAGAATCTGAACGTGGTCCACGTGCTATTAACATCAAAAAAATTTAATTTTATCTTATATTAAGAGGAGTGAAATATTATGCCATTGAAAGCAGGTATAGTAGGTTTACCAAACGTAGGTAAATCAACTTTATTTAATGCTATAACAAATGCAAATGTAGAAGCAGCTAATTATCCTTTTGCAACTATTAAGCCAAATACTGGTATTGTAGCAGTACCTGATGAGCGATTAAATAAATTATCTAGTATGTTTAATCCAAAGAGGACTATTGCAGCAACATTTGAATTTTATGATATTGCTGGTCTTGTAAAAGGTGCTAGTAAAGGTGAAGGTTTAGGAAATCAGTTTTTAGCAAATATCCGTGAATGTGATGCTATTGTTCAAGTAGTAAGATGTTTTGAGAATAGTGAGATTATTCATGTCGAAAATACTGTTGATCCAGTAAGAGACATAGAAATTATTAATCTTGAGTTAGCACTTGCTGATCTTGAATCTGTAAATAAACGTTTAGGAAAAGTAGAGAATAAAGCTAGAACTACTAAAGATAAAGAAGCAGTATATGAGACAAATTTATTAACTCAATTAAAAGATGCATTAGAGCAAGGAAAACCAGCTCGTTCTGTATCTTTTAGTGAAGATGATGCAAAATATGTTTCTAAAAATTTCTTCTTATTAACTATGTTACCTATGATTTATGTAGCAAATATTAATGAAGGCGACTATGCTAATCCATTAGGTAATCATTATTATGAAGAAGTTGTAGAATATGCAAAACAAGAAAATTCAGTAGTTATTCCAGTTAGTTGTGAAATTGAAGCGCAATTAGCATCTTTATCAGAAGAAGAAAAAGTTATGTTTTTATTCGACTTAGGTGCAACTGAATCTGGATTAGACAAAGTTATTAAAGCTGCATATGATATTTTAGGATTAAGCACATTCTTTACTGTTGGTAGTGATGAATGTAGAGCTTGGACCTTCCATAAAGGAATGTTAGCTCCTCAATGTGCTGGAACAATTCATAGTGATTTTGAAAGAGGCTTTATTAAAGCTGAAGTATACTCTTATGATGATTTAATTCAATATGGTTCGGAACTTGCTGTTAAAGAAGCAGGTAAATTACGTATTGAAGGTAAATCATATGTTGCTCAAGATGGCGACATTATGTTGTTTAGATTTAATGTTTAAGGAGGAAAAGCAATGTATAGAATAGGTTATGCTACTGATATTCATCCACTTGTTGTAGGTCGTAGGCTCTTTTTATGTGGTGTTAATATTCCTTATGAAAAAGGATTATTAGGACATAGTGATGCTGATGTAGCTATTCATGCAATTGCTGAATCTATCCTAGGTGCACTTGCACTTGGAGATCTAGGAAAGTTTTTCCCTGATACTGATGAAAAATATAAAGATTATGATTCATGTTTACTATTAAAAGAAGTAGTAACAATGATGGAAAATAAATCATATGAAGTAAATAATATTGATGTAACAATAATTGCTGAGCAACCTAAATTAGCTCCTTATATTAATGAAATGCGTGCTGTTATATCGACAATACTTAAAGTTGATGTAGAGGCAGTTTCTATTAAAGCTTGCACTAATGAAGGCTTAGGTGAATTAGGAAGAAATGAAGCAATATCGTCACATTGTATTTGTTTGTTAAGAAAGAAGGTTAAATAATGAGTAGTAATATTAGAGTAAGGTATGCACCTTCCCCAACTGGTTTTTTACATATTGGTGGTGCAAGATCAGCTTTATTTAATTATCTATATTCAAAACATTTCGGCGGTCAATTTATAATTCGAGTAGAAGATACCGATATTGAAAGAAATGTTGTTGGAGGAGAAGAATCTCAACTTAATGATTTAGCTTGGTTAGGAATTTTGCCAGACGAATCTCCTTTAAAGCCAAATCCTCAATATGCTCCATATCGTCAAATGGAACGACTAGATATATATCATAAGTATGCACAAGAATTACTAGATAAAGGTTATGCATATTATTGTTATTGCAATGAAGAAGAACTTGAAGAATCAAGAAATGCACAATTAGAACGTGGTATTGCTGCTCCTCAATATGATGGGCATTGTTTACATTTAACTAATGAACAAATTGAGCAATACAAAAAAGAAGGACGTAAACCTTGTATTAGAATTAAAATGCCTAAAAACCAACAAATTGTTTTTGATGATTTAGTCAGAGGAAAAGTTTCATTTAACACTAATGATATTGGTGACTGGGTCATTATGAAATCTAATGGTATACCAACATATAACTTTGCTGTTGTTGTTGATGATCATTTAATGGAAATGACTCATGTTTTTAGAGGTGAAGAACATCTTTCTAATACACCAAAACAAATCGTTATATATAATTATTTTGGATGGACTCCACCAACTTTTGGTCATATGACAATTATTGTTAATGAAAATGGTAAAAAATTATCAAAAAGAGATAATAATATTCTTCAATTTATGTCTCAATATCGTGAATTAGGTTATTTAAAAGATGCTATTGTTAATTTTATTTTATTACTTGGATGGACACCAAAAGAAGAAAATGAATTTTATAGTCTTGAAGAAGCAATAAAAGCTTTTGATCCAGAAAGATTATCATCTTCTCCATCTATGTTTGATCCTGTTAAATTAATGTGGGTCAATGCACACTATATAAAACAATTATCTGATGAAGAATATCTAAAATTTATCAAACCATTTGTTGCAAAAGTTTTAGATATTTCTAATAAAAGTGATGATGAAATATTAAAGATGGCAAATTTATTTAAAGGCGAAATTCATTATGGACAAGAAATCGTTGATTTATTAAGTCCTATTATTTCTCCAGTTCCATGTGATGAAGAAGAAGCTAAAGAAGTGATGGCTTTAGAAACAACTCCTGAAGTATTAAAATCTTTTGCTGAGATTTTATCATCTTTAACTGAAATTAATGCTGAAAGTGTTAAAGCAGTATTTAAAGAAGTCCAAAGTAAACTTGGAGTTAAAGGAAAGAGTTTATATATGCCAGTTCGATTAAAATTAACTGGCAAAATGCATGGTCCTGAAATGGTTAACATCATTTCAGTATTAGGCAAAGAAGAAACAATTGCACGATTAACTAAATAGTGTAATAGACCTTTGATGTTTTACCTGTTTCTTTATTAGTTAAAGAAAAAGCTTTAGAATTAGAAGGTATTTTGAAGTAAGTATCTGCATCATTATTTGTTAAATTATTAGCAATCTTTTGAAATATTATTTTTGAAAGATTGCTATTTTTATTTTCTTTATTTTCATCATTACCAGTCCAAACACAAATAGTATATTCTGGATTATAACCAACTACCCAAGAGCAATAGTCAGTCGAACCGGTTTTTGCACCAAAACGAACATTAGTTTTATAATTCATTAAAGATGGTGATGTGTATGAAACTAGTCCTTCATCAAATGGTGAGAGTAGTAGATATGATAAGATATTTACAATTTGTTTATTAAGGTAAAAACTAGGAGTATCTTTGTTAATATTTAGTATTTCATTATTTGATAAAGTAATTGTTGAGTAGAATACAGGTGGATAATAAGTACCATTACTAGCAAAAGCATTATAAATAGAACATAATTGTAAAGGTGATAATGATACAGAGCCTAATCCAATTGTAGGATTTTCATTTTCTACTGTTATTCCGAATTTATTTAAAAATGAAACAATTGTGTGAGATCCTAATAAAAGTGTTGTTTTGATTGCATATATATTATCACTTAGTGATAGTGCTTCAAGCATTGTAATATTTCGATTTGCATATTTATCGTTAGAATTTTTAGGAGAATAAACTCCAATATCTTTAATATAAAAATCAGTTTTCTCACTTTTAAAAGTAGTTAAAGGGGTTATGCCAGAACACATACCTAGATAATATAAAATTGGTTTAATTGTTGATCCGATTTGAAAATATGAAGAAGTAGCTCTATCTAGTTCACTTTGAAGATAATTTTTACCACCTATTAGACATAATACTTTACCACTATTTGGTTTCATAATTACTACAGCTACTTCTTCATCAAAGGAATCATAGATACTTGTAGAAATTGCATCGGAAACAATATTAAGGATTGATGTATCTAAATAAGTATTGATAGAGTAGCCGATATTTGTATGATTCTTAGTAATTATTTGTTTATCTTGTAGTTGTTTAGTAATGTAATTTAAGTAGTACATATGTAAGTTTTTATTTAGTATTTTATTAGTAAAATTAAAGACTAATTTTTGTTGTTCTGCATTACTTTTTTCTATATTTGTAATATACCCATGTTCGTTTAATAATTTTAGTACTAATTGTTGACGTTTTATACACTTATCATAATTGATATCTGGTGCATAGTTATTTGGAGAGGCTATAATACCAGCAAGTAAAGAGGATTCAGCAAGTGTTAATTCAGTAGGTAATTTATTAAAGTAGTAGTAACTTGCTTCATTTATGCCATAAATATTATGACCAAAATATATAGTATTTAAGTATAGTTCTAGTATTTGATTTTTATCGAATTGGGATTCAATTTTTTTAGCTATTAAAGCTTCTCTAATTTTTCTAGATAAAGTTTTCTCATTTGATAAATATAAACTTCTTGCTAATTGTTGAGTTAATGTAGACCCACCTTGTTTAATTTCTCCTTCTTTAAGATTAGTTAATAAACTTCTTATAATTCCTTTATAATCAATTCCGTGATGAGAATAAAACCGTTGGTCTTCCATTAAAAGTATTGCATCTATAAAAGATTCTGGAATTTTATCTAAAGTTGTATATGATCCATTATTATCAAATTGTGTTGATATAAAAGTAGAGTCATTAATATCTTTATATATAACTTCTTGAGGATGATAGATTTCAAGCTTTGGATATAAATTTATGGCTAAATGTAATATACCTAGAGTAGAAGCGATAGTTGTTGTAATTATTAACAAGTATTTAACAAAACTTTTCATATTATTAATATTTGTTCTTTTAAAATATTTATTCTTTTAAATAAAAAATAAACGTATGTATGGTAAAATACTCTTGGAGGAAAAATTTATGCGTAACCCTATTAATTTTAGTTGGACTTTTAAACCTGAATTTAAAAAAGAATATATTAGTGAGAGCTTTAAAGGAGAAATCGTTGATATACCTCATACAGTTAAGAAACTTCCATTAAATTATTTTTCTATTGATGAATATCAAATGGTATCAACTTATCAAAAAAAATTAAATTTTAATGTTAATAAAAATGAATGTATTTATTTAACTTTTGAAGGAGTAATGCTCAGTTCAAAAGTTTATTTGAATGGAAAATTTTTAGGTGAACATTTTGGTGGTTACCTTCCTTTTACATTTGATATAACAAAATATTTTAAAAGTGGCGAGGATAATATATTAACGGTCGTTGTTGATTCAAACGAACAAAAAGATGTACCTCCTTTTGGTGGGGTAGTTGATTATTTAACTTATGGTGGAATTTATAGAGAAGTTTATGTTGACATTAAACCTAAAGTTAATTTTAAAAATCTTATGGTTGAAGGAGATATGAATGGCCAAATTTCTATCCGTTATGAATTAAATAATGATCTTTTAAAACACGATGTCGAATTTACTTTATTAAAAGATAACGTTGAAATATGTTCTTTTAAAGGAAATGAATTTTATTATGAAGAGGCTCTTCTCTGGGATGTTGAGAATCCAAATCTTTATGAATTAGAAGCAAAAGTAACATCAAAATATGGTGTAGATACTATACGTGAAAGATTTGGTTTTAGAACAGCATTTTTTACTAGAAAAGGTTTTTACCTTAATGGTAAATATATGAAACTAATAGGTTTAAATAGGCATCAATCTTATGCTTATATCGGATATGCTGCACCTAAGTCGTTACAGGAAGAAGATGCTTATTTGCTTAAAAATAAATTAGGTGTTAACTATGTTAGATGTAGTCATTATCCAATGTCAAAGCATTTTTTAAATAAATGTGATGAATTAGGATTAATTTTACTTGAAGAAATTCCGGGTTGGCAACACGTAAGTAAAGATGAAAAATGGAGAAAGCTTCATCTTCAAAATGTTGAAGATATGATTAAGTCTTTGTTTAATCATCCTTCTATTGTCATTTGGGGTGTAAGAATTAATGAAGGACCTGATGATCACGAATTATATGTTGAAGCTAATAGAATTGCTAAAGAATTAGATCCTAATCGAGCTACTGGAGGAGTTAGAAATTTTAAACATAGTGAATTATTGGAAGATGTTTATACGTATAATGATTTCTTTCATTATGGACCAAATAAAGGACTTGAAAAACCAAGTAAGGTTTGTAAAGATGCACCATATTTAGTAACAGAGTTTAATGGACATATGTATCCTACTAAGTCCTTTGATCAAGAAGATAGATTAATCGAACATACTTTACGACATGCCCGTGTATTAGATGCAATGTATGGAGATAAACGTGTTTGTGGTTGTAGTGGATGGTGTATGAATGATTACAATACTCACTTAGAATTTGGTAGTGGTGATATGATTTGTTATCATGGTGTTAACGATATATTTAGAAATGAAAAATATGCAGCAAGTATATATGCAAGTCAACAAGATAGATTTGATGTTTTAAAAGTACTATCAAAGATTATCGGTGGAGAAAAAAATGCATGCTTACAAGGCATAACTCTTGTTAATACAAATGCTGACTATATTGAACTTTATAGGAATGGTAAATATATTAATTCTTTTTATCCAAAAAGAGATAAATTTAAATATTTACCTCATCCTCCAATTATTATTGATGATTATGTTGGTACAGCTTTAGTAGAAGATAAACTCTTTAAAGATAAGGATTCTTACAAATTAACAGAAGTTTTAAATTATGCTATTTGTTATGGTTTTAATGCAGCAGTATCTAAATATGCTTTTAGATTATTGGGAATAATTTTAAAATATAGAATGCCTTTGAATGAATTAGTAGATATTGCTTCAAGATATGTAATTGGATGGGGCGATAAATCTGTTGAATATGAAGTCAAAGCCATCAAAAATGGTAAGGCTGTAGATAGTGAATTTTTAGGACCTACAAGTTCATTTAGACTTGAAGCAGATAAAAATATAGAATTGAATATTGGAGAAACTTACGATGCTAAATCAATAAGTGTTAAGGCTTTAGATGCGCATAATCAAGTTTTAACTTTCTTATTTGAACCATTACATATTGAAGTTACTGGAAATATTGAATTGTTAAGTCCTTTAGATGTATCTTTACAAGCAGGACAAATTAAATTATATGTAAGATCAAAAAAGAAAGGCTCAGGTCAAGTTATCATACATTCTCGTTTTAATACTTGTATTGTTGATGTTACAGTTAAGTAACAATGTAAATAATAATTATTAATAATATTAATAATTCTTTTAAATAAATTTTAAATGCTATATAATAAGGTGGTGGTTTTGTGGAGAAGTATCTTATATTGTTGAAATCTAAACAGATTGTAGATAATGATGTGATATCACAAAATTATGAAGGTGAAATGTATGTTAGTAATTTAAACGTTTTAACATATGAGATTTCATATAAAGATACAAACAATATACCTTCATCAATAGTTGTTTTATTCGAAGAAGATGAATTACTTTCTGTAAAGATAATAAGTAATGATATATTTGGAGTATTCAAACTTGCTTTAAATGAAAAAACCGAAGGGATGTATTTTGTTGGCAAATCAAAACTTCCACTAAATTTCTTTTTAAAGAAAATTGAAAGAAATGATGTGGACTTTGTGATTGAATATGATATTTATTCTCACGAAAAAATATTATCTTGTAATACATTAGAAATTGAGGTGAAAAAATGTTAATTGAAGAGAAGTTAAAAAAATGTTTAAAAGATGCTTTGGCAAAAATGAATGTTGACATCGATATTTCTAAAATTGTAATAGAACGTTCTAAAGAGAAAGTTCATGGTGATTTTGCTAGTAATATCGCAATGCAACTTGCTCGTGAATTAAAGAAAAATCCTTTACTAATTGCTGAAGAAATTGTAAGTAATTTAGATTTAGAAAACTTCAATAAAGTTGAAATAGCTCGTCCAGGATTTATTAATTTTTTCTTAAAATCTGAGGCGTTATCATCAATTATTAAAACAATTATTAATGAAGGTGATAATTATGGTAGTTCATCATATGGAGAAAATAAACCTATTAATGTTGAATTTGTTTCTGCTAACCCAACAGGTGATTTACATTTAGGTCATGCACGTGGTGCTGCTATTGGTGATTGTATTTGTAGATTATATTCAAAAATTGGATATAATGTCACACGTGAGTTCTATGTAAACGATGCTGGAAATCAAATAAATGTACTAGGTCGTTCTATTAGAGCGCGATATCATCAATTATTTGGCGATAATGTTGAAGTTCCTGATGAGGGCTATCATGCTCCAGAATTATTGAAAATTGCTGAAGTTATGAAAAATGAAGTAGGCGATAAATATTTAGTAGATTCTACTGAATCAGAAACATATTTTAAAAGAAGAGGAACTGAACTCGAACTTGATAAATTGAATAACGACTTGAAAAACTTTAGAGTTAACTTTGATGTATTTTCATTTGAAACAGATATTCGTGCTGCTGGTGGAGTTGAAAGAGTTCTTGAAGGAGCTAAAGATTATATTTATGAAAATGAAGGTGCAACATTTTTAAAAACAACTGCTTTTAAAGATGATAAAGACCGTGTCATTATCAAAAGTGATGGTAGTTATACTTATTTATTACCTGATATTGCATATCATTTAAATAAATTAGATAGAGGCTTTACTCAACTTATTGATATTTTAGGTGCTGATCATCATGGCTATATTGATAGAATGAAATCATCATTGGAAATGTTTAACTATCCTCGTTCAATTTTAGAAATTGAATTAATTCAAATGGTAAGGCTTTTCAAAAATGGTGAAGAATATAAAATGTCAAAAAGAACAGGTAATGCAATAGCTATGCGTGAGTTATGTGATGAAGTTGGAGTTGATGCTGTTAGATATTTCTTTGTTAATAGAGCTGCATCCGCTCACTTAGATTTCGATCTTGATTTAGCAAAAGAATCATCAAGTGCAAATCCTGTATATTATGCACAATATGCTTATGCTCGTTTATTTAATGTTTTACAAAATGCTGAAGACATTGAACTTAATATTGACGGAACTGGTTTAGAACATCCAAAAGAAATTGATTTGATGAAACACTTAAGTTTATATCAAAAAGAAATTCTAGATGCTGCATTAACTAGGGCTCCTTACAAAGTAACAGTTTATATTCAAAAATTGGCAAGTTTAATTCATGGTTTCTATACTGAGTGTAGACTTTTAGATAGAAATAATTTAGAATTAACTTCGTCAAGATTAGCTCTATGTAAAGCTAGTATGATAGTATTAAAAAATGCGTTAGGATTAATTGGTGTTAGTGCACCTGAAAAAATGTAATTGGAGGAATATTAATTATGACAAATGAGTCAAACATTGAAGTAGCTTACAAATTTATTTCAGCTCATAGTGAACCTGTTTCTTTTTCAGAAATTTGGGAAGAAGTATTAAGGGTACAAGGTTTTAATGAAGTTGAAGCAGCAGAACAAATCGGACGTTTCTATACTAATCTAAGTTTGGATGGACGCTTTGTTACACTTGGAGAAAATACTTGGGATTTACGTTCACGTCATACTTTTGATAAAGTACATATTGATATGAACGATGTTTATAGTGATGTTGATAGTGAAAGTGAAGAATTAATTGTTGATGATGATATTGTCGACGAAGAGTATGACGAAGAAAGAAACAATGATTCTGATAGTTATGATGAAGACGACTTAGATATCGACAGTACTGATAACGGATCCGATGACTACGAATTTTAGTTTACTAAAGAAAGGGAAAAAGATTTATGGCATTAGTAAATATGAAAGAAATGCTTGAAAAAGCACGTGAAGGACATTATGCAGTTGGACAATTCAATATTAACAATGTTGAGTGGACAGCAGCTATTCTTGATGAAGCTCAAGAACTAAATGCACCTGTTATTTTAGGTGTTACTAGTGGTGCTTCAAAGTACATGGGTGGATGGAATACAGTTGTAGGTCTTGTAAAAGGATTAATTGTTGATCACAATATTACAGTACCTGTAGCATTACACTTAGACCATGGTTCAAGTTTTGAGGTATGTAAAGCAGCAATTGATGCTGGATTTACATCAGTTATGATTGACGCATCTCATTTTCCATTAGAAGAAAATATTAGAATTACTAAGGAAGTTGTTGATTATGCACATGCTCGTGGAGTTTCAGTTGAAGCTGAATTAGGCCGTGTTGGTGGTGAAGAAGATCACGTTGTAGCAGAATCAATGTATGCAGTTCCAGAAGAATGTCAACGTTTAATTAGTGAAGCTGATTTAGATTGCTTAGCACCTGCATTAGGTTCAGTTCATGGACCATATCAAGGTGAACCAAAATTAGGTTTTGCTGAAATGAAAGAAATTTCAGAATTAGTAAAATTACCACTTGTTTTACATGGTGGTTCAGGTATTCCAGAAAATCAAATTAAAATGGCTATCGAAAGAGGAACATGTAAAATTAATGTAAATACAGAATCACAACAAGCATGGACAGCAATTGTACGTGAAGTTCTTGCAAAGGATGCTAAAGTGTACGATCCTCGTAAGATTATTGGACCTGGAAAAGAAGGAATTAAAAACGTTGTTAAAGCTAAATGCGAAATCTTTGGTTGCATTGGTAAAGCACTTTAATATAAATAAAAATTAACTGCATTAATTATGATGCAGTTTTTTTATGCTTTAAGATATGATAAAATAATTAAGATAGGGGTTTTATCTATGAGTAGAGAGTTAATTAAAAAAATTAAAAAATATGATTCTATTGTTATTTTTGGTCATTTAAATCCAGATGGTGATTGTTATGGTTCTTTAGTAGGACTAAAAGAAGCAATTAAAGCAACGTTTCCTAAAAAGAATGTCTATGCAGTAGGAAGTGGATTTAAGCCAGGTGTTGATTTATATGGAGAGTTAGATAAAGTAGAAGATGAAACTATTGTTAAGTCTTTATGTATTGGTGTAGATTTCAATACTATTTCAAGAAGTGAAGACAGTCGTCTAGTTAATGGATTAGATTTATGTATGATTGATCATCATATAAAAAGTGAACCTTTTGGAAGTGTTCAAATTATAGATAATGATGCAATTGCTTGTTGTGAAATAATTGCAAATATTATTATTAAAGAGAAATTAAAATTAACAGTATTAGGTGCATCGGCATTATATTTAGGTATAGTTACAGATTCAGGAAGATTTCAGTATAATCCGAAACCTCGTGCTTTTGAACTAGCAGCTTATTTATTAAGTTACGGTGTTGATATGAAAAAATTATATGATCGTTTATATGAATCCGATGAAATTCAATTAAAATTTAAAGGATATGTATATAGTCATTTTAAGAAAACTAAACATGGTGTAATTTATTGCGTTTTACCTCACAATGTATTAAGTAAGTTTGATATGACTGGTCATAGAGGTGCTATATTTGTTAATTTATTAGCTGGTGTCAAAGATTGCCCTATTTGGGTATTCTTTGGTGAAGATGAAGATGGAAAAACATTTGTTGAATATCGTAGTAATAAATTTAATGTTCAACCAATAGCTACTATATATGGTGGTGGAGGTCACAAATTTGCTGCCGGTTGTAATGTTGCTTCATTAGAAGTTCATAAAGAAATATTACGAAAATTAGATGATTTAATCGTTAAAGGAGAATAAGATGTTTGAAAAAGAATTAGAAGTTGCTATTGAAGCAGCAAAAAGAGCCGTTAAAGGAATCTTAGAAATTTACCATACTCAATTTGATGTTGAAATTAAAGAAGACAATTCTCCTGTTACTTTAGCAGATAAAGGTGCTGATAAATTAATTAGAGAATACTTAAGTGAAAAATTTCCTGATTATGGAATGTTAACTGAAGAATCAAATGATGATCTATCAAGATTAAAAAAAGATTATATTTGGATTGTTGATCCTGTCGATGGAACTAAAGATTTTGTAGCTCGTGATGATGAATTTACAACAAATATTGCTTTAGCTTATAAAGGTCAAGTTGTTGTTGGTGTTGTAAGCATTCCTGCAAAAAAAGAAATTTATTATGCATCCAAAAACAATGGAGCTTTTTATGATGATGGTAAAGGAAACATTCAAAAAATTCATGTAAATGATAAAACTGAGGATTTAACAATGTTAACTTCAAGATTCCATGTATCTGACTTAGAACACAATTATGTTCAACAACATAGTGACAAGATAAAAACTGTTAAACAGTATGGTAGTGCTTTAAAAGCTTGTTTAATAGCAAAAGGCGAAGCAGAAATTTCTATTAGATTTAATAATGGTACTAAAGAATGGGATACCGCTGCTAGCCAATGTGTTATTGAAGAAGCAGGTGGATTATTTGTTAAACCAAACGGCGAACCATTAACATATAATAGAGAAGATGTATATAATCGTGAAGGTTATTATATTTTAAATAGAATAGAAAATAAATTCTAATAACGCATCGTATGATGCGTTTTATTTGTATATTTGTCTTTAATTATTCATAAATTTATAAGAGGACATTATGCAATCTTTTATTTATGATAAATACGGATATGATATCAAAATTATAGATAATGATTCCTTTGAATATGAAAATTGGATTTTTAAGATTATAAATGTCGGAGAATTAGAAAGTGTTAAAGTAGTCGAATATATAAATTTTATTAAAGGATTAGCAAAAAAATTAAAGATAAATTGTGAAGTTGTGAAAACAAGAAATGGTGATATATTTGCTACTAGTGATGAAGGCAATATAATTCTTTTTGCTTTAGAAAATTACAATTATTCTTTATCACACATTATCTATATTCATAATATGTTTATGAACTTAACGGATAATTCATATTCATTAGATTATATTATTTCTTTATGGGAAGATAAAATTAATTTAATTGAAGAGAAAAATATACCAAATATTCAAATGGATGATTATTTCTATAATTACGTAATGAAGTGTTCTATTTATATCATTGGATTAGCTGAAAATGCTATACAATATGTTAAAAACATAATGCTCGATTATAGGATTAATACTTTACCACTTACTATTTCTCATCGAAGATTAAAATCTTTTTCTTTTGTTGAATTATTAAATCCTTTTAATATTGTTATTGATTTTAAGGGAAGAGACTATGTTGAGTTATTTAAGAATAATTTAATTACCATTGAAGAACTATTTCAATGTATCGATAAAGAACATATGACAATTATAGAAGTTTCAATGATTTTTGCTCGTATTATTTTCCCATCAAATTATTTTGATTTATTTGAACAATCATATCTTACGCATCAAGATATAAGAAATAAAATAATTGATTTTTATGATAACATTGAAGAATATCAAAAAGAACTATGTTCAATTCATAATAAATTTGTTCAAAAATATAAAATAAGAACAATAAATTGGCTTAAATAAAAAGAAGGATTACTCCTTCTTTTCTTTTTCACTTGCAAGTTTAACTGCAATAACTCCTGGAACTTCTTCCATTAAGATTACTTCGATTCCTTCTGAAATTGTTGAATCAATCATCATACAATCAGCACAAGCTCCTTGCATATTAATATAAACAATACCATCTTCAAATGAATCAAAGGTTACATCCCCACCATCTCGACGAATAAAAGGACGTATTTTATCTAAGACTAGTTCTATTTGTTCTTCAATTGGTAAATCTAGCATAATGCCTCCGTAATCTATCTTTTGTAAGATAACAAATATTATTATAATTAATTATCTTCAATTCCGCCAGTATAACCTTGATAAGTTGATTTATTTGTTGTGTAATCCCAATATGGATCTTTTTCTCCCCAAATACCAACTTTTTGTTTTTCTGCATATAGTTGAATATTATAAAGATAATTTGTATAAGTAACACCTTTATAACTCATAGTTTCAACATCTTCAAACATACACTTACTATAACCATTTTTTACAACAAGGAAATTAACTAAATTGCCATCTGCCCAAACCCAGCCTAACAAACGACCAAATGTTTCAATTAGTTCACTACCATTTACAGATTGAACTTTAATATCTGTTGCTTCTTCCAATACACCTGTTGTAAAGAATTTAGCAGGTATACCAAATTCTTGAATATTTCCTGTATATGATTCAGGTGTATCGATACCTTGATAACGTACTTTTGTACTGTTGTTTTTCATTTGTTTATTTGATGGTAATATTGAGTTCATTTCACTAACAAATTCAGTTGGATAAGTAAATATTGTTGTATCTCCATCAACACCTTTATACATTTCTACATCTACTACTCCACCATTACCTACATAACCATTAGTACCCATTTTATAGTATGGTTTTGTTAAATCTTCTTCAGTTAGTTTAGGTCCTGCAAGTAGTTCTTCTTCAGTGACAGAGTTATCAATATTTCCTAGGTATTGAAATTCATTAGGTAAATATCTAATCCAATCGTATTCTTCGTATTCAGCACGTGGAATAAAGTAATTTGTTTTTCTAACCAAAACTACATCAACACCAAAGTCAATTGAAGTATTTTTTGCATAACCAACAATATCAAGTGTTTTAGAACCTCTTTTTAAAGAAATTGGTTGTTTTCCAACATATAAAAACGAAGCCACTTGATTAGCTTTGTCTAATAAATCTTGAGATGACTCTGAATTTACTAAAACAAAAGTTTCTTGAGGCTTAATAGTTCCTTCTAAAGAAATGTTAGTTTCCTTTGTATCGGAAATGTATATAGAAATAGTATAATCACTTAAATTAATTTCTTTATTAGAAATATTATATAATTCAATTGCTTTATTAGCACCATCACCTTCCAAATATTCAGAAATAATTAATGGACTATTTGTCTTATTTTCTGAACAAGATGTTGTTGTTATCGTACCTAAAACTAGTAAAGGTAATAATAAAATAGCGTGTTTTTTCATAATTTATCACTCCTACTTATATTATCTAAAAAAAATGCAATTAAGTAAACATTATTTATAATTAAATATAAATAATCAATTTATAATTTTTCTAGACAATGAATTAATAAAAAAAACTTGATGATATCATCAAGTTAATTTTTTAAATGGTGCCCGGGACCGGAATCGAACCGGTACGATATTGCTATCGCAGGATTTTAAGTCCTGTGCGTCTACCTGTTCCGCCACCTGGGCATCGAATGGTGACTCGCTGGAGAATCGAACTCCAGACCCCGTGATTAAAAGTCACGTGCTCTACCAGCTGAGCTAGCGAGTCAAATTGGCTGGGGTACCTGGGTTCGAACCAGGGAGATGTCAGAATCAAAATCTGATGCCTTACCGCTTGGCTATACCCCAATAAGATGGTGGAGGAGGGTGGATTTGAACCATCGAACCCGAAGGAACTGATTTACAGTCAGCCGCGTTTGGCCACTTCGCTACTCCTCCATACGCTTAATAAAAGATGGTGGAAGTTGACAGGATCGAACTGCCGACCCTCTGCGTGTAAAACAGATGCTCTCCCAGCTGAGCTAAACTTCCAATTTATCAGCGCTTATTAAATATAACATTGATAAGAATTTAAGTCAATTATTTTTTATAAAAATTATCAAAAATAAGCAAAAACTTATAAAAAAAGTCTAAAATGTTGACCAAGAGATATTATCAATTAGTAAACATAATAGACTTCTATTTATTAATTATATTAATAACCAGGTTTTCCTAAAAGGTGGAACATACGTCTTTTGTAGACTTCAACGCCTTCTTGGTTAAATGGATTAACTTTTAATAGATAAGCACTCATTGCACATGCTCTCATAAAGAAATAGAATAAGTAACCTAAAGATTCGCTGGTTAGTTTTTCAAGTTCAATAACTACATTAGAAACTTTTCCTTCGCTTGCATGAGCATTTAGTGTACCTTCAAATGCTTTTTCATTTACAAAAGATAATTTTTTACCTTTTAAATAATTTAATCCATCTAAGTTTTCCTTATCTCCAGGAACCTTAACATCAAGAGCTGGTTTTTTAACAAATACAGTTGTTTCAAATAATAATGGTGTACCATCTTGAATGAATTGGCCAAGAGAATGAAGATCTGTTGAGAAAGTAACTGAAGTAGGTAATAAACCTCTATGTTGTTTTCCTTCAGATTCACCAAATAATTGTTTTAGCCATTCACCTATCATTGTTAAAGATGGTTCATAAGTGACAAACATTTCAACTTGTTTTTTATGACGATACATATAATCACGTGCTACAGCATATTGATAGCAAGGATTTGATTTAATATCTGGATTGTTTAGTTCAATCATTGCTTTTTCAGCACCTTTTAATAATTTCTTAACATCAATACCTGCACATGCAATTGGGAATGTACCAACAGCAGTTAGAACGGAATAACGTCCACCAATATCTCCAGGAAGAACAAACGTTTCATATCCTTCTTTATCACAAAGTGTTTTTAAAGCACCTTTTTCTTTATCTGTAGTAGCAAAAATTGCTTTTCTTGCTTCTTCTTTACCAACTTTACTTTCTAGTAATTCTTTTAATAATCTAAATGAAATAGAAGTTTCAGTTGTTGTACCTGATTTTGAAATTACATTAATAGCAAATTTCTTAGTTTTTAAATAAGACAATACTTGAGCAATATATGTTGATGAAAATGTTTGGCCTAAGTAGATAATCTCCAATTTATCACTTGGAAAAATACCATTTAATGCTTCAATAGCTGCGCGAGCACCTAAATAGCTTCCACCAATTCCACATACAACTAGGACATCAAAATTTTCTCTAACAAATTTAGCTGATTTAACAATTCTATCTAATTCAGCTTTGTCGTAATCTTTTGGCCAAGTTGTCCAACCTAAGAAATCGTTACCCTTTCCTGTTTTTTCGTTAATCATTGTATTGATTTCAGCAACTTTATCAGCATAAGAAGCAAAATCAATTTCACAATTTGTGTTTTCTAAGTTTAACTTAATCATACTTTTATCCCTTCTTATTTAGTGAGTTTTCAATCCATTCTTCTAAATGATCTGCTAATGGTTTAAAGTCTAATTCATCTTCAGGAATCATAACTCTTTTTTTCTTTAAAACAGGAGGCTTTCTAATTACTTGTCTTTCTCTTTCGCCAACTTGTTTTAAAGATAATCTAGCATAATTGGTTTTTGGATCAATCTCACTAATCTTTACCTTAACTTCTTTACCTATAGAAAGATAATCATGAATGTTTCTAACAAATCTAGAAGATATTTCAGAAATATGAATTAATCCCTGAGTACCATTTTTAAGCAAAACAAAAGCTCCATAGTTTTGAATTCCTGTAACAGTACCAGAAACTACATCTCCAATCTCATAAGTCTTATTTTCTTCCATTTTCATCACTTCCTAATATATATTCAAAATAATTTAAATCTTCCAATGTAGTAATTTTAAAGTTTTTTTCATCTCCTTTTAAAAGATGAATTTGAAAACCAGCATTCTTTACTAATTGCGCATCATCTGTTGCTGATAAATGTGATGCTTTTTGATGAGTTTCGTAAATTATTTTGAATTTAAATCCTTGTGGTGTTTGAACAGATGCTAATTTATCTCGTTCAAGAGTACTTTCATAATTATTATCTGATAAAGAAATAATAGTATCTTTTATCGGTAAGATTAGTGAACAGCAACCATATTCAATTGTTTTAGATAAAACATCATTAATTAGTGAAGTTTTAATTAAAGGTCTAGCAGCATCGTGAATTAAGACAACATCATCATCTTTTAAAACATTGCTTAAATAGTCAAGAGCATTTTTAACAGATTGTTGTCTACTTTTTCCACCTTCGATTACATCTAAAAACTTATCGTTAGAAGACATAATATTTCTGATTGAAGAAAGTTCATCTTTGGTTGAAACAATTAAAATTTTATCAATTTTGCTATTGTTAAAAGCTTCAAATGAAAATAAAAAAAGCTGCTTATCATTAATTTTAATAAACTGCTTTTTTATATTATTTGATAATCTTGTTCCATTACCAGCTGCTAATATAATTGCTACGTTCATATTTAACTCCCACGCAAAATATATTAACACTTGAAATATTCTATTTCAATAAAACAAGATGTTTTTATATATTTCGAAAATTTTAAATTAATTATTTGTCAAATAAATTTGTTTCTTTTTGTTGTAATTGAATACTTAATGCAAGACGTTGCATTACTAATCTAATAACATTTTCAAGGTCGCTTCCTTCAGAATAATCAGCTAAACTAATAAAATTAACTCGACCATCTTCATATAAATTTGTAACTTTATGTTTTTGTCCTTCTTGATAAACTGCAATTGATGTACCACCATTATTTTTTGTAAGAATCATTGCAGGAATATCTGTCATTCCATCTCCAAAATAAATCATATTTGTATAAGGAACTCGACGACCGATAACTTTTTCATTAACTCCGTTATCATCTGTTTGATTTAATGCTCCTTTAGCAATTCGATAAAAGAATTGAGTTTTTGCAGTATAGTTAATTGCAAGACAAGGCCAAATTGGTTCTTTAGTTTCTTCATCATACATAAATTCACAACCATAAACAGCTTTGAATTCATTAAATATAGTAGCACCTTCAATTATTTCTTTTGTGCCAGATGAGACAATATAATGTTCAACTTGGAATCCTAATTCTTCGCCGATTTTGTTGATTCTTTTAAACCATGTTTCAACTCCTGGAAAATATACGATATCTTTACCAAGTGAATTTAAGTATTCACGTGTTAATTTTACTCCAGCTCTTTTTGATTCAGAAATCATAGTGTACATATATGAAAGGATTCTTTCACAATTTGTTTTATCTGATAACTCTGTACATTTTGCCCAGAACTCTTCTGGCTTTAACCCTAAATTAGGAATAAAAGAATAATTTTGCATATCGGTAGTGCAGAGTGTTTTATCAAAGTCATATATAAGTGCAATAATAGGTTTGTTTTCCATTTAGATCCTCGATTCTTAATAATCATAGATTATTATTAGTATTATACAAGTTTTAATGATACAATGTCAAATTTATAATCTTAACGATGCAATCGTCGGTTTTTATTCTTATTTTCTATTTTTACCTATTTAAATCAAACTAATTAAACAAGTAAAAAAATATTTATATTTTAAGTGCTTTCATAAGTACAAATATTGTAAATGTGATATAATATCAAATCGAAAGAGGTGCTAATTATGAAAAAGCCAGTAATATTATGTATTCTTGATGGATTTGGTTATCGTAAAGATGAACACGGTAATGCAATTGCTCAAGCAAAAAAACCTAATTTAGATAGATTCTTTTCTAAATATCCTACAACTTTAATTGATGCTTCTGGTATGGCAGTAGGTTTACCAGAAGGACAAATGGGAAACTCAGAAGTAGGTCATTTAAATATAGGCGCAGGTAGAATTGTCTACCAATCATTAACTCTACTTAATAAAAAAGTTCAAGATGGTACTTTTAACTCAAATGAATGTTATATTAAAGCTATTGAACATACAAAAAATCATAACTCTAAATTACACATTTTTGGTTTATTAAGTGATGGTGGTGTTCACTCACATATCAATCATATTTTAGCTGCTGTTAAGATGGCTAAAATAAATGGCGCAAAAGATGTTTATGTTCACGCTTTTATGGATGGACGTGATGTTGATCCTCAAGCAGGACCAAAATATGTTAAACAATTATTAGATTGTTTTGAAGAATTAAAGTTTGGTCATCTAGCTGATATTTCAGGTAGATATTATGCAATGGATAGAGATAAAAATTTAGATAGAAATGATGTTTCATATCGAGTTATGGTTGATCACGATGGTCCATCTTTTGAAGATCCATTTAAATTCTTTGAAGAACAATATGCAATCCTACCTTCAACAGGTCGTGATGCATCTGATGAATTTGTTGTTCCTCATTTTAATGCTAAAGTAGATGGAAGAATTCAAGATAATGATGCAATCATTTTTATGAATTATCGTCCTGATAGAGCAATTCAAATTGCTACAATGTTTACAAATCCACATTACTATGAACATCCTTCATTAAAGGAAGATGGTACACCTGCTTGGAAGCCTTATGTTCCAGGTCATATTTTAAAAAATATTTATTTTGTATCAACTATGAAATATGCTGATTCAGTAAATGGTGACATTGCTTTTGCTTTACCTACATTAAATAATGTTTTAGGTGTTTGGTTAGCAGATTATGGATATAGACAATTAAGAATTGCTGAAACTGAAAAATATGCTCATGTTACTTTCTTCTTTGATGGCACTGTTAATTATGATGGAGTAACTCAACCAGAATTAAAGAATTCACGTAGAGTATTAGTTAATTCACCAAAAGTTGCAACATATGATTTGCAACCTTCAATGTCAGCACCCGAAGTTACTGAAAAATTATTAGTTGAATTAAATAAAAAAGACTTAGATGTAGTAATTTTAAATTATGCAAACTGTGATATGGTTGGTCATACTGCAGTTAACGATGCAGTTGTTAAAGCAGTTGAAACTGTTGATGAATGTGCTGGTAAATTAATTGATTGGGTCGAAGCAAATGATGCGACACTTATGATTACAGCTGACCATGGTAATGCTGAAATGATTTTAGATGATGAAGGAAGACCATTTACAGCTCATACAACAAATAAAGTTCCTTTTGGCATTAATTTACCTGGTGTTAA
This sequence comes from Bacilli bacterium, assembly GCA_051872335.1. Taxonomy (GTDB): domain Bacteria; phylum Bacillota_I; class Bacilli_A; order RFN20; family CAG-826; genus SUG2458. The sequence continues at coordinate 2,039 of JBJEDT010000019.1, read as the reverse complement.
CTTAAGAAAAGATGGAAAATTAGCTAATATTGCTCCAACAATTATTTCTTTATTAGGTGAAGATATACCAGAAGAAATGGATGAACCAAGTATGATTTTAAAATAAGGAGATGTTATTAATATGAATTTTAATAAAATACCTTTGGAAGTACCAAGCCTTGAAGATTTTAAAGCTAAATCAGATAAGTTAACTATTAAATTAAATAAGGCAAAATCTGCTGAAAATGCATATAAAGTACTTTTAGAAATGAATAAATTATGTTCTGATTTTTCAACAAAATGCCAATTCATTAATATTAAATTCACTTTAAATACTAAAGATAAAGAAGTAAGTAAAGCAATGAATGTTATTAATGACTTAATGCCTAAAGTTGATAATGAGATTACAAAATTTAACAAAGTTTTAGTAAAAAGTCCTTTTAGAAGTGATTTAGAAAAACTTACAGGTGAACAATATTTTAAATTAATAGATATGCATCTAGAAGTTTTTGATGAAGCTATTGTTCCTGAACTTGTTGAAGAAAATAAATTAACAATGAAATATGAAGAAGTTATTTCTTCTGCAAAGATTAAGTTTAAAGGAAAAACCTATAACTTACCTCAATTAGGAAAATTCTTATCTGATAAAGATAAAGAAGTTCGTTTTGAAGCTGCTAAAGCTTATTGGGGATTCTATGCTGAACATAATGATGAAATAGGTGGTATCTATGATTCATTAGTAAAAGTCAGAGATAGAATGGCAAAAAAGATGGGATATAAAAATTATGTTGAATTTGGTTATAAGAGAATGAATCGTTCTGACTATAATTCTGAAATGGTTAAGAACTATCGTGAACAAATTCAAAAATATGTTGTTCCTGTTTCTCAAAAATTACGTGCACGTCAAAAAGAAAGATTGCATATCGAACACCCTATCTTTACTGATTATAACTTAGATTTCTTAAGTGGTAATGCAAAACCAATTGGAGGTAAAGATGTATTAGTTCCACTTGCACAAGAAATGTATAATGAAATTAGCCCTCAAACTGGAGAATTCTTCAAAATGATGGTAAAGAATAATTTGCTAGATTTAGAAGCACGTGCTGGTAAAACTGGTGGAGGATATATGGACTTTTTACCTAAATATAAAGTTCCATTTATCTTTGCTAATTTTAACGGTACATCTGGTGATGTTGATGTTTTAACTCATGAAGTTGGACATGCGTTCCAATGGTATACAAGTAAAGATATTACTTTATATGAATTACAAATGCCAACAATGGAGGCTTGTGAAATTCACTCTATGTCTATGGAATTTTTTGCAGAACCATATATGGAAAAATTCTTTGATAAAGATGCTGATAAATATCGTTTTGCTCACTTAGCTGACGCAATTAATTTCTTGCCATATGGTGCTTGTGTTGATGAATTCCAACATTTTGTTTATGAAAATCCAGAAGCAACTCATGAAGAACGTTGCAAATTCTGGAGAGAAATTGAAAAGAAATATGAACCTCATTTAGATTATGCAGGAATTGAAAATCTAGAAAATGGATGCTTATGGATGAAACAAAGTCATATTTTTGCAAGTCCTTTCTATTATATCGATTATACACTTGCACAAGTAGTTGCATTCCAATTCTATATTTTATTAAATAAAAATTATAAGAAAGCATGGAAGAAATATTACTACTTATGTTCTTTAGGTGGTCAATATTCATTCCTAGAATTATTAAAACAAGCTAAATTAGAAAATCCATTTAAAAAAGGATGTATTAAGAAGATAATGCCTAAATTAGAAAAGGCTTTATCAAAATTTGATGATCAAAATATGTAATTAATTGCCTGTCATTGACAGGCAATTATTATTTATTCTCTTGAATATCATAAAAATTATTATTATAATAATTTTGCTGCAGACATGGCGGAATGGTAGACGCGTACGTTTGAGGGGCGTATTGGGAGACCAGTGTGAGTTCAAGTCTCATTGTCTGCACCATTAAAGCTGAAATTACCCCCATTTATTGGACAAGAAAATGTTACAATAGATGGGGGTTTTA